>NZ_CP009238.1:1632557-1959069 GCF_000743945.1 Basilea psittacipulmonis DSM 24701 | reverse complement strand
TTGAATGTTTTTTTCTTTTGGCATTTAAACAACACTCAATAAAAAAAATGAAAAATCAAAAAAAGTATTAATTTAAATTTTGTAAACTTATTTTTCTTTATATGGGTTGTGGATAAGTTGAATAAGTCAAAAATACATTTATTTTTCATAAAGATAAAATAAAAAATTTATTTGAAAAAATTAGGTATTTTTACTTAACAAAAACTGGAAAAAATTTTAATTTTTATATCTTATTATAGTTATTAAAAAGTTATCCCTTAGTTATTAGTCATATTTCTTCTACTATAGTTATCCACAATATGAAGAGTTTTTACTTAGTTTTGGAGAAAAAAAATACTTTAAAGATAGTCAATTTTTCGATAAACTTATACTGTAAATGAGAGGTTACTATGAAAAAACTAGATTTTGATCCCAACAATATATTTTCTAAAATCATTAGAAACGAAATACCGAGTTTTAAGATTTATGAAGATGAATTTACAGTTGCTATCATGGATATTATGCCAGAAAGCAAAGGACATACACTAGTTATAACTAAATCTCCTGCACCAACTTTATTTGATTTGGATAATCAATCACTTATTGCTTGCATGAATACCGTTAAAAAAATTGCTCCCGTGTTGATGGAAGTGACTCGAGCGGATGGATTGCAATTAAAACAATATAATTTTGATGCTGGAGGACAAACAATTTTTCAAGTACATTTTCATTTAGTACCGTGTTATGAGGGTAAAAAATTAAATAGACATGCCCAAGAAAACGTTAATAAACAAGAGATTGAAGCAATAGCCGAAGAACTTAAATTAAGATTATCAACTAACTTATCCACATGAGTTAATAATTTTGACAATTTTTAATTTAACAAAGAAAACTTTTTTTGTTTATTAATATCAAATAGTTATTTTATTTTATAAATAAAATATTAAATATTTTTGTTTTGATTGAATATTTATTCACAAAGTTATCCACATGATTACTGATAAAGATCCGATTGTTGCAGTAGCTACCGCCCCAGGTAAAGGGGGCATTGGTGTAATACGCATTTCCTATAAGGATTTGACTCAGTATATTTTAAATTTTTTTGGAAAAAGCCTCGAACCAAGAAAAGCCTATTTTTTGTCTTTTAAAGATGAAGACGAAATTATAGATGAAGGGGTGGTTTTATACTTTAAAGGGCCGCATTCTTACACAGGTGAAGATGTATTAGAACTTCAAGGTCATGGCGGTATTGCCGTTATGCAAAGATTATTGAGTCTATGTTTAAAAAAAGGAAGTTTTATTTCAATGCGGTTAGCAGAAGCAGGTGAGTTTACAAAACGTGCTTTTTTAAACAACCGTATGGATTTAACGCAAGCAGAGGCTGTAGCGGATTTGATTGATGCATCGAGTCAAGCAGCAGCAAAAAGTGCGATTCAGTCTTTACGTGGGGCTTTTTCTGAAAAAATTAATAAATTAAACGATCAAATTATTCATCTAAGAATGCTCGTGGAAGCTACATTAGATTTTCCTGAGGAAGATATTGAATTTATTAAAGAATATAAAGCCAAAGAACAACTCGATGCTATTCAAAAAGAATTAAATGAAGTTTTTGCAAAAGCAAAACAAGGCATGATTGTTAGAGAAGGGTTGTACGTAGTATTGGCTGGTGAACCAAATGTAGGTAAATCTAGTCTATTGAACGCTTTGGCTGAAGAAGAGGTTGCTATAGTTACATCCATTGCAGGAACAACGAGAGATACAGTCAAACGCGAAATCCAAATTAATGGGATTGGATTGCATATTATTGATACGGCAGGTTTAAGAAAAACAGACGATGAAGTAGAAAATATTGGTATTAATCGTAGTTGGAATGAAATCTCAAAAGCTCAAGTACTACTTCACTTAAAAGAGATTAATAATGAATCTAAAGAATTGGATGAAAAAATTTTACAAAAAGTATCACCTAATACGCCAATTTTGAATATTATCAATAAAATAGATTTGACAGATAAGCCATTGAAAAATGATGAAAATACATTGTATATCTCTGCACAAACCGGTCAAGGTATAGAAGAATTAAAAACTAAGCTTTTGACTTTGGCAGGATTGCAGGAATTAGACAATTCATTTTTTATTGCCAGACAACGTCATATCGAAGCACTTAATTTGTGTAAGACACACTTAGATAATGCTTATCTTAATTTAAATGACGAGTTATTAGATTTATTTGCAGAAGAACTACGATTAGCTCATGATGCATTAGGCAAGATTACAGGCACGTTTTCTAGTGATGATTTGTTAGGTAAAATTTTTGGTAGTTTTTGTATAGGTAAATAATCAATGACAAAAATAAAGTCCGACGAATTTATAAGAAAACAGCATAGAAAGTTTTTACAAGGATTTTATTTAAAAAAAAGAACATTTTTTTATTTGTATAAATAATTAAATAGTAAAACCAAATTTTCTTAGTTTCTATGTTTTGCTAACAAAAGTTTACGTGTTTTTTTCTTCCTTAGAATTTAAAACTATAAATTAATGTTTAATTTACGAACTTCATTTCATAGAAAGCAACTTTAAGATCTTTAATATTTAATAATCCGTACGCCTTTTAATTTCAAATTAACAAAAGCCTTTTAGATAAACAAAAAAGCCCAAAATTTAAAAACAATCTAAAACTTAGTAGAGCAGTAGATGTATTGGTATAAATGTTCCACGTGAAACATGTGTTTATTCCTTTTAAATTCAATTGGTTGCTATCTTTCTAATGTTTAAGAAAAATTATACGGATGGGATAACGCGATTACAAGATAAGATAAACTAAATACATCTTCTGAAATTAAATAATATGTGTTGTGTTTTGAGGTGGTTGAGTTAGTTTTCTGTTTCGTTCCAAAGATGGGATTTTCTAACGATGGGATGCGGTGTAACAGTAAGGCGATTACAGTTAATGTTAACGCTCAAAATAGGCTATAAAGGGGTGTTTGAAGATTGAATTATTACTCTTTGATTTAATATTTTATGTAAAAAATAGGTTTAATTTATCCTGAATTTATGTGGTTACTGTTTTTCTAATATTTAAGAAAAATAAAACGAGCGGAATAACGCGATTACAAGGTAAGAAAAACTAAACGCATCCTTTCTAATTAAATAATATGTTTTCTGTTTCGTTTCAAGGGTAGGGTTTTCCAACGATAGGGTGAGAGAGCGAAATAGTAAGGCAATTATGGTTAATGTTAACCCTCAAAATAGGCTATAAAGGGGGCGTTTAACATGGATCTATTGTTATCTAAATTTAATGTTCCACGTGAAACATCAAAAAATATTCGATGATTAAATTAGGTATATTTGTTTTTATTGGTCAGATTAAAAAGCCAAAAGTTATGATTTTTGATTAAAAACAAGAAGCGAGTAGCTGCTTTTTAAATCACAGAGAAAAAAATATTAGTATGTTTAAGTTAAATATTCTTTGTCATAAATGATGAAGTGGTTTTTGCGGAATGCTTGTGTGAAATGTTTTTTATGAGTTCATTTGCAGTTAATTATGTTTACGAAGTGGTTGTGTAAAGTGCTTTCTCTTTGTTAATTGGTGCTTGATGATTTTAAAGAATGAGGGCTGATGGAAAAGTTTTTTAAATCACAGAGAAAAGTTATTAATACCTTTAAATTAAATGTTCTGCGTAATAAATGATGATGTATTTTTTACGGAATGCTTGTGTGAAATGTTTTTTATGAGTTTATTTGTGGTTAATCATCGTTAATGGAATGTTTGGATCAAATATTTTTTCTGAGTCCATTTGTGTCTAATCGTCGTTAACGGAGTGGTTGGATGAAGTGTTTTTTATGAGTTCATTGTGGTTAATGAATAATAGAGGGTAGGTGTTTTTGGTTAATGTTGGATGTCTGGTAATTATCTATTAAAATATAGTTTGATGATCAACAAAAGAGTGAATTATGTACGATTTTAAGTCAATGGTTGTTTTTGTTGAAGTGGTAAAATCTGGTTCAATGAATATTGCTGCTGAAAAGCTCGAAATGACTCCCTCAGCAGTGACACAGCATATTAAAAAGTTAGAACAGTCTTTATCAATAAAGTTATTTAATAGAACTACTAGAAAATTGTCATTGACAGAAGCGGGAGAGGCGTTTTATCAACATTCTGTACTTATGAAACAACAAGCCGATAAAGCATTTCAGGCGATTGACATCATAAGAGAGAAGGCTATTGGTGAATTAACAATTACCTGCGTTACAGGGTTGATGGATAGTTTGTTGATCAAAGCATTCAAACATATTTTAGATAAAAACCCAGAATTTAATTTAAGTATTTATTTTGAAGATGCGGTCGTTGATTTGTTTGAAAAGAGAGTCGATCTTGCGTTGAGAGTGGGAACGGGTTCATTGCAAGACCACATGATTGCAACTCATCTATATGATTTGGAAATGGTGGTATGTGCTAGTCCTAGTTATATGAGTCGATTTAAAAGACTACAGTCTCCTGATCAAATAGCCCATCTGAATTGGATTAGTCATCACAACAATAGATTTAATTTGCTTGAGTTCACGAAAGAGGGTGAACGAATCACGCTTGAACCTAGGTATCGAATCAGATGTAATACCTTATATAACAGTCGTCAATTAGCATTAAATGGATTGGGCATTTCTATTCAACCAAAATTAGATGTAGCTCAATATTTAGCTAGCGGTGAATTAGTGCAGCTTTGTCCTGGTTGGCAGTTGCCGATTGCACCACTTTATCTAGTTAGATTACAACGTATTCAATCAGAGAAGGTAAGGTTGGCCAGTGAGTTAATCATTAAATATTTTGAAAAAATAAAAAATATGAAAGAACTTGATTCAGCTCATTTAATGGATGTTGATTTCATTATTTAGGACTAAAAGTTTTAACTGAATTATTTTAGAGGCGTTGAAGTTCTTTAATATTAATCAAAGAATATAACTGTCGATTTAATACAAAATGTAACGATATTGCCAAGTTAACATTCCTTTGAATATAAATGTAGCTAAAACCGATTTTTTATTCTATATCGTTTTTCTACTGATATTCTTTTTGTTGTTGATTCTGTTTAAACGGATACACATGTTCTTATAATTTTTGGTATACAAACAACACCTAAGTGTAAAAAATCTTTAAAAAAATAACAAGAAAATCAATCTAATTGGCTTGATTTCCTTGTTGTTGTAGACTACCATATGATTCACAGTCTACATTAGGTGAACATAATGGCATATTTAAATCAACTAGCAACGCTTCCTGATAAAAACATCACGTATCTAAAATACAAAGATACTTATTATGTGATTTATAACTATGCGTATAAAAGAAATGCCAACGGCAATCCTCAATCAAAGAAAATCACCATTGGCAAGTTAGTTGATAAAAAATCTAGACTATTCCAACCTAATGAAAATTATTTAAAAGTTTACGATAAACCACAGTTCATAAAAGAAGAAGTTGATTGTTCAAAGATTCCATTATCTGCTGTTAAATACACGCGTCCTGAAGGATTGTTGCAGCTCGTTCAAACAATAGCAAAAGAACTAGAATTAGATGTTATGTTAAGAAAGGTTTTTGGTAGCGATCATCACTATTTAATGTCGTTAGCTACCTATATGCTCTGTTGTGGCAACGTGATGAAGGGATATGAAAGATGGGCTAACAAACACTATTTGCCGACTTCTTTATGTATGAATGACAAAAGGATTAGTGATATTTTTTCTCAAGTGATAACTCAAGAAAAAAGACATCAGTTTCTGGATCTATGGAGTCAAAAAGCAAGTTCAGAAAACTTTCTAGCCTATGATTCAACCTCGATTTCAACGAGTTCAAGCATCATTGAAGCAAAACTTGGATTCAACAAAGAAAATGACAAAACAAAGCAGATAAACCTTGGCATCCTATATGGTTACGATTCACGCTTACCTTTCAATTACTCTTGGTATCAGGGAAACATTGTTGATAAATCGTACCTAAAATTCATGTTAAGTTTAACTAAGAATCTAAAAGGTAAAAAAATTACCTTCGTCATGGATCAAGGCTATTTCTCAAGTGATAACTTGAAGACAATCGATGAATTAGGGAATAAATTTATAACTTTTTTACCCAGAAACACAAACTTATCAAGACAATCTATCGATGAGATTTCAGAGCTAAAGCTGGGCTACACTGATTTAGTTCCTGGATTTAAAACGGTAAAATGTCGAACAATTTCTTCTGAGTTAACAGGAATGAAATGCAATCTGCATGTATTCTTAGATCTTGATAAACAAATTGAGCTACAGTCTGATTTTGAAGAATACTTGCAGTATGAAGAAAAGGCACTACAAGACAAAATAAAAGAAAAAGTGGTGACAAAGAAAACTTGTAAGTATTTTAAAATTCATCAAGAGGGTAAAACGGAGTATTCATATGAAAGAGATATTGAAAAAATTTCTTATGAATATAATAGACTAGGATATTTTGTTTTAATTACCAACAATTTAGATTTAACGTCAGGAGAAGTGTTAGAGGCATATAGAGGTAAAGATCTCATCGAAAAAGCTTTTTGCGACATCAAAACAAACTTAGATTCAAGAAGATTAAGAACTCAACGTTCAGAAACAACAAACGGAAAAATCTTCGTCATGTTCATTGCGTTAATTCTATTAAGTGCATTAAGAAATAGAATTAGACATACAGAAATCGAATATAAGTATAGCCTCACCAATATAATTGAAGAGCTTGACGATATTAAGTTATTTGTTACTGATGATGAAAAAGTATTACACCCTCTAACAACCGATCAAGTCAAAATCTTAAACGAATTAAACCTAGACATTAAAGTATAAAAATACCTACCCCTCCATATTGGATGGAGGGGTATACTATAAATTATCGGGAAATTAGCAATTATCTAAGATAGCCTCTAATTTTTTTCTATCACGATGAAAACGGGAATATGGCGATTACACCCAAGTCATCGGTGCGATAAGGATGTTTTTGTGTCCATAGAAAAAAAGGGAGGGATGATACATATGCAATTAAACATACATCCTCTTCGGGTTTTTGTTCCCACAGAAAGAAAGGGTGCGGTGAGGTGGCGTCCGATCTTAACGGTAATGAGGCAGTTTTGTGTCTATAGAAAGGAAAGAGGGAGATGATGGTAACGTTCTCTTTAATGTGAGTAATAAGCGGGAACAGAAATACCGTTGTTTTGTTGGATAATAATAGGGTGTTCGTTGTAGGGTGTTCGTTGTAGGGTGTTCGTTGTAGGGTGTTCGTTGTAGGGTGTTCGTTGTAGGGTGTTCGTTGTAGGGTGTTCGTTGTAGGGTGTTCGTTGTAGGGTGTTCGTTGTAGGGTGTTCGTTGTAGGGTGTTCGTTGTAGGGAAGTGTGTCAGAAAAAAGATAGGGTGTCTTATTCAGTAATGAGTGTTTGAAAAGGAAGTGAAATGAAAAAATTTATTTTGTGTATGTTGTTAGCAGCGGTTTCTCAAGCGTATGGGGCTGAGCATCGTGTAAAGATGTTGGATTGGTCGCCTGATGGGCAGACGATGATTTTTGAACCAGGTTTTTTAAAGGTTGCACCGGGGGATACGGTTATTTTTGAACCCACTCAAAAGGGACATAATGTGATGAGTAAGGTGGTGCCAGAAGGGGCAACATCTTTTAGAAGTGAGTTAGATGAAACGTTTCGTTTGGTTTTAGATAAAGAGGGTGTTTATTTATATGTGTGTCCACCTCATCAAATGATGGGAATGGTGGGGATTATTCAAGTAGGCGAGGCTAAAAATCTACAAAAGATCAAAGAAGCGATTCCAAAATTGGAACGTGTTGTGAAGTCTAATAAAGGGCGTTGGGAAGCGTACGCAAAAAATATTTCAGGATATGGACAATAGTTTAATATTGGCGACATGTGAACAGTGGCCAACAGGAAATCAAGATATTAAGCGGTTATCAGACGTATTGAATGCAAAGATGATTCCTTGGCAAAAGGTGGTGCCTAAACGTCATCAATGTGTGCTGCCATGGGCTGTTTGGGACTATACTTCGCAGATAACGGCATATAAGAGTTGGCTGTTGTCTTTCGATAAGGGTGGGATTCAGAATACGGCCTCACTTCAATTATGGAATATGGATAAGCGTTATTTGCTGGAGTTGGAAAATAAAGGGATTCCAGTGATTGCTAGTGTTTACTTGGGTGTTGAGGAGGATTGGGACGCTCGGTTTGCAAATATTAATGGTTTGGGCTTGGGTGAACATCCTGTTATTAAGCCTGTTTATGGGCAAAGCGGAAAAGGAGTTGCTCGGTTTAATGGCCATGTTCCCTCTCGAGAAGACTATCCGAATGGCCTGTTGCTTCAACCATTTGTATCTAGTATTCAAGGTGAAATTTGTTTGATATATACAAATGGAACATTCTCTCATGCGGCTAATCGTTATTTGGAAACATCTGGAGAATGGCGTTATAACTCGCAATACGGGGCAAAAGTCAAAACAATTGATGCAAAAAAATCATGGATTGAATTAGGCGAGCAAATATTATCAATGTTGCCAGAAATGCCTCGTTACGCTCGCATAGATGGGTTGTTAACGGAACAAAAACAGTTGATGATTGTGGAAGTAGAGTTAATTGAGCCAGCTTTGTATTTGCCCAAAACATGGGGACCAGCTGATATAAGGCGGTTCGTAGAACGTATGTGTTTGCGTGGATAAAGGTAACATTTCGATCTGACGGGCTTGTTCGTGGAACGCGTGTGTTTGGATGGATAAAAGAATTGGGGTAAAGTTTACAAGAGACAAAGGACTTGGTGTAAAAATAACGATTTGATCAGGAGGCAAGAAAGGTGGTGGCTTGGCTGAGGCATTCTTTTGTTCGATGAAGTTGTGCAAATATACGACAAGAATTTTAAAAAAGTAATTTGTCTGCTTGACGTTCTAAATATTTATGGGTAAAATTATCTTTTCTACAGCGGTGGAGTGCCCGAGTGGCTAAAGGGGGCAGACTGTAAATCTGTTGGCTAGCGCCTACGTTGGTTCGAATCCAACCTCCACCACCACCAAAATACAGGGTGACTGTTATGTGCGGGTGTAGCACAATGGTAGTGCAACAGCCTTCCAAGCTGATGACGTGGGTTCGATTCCCATCACCCGCTCCAGAGTTTCTCTCATCAGATTTTCCCGTGTTTTAGTGAAGAAGGCCCATGTGGCTCAGTGGTAGAGCACTCCCTTGGTAAGGGAGAGGTCGCGGGTCCGATTCCCGCCATGGGCACCAGGGTAATTTTATTTTCCAATCATCCAAGACTTATTTTATTTTTTAGGAGTCGGGTCATGGCAAAGAGTAAGTTTGAACGTACCAAGCCACACGTAAACGTCGGTACGATTGGTCACGTTGACCACGGTAAAACAACTTTAACAGCAGCGATCACCACGATTTTGGCGAAGAAATTCGGCGGTGAAGCTAAAGACTATTCACAGATTGATGCGGCTCCTGAAGAGCGTGCACGTGGTATTACGATTAACACGGCTCACGTTGAGTACGAAACAGCTAATCGTCACTACGCACACGTTGACTGCCCAGGACACGCTGACTACGTGAAGAACATGATTACAGGTGCGGCACAGATGGACGGTGCGATCCTTGTGTGTTCAGCTGCAGACGGTCCAATGCCACAAACACGTGAGCACATTCTTTTGAGCCGTCAGGTAGGTGTACCTTACATCGTTGTGTTCTTGAACAAAGCGGACATGGTTGACGATGAAGAATTGATGGACTTAGTAGAGATGGAAGTGCGTGAGTTGTTGAGCAGCTACGACTTCCCAGGTGACGATACACCTGTGGTTAAAGGTTCTGCTAAGTTGGCTCTTGAAGGCGATACAGGTCCTTTGGGCGAACAAGCAATCATGGCATTGGCTGAAGCATTAGACAGCTACATTCCTACACCAGAGCGTGCGGTTGACGGTACATTCTTGATGCCAGTAGAGGACGTATTCTCTATTTCTGGTCGTGGTACAGTGGTAACAGGTCGTGTAGAGCGTGGTGTGATCAAAGTTGGTGAAGAGATCGAAATCGTGGGTATTCGTCCAACAGCGAAAACAACATGTACAGGTGTGGAGATGTTCCGCAAATTGCTAGACGAAGGTCAAGCAGGTGATAACGTAGGTATCTTGTTGCGTGGTACCAAACGTGAAGAAGTAGAGCGTGGTCAAGTATTGGCGAAACCAGGTTCTATCACACCACACACTAAATTCTCAGCAGAAGTGTATATTCTTTCAAAAGAAGAAGGTGGTCGTCATACGCCATTCTTCCAAGGTTATCGTCCACAGTTCTACTTCCGTACAACGGACGTAACCGGTACGATTACACTACCAGCTGATAAAGAGATGGTATTGCCAGGCGATAACGTTGCAATGGACGTTGAGTTGATTGTGCCTATCGCGATGGAAGAAGGCTTACGTTTTGCGATCCGTGAAGGTGGTCGCACTGTAGGCGCTGGCGTGGTTTCTAAAATCACTGCATAATTGACTTGCAAAAGTTAAAGTTGGGCTGTATAATATGCAGTCCAACTTTTCGTTAATACTGATCTTAGATTTATAGGGGTATAGCTCAATTGGCAGAGCGTCGGTCTCCAAAACCGAAGGTTGTAGGTTCGATTCCTACTGCCCCTGCCATTTTATTTGTATGATGTCTAATAACCAAAATATAGAAACAGTCAGCTCTTCTGGTGATAAGGTAAAAATTGTCTTAGCGGTGATTTGTGTGCTGCTAGGCATTTTTGCGTATTATTGGTTTGGTCCTGATAATGCGTCGAGTGTTCAGCTTCCAGGTTGGTCCAGAGCGTTGATTTTTGTCCTAAGTGTTTTAGTGGCTGCTTTTTTGGTTTGGATGACTAACTTAGGAAAGCGTATTGTTGGTTTTGGTGAGGGTTCCTACCGTGAGCTTCGCCAAGTTGTTTGGCCAACACGTAAAGAAACAATCCAGATGACGGGTGTCGTGTTTGCTTTTGTTATGGCGATGGCGATATTCTTGTGGATTGTGGACAAGATTGTTGAATGGTTAATTTACGGCCAGTTTCTTGGCTGGGGTGGTTAAGGAATACAAATGAGCAAGCTTTGGTATGTCGTACATGTGTACTCTAATATGGAAAAGAGTGTGCAACAAGCGTTAGAAGAGCGTATTGCCAACTCTGATCTTGCACATTATTTTGGTCGTATTCTTGTGCCGTCTGAGGAAGTGGAAGAACGTAATAAAGCTGGCCAGCGTAAAGTTACTGAACGTCGTATTTATCCAGGCTATGTGTTTATCGAGATGGAATTGAATGATGACACATGGCATTTAGTAAGAAGCACTAATCGTGTAACAGGTTTCTTGGGCGGTTCAACTAATCGTCCTACGCCTATCTCAAAAGTAGAGATTAATAAAATCCTTGCTCAGATGGAAGAGGGTGGTGAGAAACCACGTCCTAAAGTTCTATTTGAAGTGGGTGAAACACTTCGCGTGAAAGAAGGTCCTTTTGCGGACTTTAATGGCACAGTTGAAGAAGTGAGCTATGACAAGAATAAAGTGCGTGTGATGACGATGATTTTTGGTCGTCCTACGCCTATCGAACTTGACTTTAATCAAGTCGAGAAAGTGTAAAGAACAACGTTTGTTGTGTATTTTTTGATTAACATTAAACTATGGGAAGCGGCTAGTCTGCGTTAAAACCCAAGGAGTCTATAAATGGCAAAGAAAATTGTTGGCTTTATCAAGCTACAAGTGCCAGCTGGTAAGGCGAACCCATCGCCACCTATTGGTCCTGCATTAGGTCAGCGTGGCTTAAACATCATGGAATTTTGTAAGGCATTTAATGCCAAAACTCAAGGCATGGAGCCTGGTTTACCTATTCCAGTGGTGATTACAGCATTTGCTGATAAATCGTTCACATTCGTGATGAAAACACCACCTGCTTCTATTTTGATTAAGAAAGCTGCAGGTGTTCAAAAAGGTTCTTCACGTCCTCACGTTGATAAAGTAGGTAAATTGACACGTGCACAGGTAGAAGAAATCGCAAAAACTAAAGAGCCTGATTTAACAGCTGCTGATCTTGACGCAGCAGTACGTACTATCGCTGGTAGTGCTCGTAGTATGGGTATTACGGTTGAAGGAGTATAAACATGGCTAAGATTTCTAAACGTGTTGCAGCACTTCGTGCAAAAGTTGATCGTAATAAACTTTACACAGCGTCTGAAGCATTGGCTTTGATCAAAGAAACGGCCACTGCAAAATTCGATGAGTCAATTGACGTAGCGATTCAGTTAGGGATTGACCCACGTAAATCAGACCAATTAGTTCGTGGTTCTATCGTAATGCCTGCTGGTACGGGTAAAACAGTACGTGTAGCGGTGTTTGCTCAAGGCGATAAAGCTGAAGAAGCAAAAGCTGCTGGTGCGGACGTAGTCGGTTTTGATGACTTAGCTGCTGAAGTAAAAGCAGGTAAGATGGATTTTGATATCGTGATTGCGTCACCTGATGCAATGCGTATCGTAGGTACGTTAGGTCAAGTATTGGGTCCTCGTGGCTTAATGCCTAACCCTAAAGTAGGCACGGTAACACCTGATGTTGCTACTGCAGTGAAGAATGCTAAAGCGGGTCAAGTACAATTCCGTACAGACAAAGCAGGTATCATTCACACCACTATTGGTCGTGCATCATTTACCGTAGAACAGTTACAACAAAACTTGGCAGCGTTGGTAGATGCTTTGGTTAAAGCTCGTCCAGCTTCTGCTAAGGGTGTATATTTGCGTAAGCTATCTGTATCATCAACAATGGGTGCAGGTGCTCGCGTGGATACGGCTTCAGTGCAACAAACAGCCTAAGCCGTTGTAAAGAACTTTGGGCAATGCACGCTGGATTCAGTGTGCAAAGCTATCAAAGACCGTAGGAGATCATTGAAATCCTTTGATGATCATAATCACGAAAGTATCCTACGCAGATGGCGTCCCATGGAAGATATTCATTTAGAAGCTCTACCAGTGACGCCGCATATGGTCGACACATCGGGAATTGTTCCCACCGTGTCATTTGAAGGAGTGTTCAAACCGTGAGTCTCAATCGTAGTGAGAAAGCGGCAGTTATCGAAGAAGTTTCTGCACAGGTTGCAGAAGCACAATCGATCGTTGTCGCAGAGTACCGTGGTATTGACGTTGCTTCGGTTACCGTATTGCGTAAAAATGCGCGTCAAAAAGGCGTGTATTTGCGTGTATTGAAAAACACGTTAGCGAGAAAAGCTATTGAAGGTACACCATTTGAGGGTATCGTTAACGATCTAACTGGTCCGCTAATTTATGCGATCAGTAAAGATCCAGTAGCTGGTGCAAAAGTGCTTTCTGACTTTGCAAAAGAAAACGAGAAAATCGTGATTCGCTTGGGTTCTTTACCTAATAGCGTATTGGATGTAGCGGGTGTTAATTCACTTGCTAAAATGCCTTCTCGTGAAGAATTGCTTGCCAAATTACTTGGTACTATGCAAGCACCTGTTGCACAATTCGTACGTACGCTTAACGAAGTGCCAACAAAATTCGTTCGTGGCTTGGCTGCGGTTCGCGATACAAAATAATTGCGAAAGAATGCGTTGTTGCTTAACCAAAGCAAAACAAACCCTGGTTTTTAATAGATATTTTTATTGGAGTTTTTAAAATGGCTTTATCTAAAGCAGAAATTCTAGATGCTATCGCTAGCATGACAGTACTTGAGCTTTCTGAGCTTATCAAAGAAATGGAAGAAAAATTCGGCGTTTCAGCTGCAGCGGCTGCTGTTGCTGTTGCTGCGCCTGTAGCTGGCGGTGACGCTGGTGGTGCAGCTGCTGAACAATCTGAATTTACGTTAGTGTTGGCTGAAGTTGGTGCTAACAAAGTAAACGTAATTAAAGTAGTTCGTGAAATCACTGGTCTTGGCTTGAAAGAAGCTAAAGAACTAGTTGACGGCGCTCCAAAACCATTGAAAGAAGGTATGGAAAAAGCTGAAGCTGAAGCTGCTAAAGCTAAACTTGAAGAAGCTGGTGCTAAGGCTGAGCTTAAGTAATTTTTTAGATTACTTTTTATGCCCAGGGTCACATTTTTGTGCCCCTGGGGTTTGCTGTTTATAAACTAGGGATTTTATTTTTGTTGTGTTTCCATAAAAAACAGCTTGTATAAAGTAGTTTTCTATGGAGTCGTAACAAGAAAGGTTTGGACGTCCCAAATCTCCAACCCCTCCAATCTGGAGTGAAAATGCAATACTCATTTACTGAAAGAAAGCGTATTCGTAAAAGTTTCGCAAAACGCGAAAATGTACAGCCACTTCCTTACTTGCTTGAAACACAGCTAGAGTCTTATCGCCGATTCTTGCAGAAAGATATTCCTGCAGACAAGCGTGAAGACGATGGATTGCAAGCGGCGTTTAATTCAATATTCCCAATTGACAGTAACAATGGTGCAGCACGCCTTGAGTTTGTTAGCTATCATTTGACCGAACCTGTGTTTGACGTAAAAGAATGTCAGTTGCGTGGATTTACTTATGCCTCACAACTGTATGCCAAGGTTCGTTTGAAAATTATCGACCGTGATTCGAGCAAGGCAAGTGTCAAAGAAGTGAAAGAGCAAGAAGTCTTCATGGGAGAAATTCCTTTGATGACGGATACTGGTTCTTTCATCATTAACGGTACTGAACGTGTTGTGGTGTCTCAGTTGCATCGTTCGCCTGGTGTGTTCTTTGAACATGACCGTGGTAAGACGCATAGTTCAGGCAAGTTGCTTTTTTCAGCTCGCGTGATTCCTTACCGTGGGTCTTGGTTGGATTTTGAGTTCGATCCAAAAGATATTTTATTCTTCCGTATCGATCGTCGTCGTAAAATGCCAGTGACGATTTTGCTTAAAGCAATCGGCATGACCCCTGAAAGTATTCTGGAGCATTTCTATGAATTTGAAGAAGTGACCTTGAATAAAACCAGTGCGACGAAGCAGTTTGTGCCTGAGCGTTGGAAAGGCGAAGTATTAAGCTTTGATTTGAAAGATGCTGATGGCAATGTCCTTATTCCCAAGGATAAGCGTATTACTAAGAAACATCTGAATGATGTCGCAAAAGCAAAAATTTCTAAAATCGATTTGCCTGACGAGTATTTGATTGGTCGTGTGATTGCAAAAGATATTGTTGACACGAAAACAGGTGAAGTGCTTGTCAAAGCAAATGCTGAAATTACGGAAGAGATTTTGACACAGTTGCGTGAAGCAGGTGTGAAGAAGTTTGAAACGATTTATACCAACGAGCTTGATCACGGTGCTTATATTTCTCAGACATTGCGTACTGATGAAGTGCCTGATCAAATGAGTGCACGTGCGGCGATTTATCGCTTGATGCGTCCGGGCGAGCCTTCAACTGAAGAAGGGTTGGAAGATTTATTAAATCGTCTTTTCTATAGCAAAGAAACTTACGATCTAGATCCAGTCGGTCGTATGAAAGTGAATAGTCGTCTTGGTTTGAACGAGACTTCGTTGACTTTGACAAACGCGGATATTTTAAGAACGATCGAAGTGTTGGTTGATTTGCGTAACGGTCGTGGTTATGTGGATGATATTGATCACTTGGGTAACCGTCGTGTTCGTTGTGTTGGCGAGTTGATTAGTAACCAGTTCCGCAGTAGCCTAGCACGTATTGATCGTGCTTTGAAAGAGCGTTTAGGTCAGGCAGAAAGCAATAACTTAATGCCTCAGGATCTATTGAATACCAAAGCGATTTCTAACTCGATTAGAGAATTCTTTAGCTCAAGCCAGCTTTCTCAGTTCATGGACCAAACAAACCCATTGTCTGAGATTACCCATAAACGCCGTGTTTCGGCCTTAGGTCCTGGTGGTTTGACGCGTGAACGTGCTGGTTTCGAAGTGCGTGACGTACACCCAACGCATTATGGTCGTGTATGCCCTATCGAAACGCCTGAAGGTCCAAACATTGGTTTGATTAACTCAATGGCCTTGTATGCACGTTTGAACAAATATGGCTTCTTAGAAACGCCTTATCGTAAAGTCGTAGATGGCAAAACAACTAATGAAGTAGAATACTTATCGGCTATTGAAGAGTCAAAATACGTGATCGCCCAAGCGAACGCGGAGTTGGATAAGAACGGTCGTTTTATCAATGATCGCGTGGCTTGCCGTAAAGCGGGTGAAACGTTTATGGCCTCACCAAGCGAGATTGGGTATATGGACGTGGCACCATCACAGATCGTGTCGGTAGCGGCTTCTTTGATTCCTTTCTTGGAACACGATGATGCGAACCGTGCATTGATGGGTGCAAACATGCAACGTCAGGCAGTTCCTTGCTTGCGTCCTGAGAAACCATTGGTTGGTACAGGTATTGAACGTACGGTAGCGGTTGACTCAGGTACACCTGTGGTCGCGACGCGTGGTGGTGTGGTTGACTTTGTTGATGCCTCACGTATCGTGATTCGTGTGAATGATGATGAAAGTCGTGCCGGTGAAGTGGGCGTTGATATTTACAATTTGATCAAATACACACGTTCTAACCAAAGCACTAACATTAACCAGCGTCCAATCGTGCGTCCTGGCGATGTCGTGGCACGTGGTGATGTGATTGCAGACGGTGCGTCTTCGGATATTGGTGAATTGGCGTTGGGTCAAAATATGTTGATCGCGTTCATGCCATGGAACGGTTATAACTTCGAGGACTCGATCTTAATTTCTGAAAAAGTAGTGGCAGAAGACCGTTATACGTCTGTTCATATCGAGGAATTAAGCGTATTTGCTCGTGATACACGTTTGGGCAAAGAAGAAATTACACGCGATATTAGCAACTTGTCTGAAACCCAATTAGGTCGTTTAGATGAGTCGGGTATTATTCACATCGGTGCAGAAGTTAGTGCAGGCGACTTGTTGGTGGGTAAGGTGACACCAAAAGGCGAAACCACTACCTTAACGAACGAAGAACGTTTGTTGCGTGAGGTGTTGCGTGAGAAAGCTTATGATGTAAAAGATACGTCATTGACTGTGCCAACAGGTATGTCTGGTACGGTTATCGATGTTCAAGTCTTTACGCGTAAAGGAGTACAGCGTGATAAACGTGCCCAATCTATCATTGATGATGAATTGAGAGGCTATCGCACGGATCTAGACGATCAGTTACGTATCGTTGAAAATGACATGTTTGACCGTATTGCTCGTATTTTAGAGGGCAAAGTGGCAAACGGTGGTCCAGGTCGTTTGGCAAAAGGCACGAAGATTACGTCTGCTTATCTTGAGGGACTTGAAAACCGTTGGCATTGGTTTGATATTCGTTTAGCAGATGAAGAAGCGGCGAATGCTTTGGAATCAGCGAAAGCGTCTATTGAACAAAAACGCAAAGAGTTTGATCTGGCTTTTGAAGAAAAACGCAAGAAATTGACTCAAGGCGATGAGTTGCCTCCAGGCGTGTTGAAGATGGTAAAAGTGTATATTGCGGTGAAACGTCGTCTTCAACCTGGTGATAAGATGGCAGGTCGTCACGGTAACAAAGGTGTGGTGTCACGTATCGTTCCAGTAGAAGATATGCCACACTTGGCAGATGGTACACCAGTGGATATCGTATTGAACCCATTAGGCGTGCCATCACGTATGAACGTGGGTCAGGTATTGGAAGTTCACTTGGGTTGGGCGGCTAAAGGCGTAGGACAACGTATCGCCGAAATGCTTGACGAAGAACGTAAAGGCCAAATCAAAGAATTACGTAGTTTCTTAGATCGCGTCTATAACACGACGGGTATCAAAACTGATTTCAAACAGTTTGATGATGATCAGTTATTGGCGATGGCGAATAATCTTCGTAATGGTGTACCTTTTGCAACACCAGTATTTGATGGTGCTACCGAAGAAGAAATTCAGGAAATGTTGAAGATTGCTTATCCTGAAGAAATTCGTGAAAAACTACAGTTAACGCCAACACGTACTCAAGCGTATTTGATCGATGGTCGTACAGGTGAGCGTTTTGAGCGTCCTGTCACGATTGGATACATGCACTATTTGAAACTTCATCACTTAGTGGATGATAAGATGCACGCTCGTTCAACAGGTCCATACTCATTAGTGACTCAGCAACCACTAGGCGGTAAAGCTAAGTTTGGTGGTCAGCGTTTCGGTGAGATGGAGGTTTGGGCACTTGAGGCTTATGGTGCATCGTACACCTTACAGGAAATGTTGACCGTTAAGTCTGATGACAATGTGGGTCGTCGCAATATTTACAACAATATTGTTAAAGGTGAGCATGTTCTAAAAGCAGGTACGCCAGAATCCTTTAACGTATTGGTAAGAGAGATTCGTTCATTGGCATTAGATATGGATTTGGAGCGTAAAGAATGAAAAGCATAGCAGGTTTATTCAAACAGATAAATCAGGACACAACATTTGATGCCATTAAGATCGGTATTGCGTCTCCTGAAAAAATCCGTTCATGGTCATATGGAGAAGTGAAAAAATCGGAGACGATTAACTATCGTACACATAAACCAGAACGCGATGGTTTGTTTTGTGCACGTATTTTTGGTCCAGTCAAAGATTACGAATGTTTGTGTGGCAAATATAAAGGACCTGGTCGTCGCGGTATTATTTGTGAAAAATGTGGCGTAGAAGTGACGGACTCAAAAGTTCGTCGTGAACGTATGGGTCATATTGAGTTGGCTAGTCCAGTTGCCCATATTTGGTTCTTGAAGAGCTTGCCTTCTCGTTTAGGTATGGTTCTTGATATGACATTACGTGACATTGAACGTGTGTTGTATTTTGAGGCTTGGTGCGTGATTGAGCCAGGCATGACACCGTTGTCACGTGGTCAGATTATGTCTGATGTGGACTATGTTCAAAAAGTTGAAGAGTACGGTGATGACTTTGTGGCCTTGATGGGAGCAGAGGCGATCGCTGAATTACTTCGTACGATTGACGTGGATGCAGAGATTGAGAATCTTCGTGCTGAATTGAAAGTAACAGGTTCAGAAGCGAAAATCAAAAAGATTTCAAAACGTCTAAAAGTATTAGAGGGTTTCCAACGATCAGGCATGAAGCCAGAGTGGATGATTATGGAGGTGTTACCTGTATTGCCTCCTGATTTACGTCCTTTGGTGCCGCTTGAGGGTGGTCGTTTCACCGTTTCTGATTTGAACGAATTGTATCGTCGCGTGATTAACCGTAACAATCGTTTGAAACGTTTATTAGAATCCAACGCACCTGATATTATCGTGCGTAACGAAAAACGTATGTTACAAGAGGCGGTTGATTCCTTGTTAGACAATGGTCGTCGTGGTAAAGCGATGACAGGTGCGAACAAGCATCAGTTGAAATCATTGTCTGATGTGATTAAAGGTAAGAGTGGTCGTTTCCGTCAAAACTTATTGGGTAAACGTGTTGACTACTCAGGTCGTTCGGTTATTGTGGTGGGTCCACAGTTGAAATTGCATCAGTGCGGTTTGCCTAAGTTGATGGCTTTGGAATTGTTTAAGCCGTTTATTGCTAACCGTTTGATCTCTATGGGCTTGGCAACGAGCTTGAAACCTGCTAACCGTTTGGTAGATGCCCAAGAACCAGTTGTTTGGGACATCTTAGAAGAAGTGATTCGCGAACACCCAGTAATGCTTAACCGTGCACCGACTTTGCACCGTTTAGGTATTCAAGCGTTTGAACCTGTGTTGATTGAAGGTAAAGCGATCCAGTTACACCCATTGGTGTGTGCGGCCTTTAACGCCGACTTCGACGGTGACCAAATGGCGGTTCACGTACCTTTGTCTTTGGAAGCACAGCTAGAAGCACGTACATTGATGTTGGCGTCAAATAACATTTTGTTCCCTGCCAACGGTGAACCTTCTATCGTACCTTCTCAAGATATGGTCTTGGGTCTGTACTATACAACTCGTGAGCGTATTAACGCAAAAGGCGAGGGGATGTTCTTGGCTGATTTGGCAGAAGTTCAACGTGCTTTAGACAATGGCGAAGTAGAGTTGCAAACACGTATTACGGTACGTTTGCCTGAGTATTTCAAAGATGAAAACGGCGAATGGACCTCTAAACTTAAACGTGTTGAAACAACAGTAGGTCGTGCTTTATTAAGTGAGATTTTGCCTAAAGGCTTGCCTTTTGAAGTGTTGAACAAACCTTTGAAGAAGAAAGAAATTTCTCGTTTGATCAACCAATCTTACCGTCGTTGCGGTTTACGCGATACGGTGATTTTAGCTGACCAATTGATGGCAAACGGTTATCGCTTGGCTACACGTGCAGGTATCTCGATTGCGATGGAAGATATGTTGATTCCTGACTCAAAAGAGAAAATCCTTTCAGAAGCGATGACGGAAGTGCGTGAGATTGAAAGACAGCACGCGTCTGGTTTGGTTACCGCCCAAGAACGTTATAACAACGTGGTGGATATTTGGGGTAAAGCTGGTGATCGCGTCTCTAAAGCGATGATGGAAAAATTGGCAACAGAGCCTGTGATCGACCGCTTTGGACAAGAAGTGCGTCAAGAGTCGTTTAATTCAATCTATATGATGGCTGACTCAGGTGCCCGTGGTTCGGTGACTCAGATGCGTCAGTTGGCGGGTATGCGTGGTTTGATGTCTAAACCTGACGGTTCGATTATCGAAACACCGATTACAGCGAACTTCCGTGAAGGTTTGAATGTATTGCAGTACTTTATTTCCACTCACGGTGCACGTAAAGGTCTAGCGGATACGGCGTTAAAAACAGCAAACTCTGGTTATTTGACTCGTCGTTTGGTGGATGTGACTCAAGACCTAGTGATCACAGAAGATGATTGCGGTACGACAGATGGTTACCTCATGAAAGCCTTGGTTGAAGGTGGTGAGGTGGTTGAGCCATTACGTGACCGTATTTTAGGTCGTGTGGCGGCAGTTGATATTATCCATCCTGATACACAAGAAACGATTATTTATGCGGGCACTCTATTAGACGAAGATAAAGTAGAGTTGATCGATAAAATTGGTATCGATGAAGTGAAGATTCGCACTCCATTGACATGTAAGACACGTCATGGTTTGTGTGCACACTGCTATGGACGTGACTTGGGTCGTGGTTCTATGGTGAATGCAGGTGAAGCCGTTGGTGTGATTGCAGCACAGTCTATCGGTGAACCTGGTACACAGTTGACGATGCGTACGTTCCACATCGGTGGTGCCGCATCTCGTGCAGCCGTGGCTTCTTCAGTAGAAACGAAATCAGCAGGTACTGTTGGATTTGCAAGTAGCATGCGTTATGTGACGAATGCAAAAGGTGAACGTATTGCTATTTCTCGTTCTGGCGAAGTGATGATTTTTGATGATAACGGTCGTGAGCGTGAACGTCATAAACTACCATACGGTGCGACAGTATTGGTCGGTGATGGTGAAGTGGTGAAAGCGGGTGCTCGTTTGGCGACATGGGATCCATTAACGCGTCCAATCATTTCGGAATACCAAGGTAAAGTTCGCTTTGAGAACATTGAGGAAGGTGTTACTGTGGCTCGCCAAATGGACGAAGTAACAGGCTTGTCAACTTTGGTAGCGATTACGCCTAAATCTCGTGGCGGTAAGACAGCGGCTCGTCCATTGATGAAGTTAATCAATGACGATGGTGAAGAAATTAAGATGGCGGGTACTGATCATCCAGTCAGCATTTCTTTCCCAGTCGGTGCGTTGATTACCGTTCGTGATGGTCAAGAAGTCGGCGTAGGTGAAGTGTTGGCTCGTATTCCTCAAGAATCTCAGAAAACAAGAGATATTACGGGTGGTCTTCCACGCGTGGTTGAGGTCTTTGAGGCACGTGCTTCTAAAGATTCAGGTATCTTGGCAGATGTGACAGGTACGATTTCTTTTGGTAAGGATACAAAAGGTAAACAACGTCTTGTTATTACTGAAACAGACGGTACGACACATGAATTCTTAGTACCTAAAGAAAAACAAGTATTAGTTCATGACGGCCAAGTGGTTAACCAAGGTGAGTTGATTGTCGATGGTCCTGCAAACCCTCATGATATTTTGAGATTGCAAGGTATCGAGAAATTAGCTGCTTATATTGTGAACGAGGTTCAAGACGTTTATCGTTTACAAGGGGTAAAAATTAACGACAAACACATTGAAGTGATTGTTCGTCAGATGTTGCGTCGTGTCAATATTATTGATGCGGGTGATACGAAGTTTATTCCAGGTGAACAGGTAGAACGTTCAGAAATGTTGAATGAGAATGATCGCGTCATCGCTGAAGGTAAAGTGCCTGCGACGTATGAAAATATCTTATTAGGTATTACAAAAGCATCTTTATCTACTGATTCGTTCATCTCGGCTGCATCGTTCCAAGAAACAACTCGTGTCTTGACCGAAGCGGCTATCATGGGTAAACGTGACGATTTACGTGGCTTGAAAGAGAACGTAATCGTGGGTCGTTTGATTCCTGCTGGTACAGGGTTGGCTTATCATCAAGCTATTGCACAACGTGCGGGAACCCCTGCATCAGAAATCTTAGACGAAGCGTATTCTAGCCATTCGTCTGGTTTGGAAAACCCATTCAAAGAGATTGATGCCGAAATTGATGAGATTATTCCAAGCGATACAAATGTGAACCCATTTGCATCCATGTTCATCCCTACTTCATCAAGTGATGATGAGGGACAAGACGAAGAATAATTTCTTTTCATCATATGAAGCCGAGGTAAGTGCCTCGGCTTTTTTTTATTCTTTGCGATGGTACGTTGGGGTGGCGTGTGATGAGGTGTGTGAGACAGCGTGTGAGGAAGCGTGCTTGATGGCTTAGAAGCAGGTTAATATCGTGGTCAAGATGTTTGAGTAGGTGGCTGAGCTTTTTTTGTGATGGTACGTTTGAGTGGCGTGTGAGGAAGCGGGGTTGATGGTTTTTTGAGGTGGACGGTGCAGAAAAGGGTGTTGGGTTGTAAAGGTAGTAAAACACGCCTTATTCGTATGGGCGGTGACGTTATAAAGATCGTTCATTAAATTAAGTAAATTAAGTAAGTTTATTAAGTTAAGTTATCAGGATAACGCTTATGTATAAAAAACAGCGATTAAGTGGGTAGTATGTTTTGGGAAGTAGATTAAGTTTGCAGGATGCAGGCGTAATAAATAAAAATGCCCAGCATAAAAACACTGGGCATTCGCATAAATGCTTTGTTTAATTAATAAACGGTAAGCTATTAAATAATTGTAGAATCGCTGCGTTAATAATATCAATAAAGAAAGCTCCTACCATGGGAACGATTAGGAATGCTTTATGAGAGGGACCAAATTTGTCCGTAATGGCCTGCATATTTGCAATGGCTGTTGGCGTAGCACCCATCCCAAAACCACAATGTCCAGCGGCTAAAACAGCGGCATCATAGTTAGATCCCATGACTCTAAAGGTCACAAAATAAGCGTATAAAATCATCACGATAGTTTGTACCGCTAAGATGATAAGGATCGGTGCGGCTAAGTCAGCCAATTCCCACAATCTTAATGTTAATAACGCCATTGCCAAGAATAAGGATAATGACGCGTTGCCAAATACATCAATCGCACGATCGAACATATTGGCTTTGAAGACCAATACTAGGAAATTACGAATGACAACACCGCTGGCTAAGGCCCAAACGAATTGAGGTAATTCAATCCAAGTTCCTTTGGTCGCCGCGGTTAAAATTTCAGCAGATACCAAGCAAGCCGCGAACATGGCTAGGGTTTCAATCGCCGCACTAGACGTAATGTAACGTTGGTGTTTGGGACGTTCAAACTCTAGGTCTTGCGAACCATCATCAATAGTATTTAATCCTGGTGTTCTTACTTTATTAATTAAACGACGAGCAACAGGTCCACCGATCAATCCACCTAATACTAAACCAAACGTCGCACTGGCAATACCAATGGCTTTGGCACTGGTGAGTCCGTATTTTGCTTCAAACACACCACCCCATGCACCTGCCGTACCGTGTCCGCCTGTTAAGGTAACAGAACCAGTGATAAGGCCGATAACAGAGTGATCAAGTCCTAATAACATCGCCATGGACACACCGACAACGTTTTGAACAATAATGAATGCCCCTACCACGAATAAAAAGATAATAAGAGGCTTTCCACCCATTCTGAGACGAGAAAAGTCGGCACTCAAACCGATGGAGGCAAAGAACATTAACATGAATGTCCGCTGTAGATTGCCGTCAAAGGTAAAGCTGGTACCTTGAACACTGTGCCATATGAGTAATAAGATGGCGGCCACTAAGCCCCCTGCAACAGGTTCAGGGATGTTGAAGTCTTGCAAGAATTTGATCTTTTTGACTAAAAAACGTCCAAATAACAGAACAATCGTTGCAAAAATAAGTGTGTAATAGGCATTAAATTCCATATTAGTCCTTTGAGTAGTTATTCTGATGTGTTATTGCAAGACACCAAGTAAACTTGCAACAATAAGTAGCACCCCAGTCCAAATATTGATTTTAAAGAGTTGAAAATTTCTCGCGGGATTTTTTAAATCAAATTGGTAGAGTTGCCACACTAAAAACGCTGTAATTATGGCCAAAGCAACGTAATATCCGATGCTCATATCAAGTAATATTCCCCCGACTAGCCATAATAGTGCGGTTAACGTATAAAAATAAGATAACCAGTATAATCCATTTTGTTGGAATAAGCGTGCTGTAGATTTTAACCCAAGTTTTTCATCATCGCTTAAATCTGCATAGGCATACATCGTATCGTAAGCGATTTGCCATGTGACTGCCCCTAACCACATCAGCACGGCTCCCCAAGGCAACGTGTTAAGTGTGTCTGTCCAAGCCATTAACATCCCCCAGTTAAAGGCCAAACTCAGCACCACTTGAGGCCAATAGGTGAATCTTTTGCATAAAGGATAGATAATGGTCAAAGGCACGACGGCAATGGCCAAATAAATGGTATAGGTATTTAGGAAAAACAAAAGGCAAGCCGTTAAGACCAGTTGTGCTAAAAGAAACATAACGGCTTGTTTGAGAGACAGATCCCCATTCGTTAGAGGGCGATAGCGTGTTCGTTCGACATGTTTGTCAAAGTCTCTATCCCAAATATCGTTAATGGTACATCCCACACTTCGCATTAATAAAGCCCCTAGGCTAAAAACGATCAATCGCCCGATGTCTGGCAGTCCGTGTGCAGCTTGAATCAATGCCGCAATACAAGGCAATAATGTTAACCATGTCCCCACTGGTCTATCGAGGCGACAAAGACGAGCATAAGGTTGCCAAGATACAGGTAAGTATTTGCTGACCCAGTCATTAAGGCGGATGTCGTTTAGGTCGTGGTGTGAGATAGGCTTATTATCTGTTTTTTCAGGATTCATATGTTTAAAATCATGTTGCACACTCATTTTGTGTGGTGGCTAAGTTTTGTTTTGGTAAAATAGGTTCTTTTGTTAAGAGAACTTTATTTAACATGTGGAGGTATTTTACTTTATGCAAACCTGGATTGCACCCTCAACAATTGAAATTATCGCAACGATTTTATTTGCTTTAGCGATTATACATACATTCTCAGTCTCAAAGTTTGCAAAATTAGCACACATGGATACGAGACACTCAGGTTTTTGGCACTTGATGTCTGAAGTGGAAATTGTCTTTGGAGTGTGGGCGGCCATACTCATTGGCTTTATGTTTATTTTTCAGGGAGTTGGTGCGGATGTTTCTCATCATTTGAGTGATGCGAATACATTATCGCAAGCGGCGACAGGACAATTAGGGGCCATTGCTTATTTAGATGCGTTGGCGGCCGAACATAAATTTACTGAACCTCTGTTTGTCTTTACGATTATGGTGGTTGCCTCCAGTCGTCCGATTCTACAGCTTGTTTCAAGTGTGGTAAAAGGATTGGCAAAATTGGCCCCTGTTGATACGCGTGTGGCTCAGTTTTTTATCACGATCTGTTTGGTGCCATTGGCAGGATCGTTGATTACAGAACCTGCAGCGATGACGTTAGCAGCCTTAACCTTGGGTGGCACTTATTTTGCGATTAGCCAAAACACTTTTAATAAATACCTTGTGATCGGTGTGTTATTTGTAAACGTATCGATTGGCGGTGTGTTGACAGCCTATGCCGCACCACCTGTATTGATGGTTGCAAAAACATTTGGCTGGGATACTGCTTATATGATGGAGCATTTTGGGTGGAAAGCAGCTATTGCGGTTTTGATTAATTCAAGTATTTTGACGTTTATGATTCGTAAAGAATTGTTAGCCGCTTCTAGCACTTCTGATGAGGTATCAAAAGATACACGTGAACCCGTGCCATTAGTGGTGATTGCGATGCACTGTCTGTTCTTATTGGGCGTGGTACTTTCAGCACATCACGCGAGCGTGTTTTTAGGTTTGTTAATGCTATTTATAGGTTATACACAAGCGTATGAACGCCATCAAAATCCTTTATTGATCAAAGAGGGCTTATTAGTGGGTTTCTTCTTGGCAGGATTAATTATTCTAGGTGGCTTGCAAAAATGGTGGTTGCAAGATTTGTTGGGAGGATTAAGTCCTACCGTCTTGTTCTTTGGTACCACGGCATTGACAGCGATCACGGATAATGCGGCATTGACCTATTTGGGATCTTTGGTGGATGGGACATCAGAGTTTTGGCGTTATATGTTGGTCGCTGGAGCGGTGACAGGTGGTGGATTAACGGTCATTGCTAATGCCCCTAATCCAGCAGGATTCTCTTTGTTAAAACGCTTCTTCCCCGATCAAAGCATCGCCCCGCATTATTTGTTGGCAGCTGCGGCTATCCCCACGATTATTGCAGGCTTGATGTTCGTGTTATTGCCTACTTTATAAAGGTAATAAAGAACGATAAAATAAACAGCTTAGTTTTTATGACTAAGCTGTTTTTTTAGAGGTGTTAAAGTGGGTGTAGTCGCTAAAGATCGTTTTTATATTTTTCTTTCTTTAACGTTGATTATTGCTTTGTTTATTATTCTAGGGGATTGGACGGATAGAACATTAAACAAAAAAGAAATGGCGGTATTTATTTTTTGCTTTCTTCTTGCATTAGGTAATCGTTATTGTCTTTATTTGTTGTTGCCATTGGGGCTTATAAGCACGGTATTTGGCGTTTTATTTAAAACTTATATGGGGGGGGTAATACTTAATTTAGAAACGTATGTAGCGGTTGTTCAGACTAATGCTACGGAGGCGATAGGTTTTCTTTCTACGATACCTCCTAAAACATATGTCGGTGCAGGCATCTTTATTATACTTTTATTGGTGTTATGTTTCTTTGGGCGAAAAACGCCACTTATTCAGTTTAGCCAGCTGAATCGAATTTCAAAACTTATATTTATTCTTGTTTTTTCTACCCTCGTTTATTTTTCATTTCCTGTTCAAAGTAGTTATAAATTTTATAAGTTGGGCAAAGAATACGAAGAAAACATTGCCTTGATGGAATCAATAAGGAATAAGCCTGTAGATTGGGTGCTTGAAAAAAATCAAAATTATGCTCGTTATCGTTATTACGTGGTAGTTATTGGTGAGAGTGCAAGAGCCGATTATTTCTCAGTGTACGGTTATTCTCATCTAACCACTCCTTTTTTAAATACTGCTAATGGCGTATTTTTTAACAAGGCTTATTCAACGAGTTTTAATACGGTTCGCTCATTGTCTCGAATGTTAAGTAAGACGGAAGATGGTATTCATTATCAGCTGAATAATAATTTTATAACGTTGGCCAATACCGCTGGTTATCAAACTTATTGGGCTAGTAATCAAGGGTTTGTGGGAGAGCATGATAGTCCTATTAGTGCAATCGCTAAATATTCCTCTCAGACAGAATTTTTAAATTTAGGCGATTATTCTTCGATAAAAACGGATGATTTTGTATTGTTGAATTCATTAAGAAGTTATTTGAAAGAAAAAACAGAAAAACCCAAGCTCATCGTATTGCATACGTTTGGTTCTCATCCTAATCCATGTGATCGCTTGTTTTATTTTTCTAATCATTATCGTGTGTTTGTGAGAAAAGTACCAAATTGTTACCTTGCTTCGATTGAAAAAACAGATGCCTTTCTTCGACAAGTTCATGATATTTTAGAAAAGCAAGGAGAGAGTTATTCTTTGATGTATTTCTCTGATCATGGCATGTCTGTTCAAGAAAATGGTGTAAGAGTGAGTTCTAATATTTTGAATGCTTATCGAATTCCATTTTTAATATTAAGTAGCGATAGCACGACTCATCAGATGTATGATAAATATTTTAGTGGATTTGATTTTTTATCGTTATTTTCACAATGGATTGGTGTTGATACAAATTTAACGGATTCACGCTACAGTCCTTATGATTTAAGGCATATGCCAGAGCATGAACCATTAATTTATAACGATATTGTCGATGATAAAAAACTTATATCACCGTTGTCTTTTCCAAAAGAAGAAACAGTACAGTAAAGCAGCGGTAGATTTTTAGAAATTTAATGTTCAGTGAGGGGGTGGCTGAAAGAGAGTCCCCGCGTAGTATGCGTGTAAGCTGGCATCTCGAACCCTAAAGTTCAAGTGGGTCGTTTGAGAGAGGTTTCGGGTTCATCTGACAAAGAGACGCTCACGCCCACCTTTCTAAGCTAACAACCCGATGCCACAAGCATAGGTAAGAGAATATAAGCTTATCTCGCATAAAGCAGGGACGTCGCTATTATAAAATGTTTCAGGAAAGGGTGTAAAGGTGGTGTGTGAGATTCGCATCGGCACCGCTTCTGAACGTTATCAGCCATCATGTTGCGAAAGTAGGGGGGATGGGATCTGTATCGGCATAGATCCCATGTTAAGGTTGTTTAAGGATTTGTTTTGAGTTCTTTATTTAGCAAGTCGTTAATATCAGCGAGTGTTTCTTGTAGCTTACCGTAGGAAACGCCAGCCAAAGGACCATCTTGAGCTTTCACGTTTTGTAATTCAGTTGCTAGTTGGATACATGCCAAAATAGCGACTTGTTCACTGCTTAAATTAGTGCTTTTCTTTCTGATTCTGTCCATTAACTGACCTGCATATTCTGCAGCACTGCGGATTTTCTCGCTTTCTTGAGGTTGGCACGCAAGATTAATATCACGACCTAGTATATTGACGGTAATTTTTGACATTATTCTTCTCCGGCAGGTAAATTAATCAAGATTTTTTCGACACGTTCGCGAGCTTGAATCGCCCCATTTTTCAGTATTTCATAGTCATTTTTTAAGGATTGGACCTGTGTTTCGCTCTGTGAAAGCTGTTCGCGAAGCTGTTCAACGGTTTGTTCAAGACTTTTGATGGTTTTTTCAAACTCTTGGCTTTTCAGTGTAGAACTAGATACCTCATTTTTTAGCTGATGAATCAACGCGTCTTTTTCTTGGATTTCTTGAGTTAAAGTCGTTTTTTGAGCATCAATCTTTTCCGATAAGGATTGGTTCTCGGAAAGCGTTTCTTGGTATTTTTTTTCTAAATGATGTTTCTCTGTGACGAGGTATTTTATTTTCTGGGCAATCTGTTCTAGGTCTTGAAGCATAACGACTATTCCAATTCTAATAATCTACTTAAAGTAGCGTTCATTTTAACCTAACACACCTGTTTAATTGGCCTGAATAAACCTCTGCTAAAAAATTAGATAGGAGCAGACTTGATCAAAAAAATAAATTATTTTTAAATGAAACTATTTGTAAAAAGAGGTGTCTATTAGTATTGTCAAAGGTGCGGCAGGACTGAATGCAGCGGTACCGTTGAAAACAGATGCTACTCATTGATAGCGGTAGCACGCACAATAAGGTATTTTGGTGTAGGCCTCAAAATGAGGGTACAATACCTTTTGTTTTAAGCATTGAAATGGTTTGGCATGAAAGATTTATCAGCATGTGTATTGATTATGACAGCGGTCCCTGATTTATTAACCGCAAAAAGAATTGCTCATCAAACAGTTGAACATGGCATGGCAGCGTGTGCACATATTTCACCAGCAGGTCTGTCCGTGTATATGTGGGAGGGCAAATTGCAGGCTGAATCGGAAATGCAACTATTAATAAAAACGACGCAAGCAAAGCAAGAAGCTTGTGTACAAGAGATTAAATTAGCACATCCTTATGAGATTCCAGAAATTGTGGTGATGCCGATAGTAGGCGGATTGCCGGAGTATCTTTCTTGGGTGGCTAAAGAGGTAGCAAGTCATGATTAGTATTTCCCCCAAGAAAATCATATATGGGTGCCTAGCCTTATGGTTAGCGTTGTTGGTAGGATGGATGAATGTCGTTCATGCAGATGAGTTTTTGGAGCCTGAACAAGCCTTTCAAGCAACGGTGTCCGTATTAGATGAGGATCAGCTGCTAGTAGGGATTAAGGTGGCACCTGGTTATTACTTGTACAAAGAAAGTTTGAACGCGACACTGGATGCAACGCCTTTAAATATGACGTTACCAGTGGCCGAAGAAAAGTATGATGAAAATTTTGGGAAAGTGGTACAAGTCTATCATCAGCCTTTAGTGCAAGGACAGATAGATGTAAAGGGTACGTCGCGTGAAGGCAGTCTGGTAGTGCATTTTCAAGGGTGTGCGGATGCAGGGTTGTGCTATCCACCCATGGACGAGACGTTTACGCTGAGTAAGGATGCTTCTGGTAAATTAAACGTGCAGCGTTTATCGGCATCGGACACTTCCTTTATGAAGTTTCCTTTGAATACTCGTCAAAGTAGTCAGGTCGATACAATCATCAATGAAACGGACCGCACGACAAATGTAACGGCGTTATGGAACGAAAATGATGAGGGAGTCGCACGTTATCTGACTCAGGCTTCATTATGGCAAATCGTGTTGATTTGTTTTGCGTTAGGCGTGATGTTGTCAGTAACGCCTTGCGTATTGCCCATGTTACCTATTTTATTGTCTATCATTGTTGGAAAATCTTCATCTTCGACAACGGTATCCGCTAAACGAGGCTTTGGCGTGTCAGCTGCTTATGTATTGGGCGTATCGCTGGTCTATACTTTGTTGGGCGTGTTGGCGGCAGCGATGGGGGCCTCTTTATCGATTTGGTTGCAAAATCCTTGGGTATTAGGCACGTTTGCAGTGATTTTGGTTGTTTTTGCATTGGCCATGTTTGATGTGTTGAATTTACAGATGCCAGTTGCCGTCCAGAATTTACTCAATAAAAAAACAAATACGATTAAGGGACATGGTGTAGGACAAGCGTTTGTGGTCGGCTTATTGTCGGCGTTGGTGTTAGGGCCTTGTGTGGCAGCACCAATGGCGGGCGTGTTGTTATTTATTGCCCAAACTCAAAGCTTATTAACAGGTGCATTAGCTTTGTTTTTCTTGGCGTGGGGGCAAGGTGCATTATTGTTACTTTTAGGGATAGGTGCAGGACGTTGGGTGCCTAAAACAGGACAATGGATGTATCGTGTGAAAGCATTTTGTGGTTTGTTACTGTTGGCGACCGCATTATGGTTGGCTCAAGCGATTTTACCTAGTGGTTTGTCGATGATATTGTGGGCCGCACTATGCCTAGGCTTTGCTATTTGTTTAGGGTTGTTTGAATCGATAGGCAACATCACTTTATGGCGACTTTTGTCTAAGGTGTTGAGTCTTTTATTTGTGTTATGGGCGTTTGTGATCGTGATAGGCTATGCGGCGGGTGGTCGCGATGCCTTAAATCCTTTAAGTCCGCTAACAATGGCTCAAAACAAAGCTTTGGGCAGTGTAGCGGGTCATTTAGAATTTAATGATATTCACGATGGAAACACCTTGAATCAGGTGTTGCAACAAGAAAAAATCGCTTTGGTGGATTTTTATGCGGATTGGTGTGTGGCGTGTATTGAAATGGAAAAATATACGTTTACCGATCCCCGTGTTGAACAAATGATGCGTCAAATGAAGTTGTATCGTATTGATATGACGGATTTAACGCAAGCACATATGGATATTTTGAAACAATATCGATTATTTGGACCGCCCGCTATTTTGATTTTTAAAGAAGGGAAATTAGTCGAGCGAGTGATTGGTTTTAAAAATGCCCAAGACTTTGCCTCGATACTACAACGTGCTCTGAATAAGAATTGACGCATGTTTCACGGTGGGGGGAAAGAGGGGCGATCTGCTGATGGGGTAATGCGTCCCTCACCGTGAGTAAACAAGGCTGTCAATCTACTGAGATATAGAGAGTGTGTCTTACAGCAAGTAGATTCGCTCACCGAACCGCTGCGATAGCTCGAAGCATGTTTCACGGTGGGTGAAAAAGAGGGGCGATCTGCTGATGGGGTAATGCGTCTCTCACCGTGAGTAAACAAGGCTGTCACGTCATTGATATGCCGTCAATCTACATCAAAAAACCTTTTGCTCGAACAAAATGTCCCGATTCAATCGTGAGGTCAGACGGCGGTTAAGGCGACTTATCCTCATGATCAACAATCTCACAGATCGTAGGCGAATCGTTCTTTTAGGCAGTCGAGATTCATTTCTTGTAGAATGGCCAATTGTCGCTGTCTGGCACTGTGTTTGCTCTTGGCGATGATGAGTTCGTTTTTCATCGAGTGTTCCCATCCAACCAGTTCCGTCACCGTGACTTGGTAGCCATGGGCTTCAAGCTGTAAACAACGCAATACATTCGTTAAGTGACTACCAAATTCTCTTGAATGTAAGGGATGTCGCCAGATTTCGGACAAAGGGGTTTTGCCAAGGGTATGGCCTTTGAGTTTTCTAAACACGGCAGCGACTTCTGCTTGACAACAAGGCACCAGTACCACGTATTTGGCTTGATGAATAAGTGCAAACTTTAAAGCATCATCTGTAGCCGTGTTACAAGCATGTAAAGCGGTCACGATATCGACTTTTTCAGGAAGACTGGGGTGATGAAAACTGTCTGCCGTATTCATTTCTAAGAAACTCATGCCTTGTTCAAAACCGATTTTTTTGGCCAAAGACTGAGCATTAACAATAAGATCATGACGTGTCTCAATACCGTAAACATGAGCTTGCGGGAAGTTTTTGAGGAACAAATCATAAAGAATAAAACCGAGATATGATTTGCCTGCCCCGTGATCCACGAGATTCAGGGTGTCTTGATGATCGAATATATCTTTCATCAAAGGTTCAATAAACTGAAAAAGATGATAGACCTGTTTGAGTTTGCGACGTGTATCTTGATTAATTTTTCCGTCACGTGTCAGGATATGTAAGGCTTTCAACAGCTCAATTGATTGACCTTCGCGAATTTCAGGAATCAGACTCATGGGCTTATACCGTCATGGAAAAAATACGAGTTTCGGGTTTGTTTCGTAACATTCTTAAATCAAATGCCATACAGATATTGCGTGCAAAGGTTCGCCCCTCTTCGGTAATATCGATACCATTCGGTAACAGAGTGAGTAAGCCATCGTTTTGCATTTCCTGTAATCGTTCTAATGTTTGGGGAAGTTCGGCAAACTGTGCTTGCGGATCGTCCCAACGCGTGTGCAATAAACACATTAGATTTAAGATATGACGACGGATCACTAAATCTTCTGAGGTAAGAATATGTCCTCGATAGATAGGCAGGAGGTCTTTTTGCAAATATTCGTAGTAAGTTTCAATAGACTTTTCATTTTGGCCAAAAGCATACCAAGTATCGCCAATCGCCGAAACGCCCAAGCCGATCATCACCTGTGTTGAGGATGAGGTATAGCCCATAAAATTACGATGAATCTTGCGGTTCAACATCGATTGGTATAGCTCATCTTGAGGCAAGGAAAAATGGTCCATGCCAATTTCTACATAGCCTAATGCTTCTAATAACGCTTTGCCATTTTCGTAAAGTTTACGTTTTTCTGGACCACTGGGTAGATCGTTTTCATCAAACCCACGTTGGCCAACACCTTTGATCCAAGGTACGTGTGCATAGGAGTAAAAGGCGAGTCTATCGGGTTTTAAGGCGATGGTTTGCTTAATGGTTTTTTCTTCGCTTTCCCAAGTTTGAAACGGTAGGCCAAACACTAAATCATGGCTAATGCTGGTGTAGCCTATTTCTCGAGCAATTTCCGTTACTTCTTTGACTTTAAAGTAAGGCTGGATGCGGTTAATCGCGATTTGAACCTTAGCGTCATAGTCTTGAACGCCGAAACTGACGCGTCTAAAACCTAGATCGTATAAAGTTTGTAAATGGGAACGAGTGGTGTTGTTCGGGTGACCTTCAAAACTAAAACTATGTTCTGGTGCGACGGTGGATGTGGATAAAATTCCCTCAATCAGACGTTTGAGGTTTTCAGGTTTGAAAAAAGTCGGGGTGCCACCACCTAGGTGAATCTCGCTAATATTCGGGCGATCGCCTAGGATGTTCAAATATAAAGACCACTCTTTAAGAAGTGCGTCAATATACGGCTCTTCGACAGAATGTTTTTTGGTAATGCGTTTATGACAGGCACAGAACGTGCATAAACTTTCACAGTAGGGTAAATGAATGTATAAGCTAATACCTTCTTTGGCATTACTTTCATCAAAACTTTTTTTCAGTGTTTGTATATAGCGTTCGCTACTAAAGCCCTCATTATCCCAGTATGGAACGGTAGGGTAACTGGTATAACGAGGACCGGGGATGTTGTATTTTTGGATGAGATTTTGCTTCATTTTTTCTTCTGACGAGGTGTTTTGGGCGTTTTTTCTTCAAACTCAAATCCTACTTTGCCACCTTTATTGAGTACCAAGTAAGCTTTAAATTTGCGATGAGTACGATTGGAGACAAAGTTCTCTAATAAATCGGTTTTGCCCTCATCTAGCAATTTCACCACTTGATCGGTCGATAGTTCTTGTTGAAGAATGATTTTGGATAGCTTCAATTCTTCTTCTTTCAATGCTAACGATGCAGGCGGATGTTTAATGATGTATTGCATACCCGTATCGTAAATTTCGGCTTGAGAAACAGGGCAAATAGTAGGGGTTAGTGATGCAAAATCGATTTTCTCATCATCTTCCTCACTGTCTTGTCCAAAGTCAAACTCAAGTTTTCCGTCTGAGGTGATTTTTAACAAGGCAGAAAAAGGTCGTCCCATCTTGCTAATAAAGCCATTTAATGGACCCAGCTCGCGGTTTTTCAACAAGGTTTCCACTTCATCTGTTTCAAATGTACGACCACCAGGATGTTTGGTAATTGAAAAATCGCAATTATCGCAGGCATAACGTCTGTAATTTTCTCTGACAACACCATGGCACATAGGACAAGGCGTAGAAAGCGTGACATAATCGCCTGGAATGGTGTCAAGTTCATATTCTTTGGCACGTTTGACCAGTACTTGGGTGACACGCGTAATATCCTGCATAAAAGACTGTCGTTCTAGCTGTCCTTGTTCCATTTGTTTCAGTTTATGTTCCCACTCACCTGTTAGTTCAGGAGAGGTTAACTCGGTGACTTTTAAACCATTCAGTAGGGTCATTAACTGTCTGGCTTTTGCGGTCGGCACTAAATCACGACCTTCACGGTGCAAATACTGTTCGTTTAATAACCCTTCGATAATGGTGGCACGTGTCGCAGGCGTGCCTAAGCCACGTTCAGACATCGCTTCACGCAGTTCATCGTCTTCGACTAATTTTCCTGCCGCTTCCATGGCACTTAATAAGGTCGCCTCGTTATAACGTGCAGGAGGACGTGTTTGGGCTTCTTTGATATAAATATCTTCTGCAGACACTTTTTCATTATGTTCGATCGGCACCAAAGCGTCTTCTTCTGTGTGTTGGCGACCATATACTTCTAACCATCCAGGAGAAACCAATACCTTACCTTCTGTCTTAAATAATTGACCTTCGATATTGGTAATACGTGTGGTTAAATTAAACTGGGCAGCTGGGAAAAATACTGCCAAGAAACGCTTTAATACGAGATCATAAATTTTTGCTTCCGCATCGCTGAGTTCTTTTGGCATTTGCAAAGTAGGAATGATTGCAAAGTGATCAGAAACCTTTTTGTCATTAAAGACGCGACGATTAGGCACGACCCAATTATGCTGTAATATCTTACTAGCAAAAGGCACATGAGGGCGATTAATACTCGTGGTAGATTCGGTAATGGTTTGTAATGTCTGCTTGACCTGAGATAAATAATCTTCAGGTAAATAACGTGAATCAGTACGAGGATAGGTTAATACCTTATGTTTTTCATAAAGTGCTTGAGCTAATGCCAAAGTGGTTTTCGCAGTGAAACCAAAACGAGAGTTAGCTTCTCTTTGTAAGCTCGTTAAATCAAATAAAAGAGGCGATTGTTGGCTACTGGGTTTAGATTCCTCCGTGACCACGCCAGTTTTTCTATGGCATTTGGATTGAATGAGTTCAGCCGTTTCTTTTAGCCAAATACGATGATCTCGGTCATCGGGATCTTCGTTGTTTTTCTTGTGATTAGGATTAAACCAACGCCCCTCATAAAAACCATTTGCACACGCAAAATTAGCGTAAACTTCCCAATAAGTGCGTTCTTTGTGGGCCCGAATTTGTTCTTCACGTGCAAATACAATCGCTAAAGTCGGTGTCTGAACGCGGCCGACAGGTGTTTTATAAAAACCACCATCTTTACTATTAAAGGCGGTCATCGCACGAGTGCCATTGATTCCGATGAGCCAGTCTGCCTCAGCACGAGAACGGGCCGCATCTTCAAGAGGTTTCATATCGGCATCAGGACGTAGTTTAGAAAAAGCATCGACAATGGCCGAACGGGTCATGGATTGTAGCCAAAGACGCTGGATAGGTTTTTTCGTACCACTGTATTGGACAATGTAACGGAAGATAAGTTCACCCTCTCGTCCCGCATCACAGGCGTTAATGAGTGCATCTACATCACGTCGTTTGATTAATTTTGTGAGCATATTCAAACGAGCTTGAGACTTTTTGTCGGTAGGTACAATATCAAAATGTTTTTTTGGAATCGCTGGTAAGTTAGTAAAAGACCACTTTCCACGGCTGACATCATCAGGATTGGCTAGTGTCAATAAATGACCGACACTAGAAGAAAGCACATAATGCTCACTTTCATAAAAATCTCCCTCTCGTTTAAAGCCCCCAAGCGCCTGAGCAATATCACGAGCTACAGATGGTTTTTCTGCAATAATAAGCGTTTTTGACATATGACCAATACCTTTTTGTTATAAAAATATGTTTTATTAATTTAGGATACACTAATTTGCCCTAGATTGTAACCATGAATCTACCTATTAGGTCAATAACTCATGAACTAGTTGTACAATAGTGGGTGGAAAAATATCGATATTACACCATGATTATATTAAAGAATATTCATAAAACTTATCACGCCAAAAATATGACGGTAAAGGCCCTAAAGGGGATAGATTTATCGATCAAAAAAGGGTGTGTTTTTGGGATTATTGGTCGTTCGGGAGCTGGGAAAAGTACTTTGATCCGAATGATTAATATGCTTGAGCGTCCTGACGAGGGGGCGGCGGTATTAATTGATGACAAGGACCTATGTGGGCTAAATGATGCCGAATTACGTCAAGAACGCCATCATATTGGTATGGTGTTTCAACACTTTAATTTATTGAGTTCGCGTACGGTATTAGAAAATGTTTGTTTTCCTCTAAGATTGATGGGTGTAAGTAAAGAGGAGCAGCTAACCCGTGCGAAAGAATTATTAGATTTGGTGGGTTTGACAGGGTTAGAACACAAATATCCAGGCGAGTTATCGGGAGGGCAACAACAACGTGTAGGGATTGCTCGTGCTTTGGCCAGTCGTCCGAAATTATTATTGTGCGATGAGGCAACCAGTGCATTAGATCCTGAAACCACGCAGTCTATCTTAGATCTTTTGGCAGATATTAACAAAAAGCTGAATATTACGATTGTATTGATTACACATAGTATGAATGTGATTCGAGCAATTTGTGATGAAGTGGCGGTGATTGACGGTGGCTTGATTGTGGAGCAGGGAAGTGTAATGGATGTGTTTTTGGCACCGAAACACGCGACGACAAAGGCTTTGTTAGGTGAAAGTAATTTACTAGGCGAAGATTGGCAAAGACTGGTGACAACAGGTTTAGTCGTTCGTTTGACTTATCGTGGCGAAGAAACGACGCAACCCGTCATTAGCCTGATTACTAAAAGACTGGGGATTGCTGTCAGTATCTTGCAGGGGACGATTGGACAAATTAAAGGCATTCCTTATGGACAGGTCGTGGTGTCGATCAATGCAAATGAAACGGATATTCCCAAGTTAAAAGCCTTGTTTTTTGAGCATCAGGTTAGTTTTGAAATTTTGCAAAATGTAAGACAGTAAAAGGATCGTATGATGAGTTTTTTTCAAAGTTTTGCAAATGTAGATTGGGGCATGATTAATGAGGGTATTGTTGCCACGTTGATCATGTCTGTATTATCGTTGGTGGGAGCGGTATTGATAGGGATGCCTATCGGTATTTTGCTATTTTTAACAAAGAAAGAGGGATTATTGGCCAACAAATGGATCCATCTTATCTTGAGTGTTTGGGTGAATTTTTTCCGATCCGTCCCGTTTGTGATTTTGATGTTATGGATGGTGGATGCGTCACGCTTTGTATTTGGTTCTGCATTGGGGATCAAAGGAGCCTTAATTCCTTTGATTGTCGGGGCCGCTCCTTTTTTCGCTCGTTTGGTTGAAAATAATTTGTTGTCTTTAAAGCCGGGGATTACAGAAGCTTGTCGTGCGATGGGGGCGAACGTTAGACAAACGATATTTTGGGCTTTGTTGCCTGAAGCGAGAATTGGGATTATTCAATCTATCGTGGTGACCGAGGTGGTGTTAATCGGTTATGTCGCTATCTGCGGTATTATCGGGGCAGGTGGTCTAGGTGATATAGCGATTAATTTTGGATATTATCGTTATGACAAAGCGATTTTATGGGTATCGGTCATTTTAACGGTTGTAATTGTGCAACTAATTGAGCTTATTGGTTATGGGATGGTGAAATTTTTATCACATCAGTAATCAATTTTGATAAAAAATAATTTATGATAATCATCTTTATTGATATTTTTTCGCAAGTGCTTTAAGGAGTGAACGATGATATTAAATAAATTCTTGGCGGCATTGGGTTTGGTCGCATTAGTGGCAACAGCCCAAGCGGGTGAAACATTGGTAGTGGGTGCCAGTCCTGTGCCTCATGCAAAAATTCTTGAGCATGTGAAACCTGCTTTGGCAGCAGAAGGCGTGGATTTGGATATTAGAGTGTATAACGATTATATTTTGCCTAACCGTGCGGTAGAAGAGGGCGATATTGATGCCAACTACTTCCAACACGATCCGTATTTGAAAACGTATAATGCGAATAACGGTACAGACATCATTTCGGTCGGTGGCGTACATGTTGAGCCGATGGCATTGTATTCTTCAAAAGTGAAACGTTTGGAAGATCTAAAAGAGGGTGCGAAGATTGTGGTCCCTAGTGATCCGACAAACGGTGGACGTGCTTTATTGTTATTACAAGCACATGGTTTAATTAAGCTAAAAATCGCGACAGATTTGTTAGCCACTCCTCGTGATATTATCGATAATCCCAAGAAACTATCGTTCACCACAGCGGATGCACCGATTGTGGCACGTTTGTTGCCAGATGTAGATTTGGCGGTGATTAACTCTAACTTTGCAATGCAAGCAGGCTTGAATCCTGTGACAGACTCTTTGCTTATTGAGGGTTCTGAGTCACCTTATGTGAATATTGTGGCCACTGTTCCTAGCAAAAAAGACGATCCTCGTATTCAGAAGTTGATGAAAGCATTACAAAGTGCCGATACAGCTAAATTTATTGAAGAAACATACCAAGGTGCGGTCGTGCCTGTGTATAAAGCGCAATAATATCGTCTAGTTCTTCTTATCTTACCCCGTTCTATTTTTGAAAGGATAGGACGGGGTATTTTATTGGTATGTTGTCTCTTATCACTCGATAAAAACAAACAGATAAACGTCATATTGTTGGTGTATTTTTTGCATTAGGGTTTCTACTAAAAATTAAAAAATAGATTGATGAATGATCAAAAGTATAAGAATATAAAGATATATAGCTGAGTAATAAAAATAGATTCACAGCTTTTATTGAGTCAGTTTGTTAATTAGAAAGAAGGAGTCGGAGATGAACTATATCCGCAAAATGATGACAGCGGTTGTTTTGGGCGTAGCCTTATCAGCACCATCATGGGCAGATCCTATTGTGATCAAGTTTTCTCATGTGGTGGCAAACGAAACGCCAAAAGGACAAGGTGCTTTATTATTCCAAAAGCTAGTGGAAGAACGTCTAGCTGGAAAAGTGAAAGTTGAAGTGTATCCTAACTCATCTTTATATGGAGATGGCAAGGAGATGGAGGCATTATTGCTGAATAACGTTCAGATGCTGGCCCCGTCATTTGCGAAGTTTGATAAATACACGAAGAAAATCCAGTTATTTGATTTGCCTTTTTTGTTTAACGATATTAAGGCCGTGGAACGTTTTGAAAAAAGTCCAGAAGGTCAGTCTTTGCTGAAATCAATGGAAGACAAAGGGATCACAGGATTGGCTTATTGGAATAACGACTTGAAACAGTTGTCAGCAAATAAACCGTTGAAAGTGCCTAAAGATGCACGTGGATTGAAGTTTAGAGTACAAAATTCTGAGGTATTAGATGCTCAGTTTAAAGCCTTGAAAGCAGTTCCTAGAAAAATGGCTTTTGGTGAGATGTATCAAGGCTTACAAACGGGGGTAGTAAACGGTGCTGAAAACCCATACTCTAATATTTATTCTCAAAAAATCCATGAGGTCCAAAAATACATTACCGAATCGAACCATGGTCTGTTGTCTTATATGGTGATTGTGAATACGGAGTTTTGGAATTCATTGCCTCAAGATGTCAGAAAAGAACTGAAAGATATTTTGGATGAAGTATCGGTAGTGGTGAATGAAAAATCACATCAGTTGAATTTAGGCGATAAACAAAAAATCCTAGACGCGAAAACCACGACTATCCTGACTTTAACGCCTGAAGAAAAGGCTCAGTGGAGAGAAGCGGTGAGACCTGTTTGGAAAAAATTTGAAGCAGAAATTGGCGCGGATTTGATTCAAGCAGCCGAGCGCGCGAACGAAGAATAATACAGCTGGAAAGTGGGTTTAGCCACCCACTTGTTTTGATATAAAGAGAGATATGATGAAACGGATACTCAGCTTATGGGGGCATTTTGAAGAGTTTTTTATTACTCTTTTGCTGTCAATCATGACATTGGTCACTTTCTTTTATGTCGTGTTTAACAATGTCTATGAGTTGTTTTTTTTCTTAGGAAATGAAATTCCCAGTATCGCTTTTATCGTTGAACCGATTGGTGAATTTATCATGTGGCTTGCTCAGGAGATGACCTGGAGTATTGCAATTACAAAACTTTGTTTTGGGTGGCTAATTTTCTTTGGAGCCTCGTACGGTGTGCGTACAGCAGGGCATATTGGCGTTGATGTGTTAGTGAAGATGATGAAAACTCGAACACAAAGAGTCGTCAGTATTCTGTCTGTTAGTGCCTGTATGGCGTATAGCGTGCTGATTGCGATAGCCAGTTATGACTGGATCAGTGCGATGTTTGTGGCAGGGATTGGGGCGGATGACTTGCATCATTTTCATATTCAGTTATGGCAAGTGGGCTTGATTATGCCGATTGGGTATGGATTGATTGCAATACGTTTTTTTGAAATTTTTATTCGTATATTACAAGGTCGTCAAACTGGCTTGGGTTTGGCAGATGAAAGTAAAGATGCGGTTAAATTAGCTCAAGGAGAATCATAATGTCTGTGTTGATTCTTTTTGTATTGCTGTTTTGTTTAATGTTGATTGGCGTGCCGATTGCCATTGCACTGGGCTTGTCTGGGGCCGTCGTTATTATGTTGTTTAGCCAAGATTCTTTGAGTTCTTTGGCTATCAAGTTATTTGAAACATCGGAGCACTATACCTTATTAGCCATTCCGTTTTTCTTGTTGGCAGGGGCCTTTATGACGACGGGTGGCATGGCAAGACGATTGATAGATTTTGCCAATGCGACAGTAGGGCATATTAGAGGGGGATTGGCCATTGCGTCCGTTCTATCTTGTATGCTTTTTGCGGCATTATCAGGATCCAGTCCTGCTACCGTGGCCGCAGTGGGATCCATTGCGATTGCGGGGATGGTGCGTTCAGGTTATCCCATCGAGTTTGGAACGGGTATTATTTGTAATGCAGGCACGTTGGGGATTTTGATTCCGCCGTCTGTGGTCATGGTGGTTTATGCGGCGGCGACAGAAACCTCGGTGGGTGCTTTGTTTATGGCAGGTGTCATCCCTGGTTTATTGTTGGGCGTGGGATTGATGATCGCTATTTATATTATTGCCCGTATTAAGAATTTGCCTGCACAGCCAAGAGCTAGTTTTATAGAGTGGGTAAGGGCTGGACGTAAGGCAGTATGGGGCTTGCTGCTGATGGTCATTATTTTGGGCGGTATTTATTCTGGTATTTTTACGCCCACGGAAGCGGCTGCGATTGCGGCGGTCTATGCGTTCTTTGTGGCGGTGTTTGTCTATAAAGATATTCGATTAAAAGACTGTCCAAAAGTGATTTTAGAATCAGCAAAACTCAGCGTTATGTTGATGTTTATTATTGCCAATGCGATGTTGTTTGCTCATGTTCTAACGACTGAACAGATTCCTCAATACATCACGCAGTTGGTAGTGGAGTTGGATTTAAGTCCATGGACGTTCTTAATCGTCGTGAACATCGTGTTATTGATAGCTGGGGCTTTTATGGAGCCATCTGCCATCATCCTAATCTTGGCACCAATCCTGTTCCCGATTGCCGTGCAGTTAGGTATTGATCCTATTCATTTGGGCGTTATTATGGTGGTAAACATGGAAATTGGTATGATTACCCCACCTGTAGGATTGAACTTGTTTGTGGCCTCAGCGGTCACCAAGTTACCCATTGTGTCGGTGATACGTTCGGCTTTGCCTTGGTTGCTCATCATGTTAATGTTCTTGATCGCTATCACGTATATTCCTGATATATCGTTGGCGTTACCAAGATGGATGGGAATGAATTAAGACGGGAACGATTGAGGTGGAAAAAAGGACTGATATGAGATCAGTCCTTTTTGATTTTAGATTAACAACGATTAGCAGCTTTTAGCAATGCATTGCACTCAGGGGTGCTATTTGCTGGTTTGCTAGGAGATGTCGTAGGAGTGCTGCTGTTGTCTGTGCGAGGGGTAGTCGATTTAGAGGAACGAGCACTCGCCTTTTTGGCTGTTTTCAAAGGCCCTGAACAAACAGCATCTGAAGTGACCAGACCTGCTAAAGTTGTCACATAGCACTGGTAAGTTTGTCCATTCGCAACCGCTTGGAATTGGATGTCGTTAATATCGCCCACGCGGTTTGAAATTTTAATAAGATCGGATGATGTATTAAGTGCAAAAGCAACTTTGTTTTGAAGTACTTGGTCGGTAATAACTGAGTTACCTACGGTACCACAACCAGCCAATAATGCAGTGGCCAATAGTAATGCTGTTTTTTTCATTTTCTTCCCTTTTCATTTAGACGGTTATCTAACTATAGCATAAATTACTGCAAAAGGTGGTGCATAACTGTCACCCCTATAGGATCCAAAAAAAGGTTAGTTTGCCATGTTTTAGGAGGTGGCATAGCTAACGGGGGTCTGGATGAAACGCTAGGATATGGGTGGTGCATAAAAAAAGCTGACACCCCGTATAGGATGTCAGCAAAGGTAAAAGGAGGTTGTTATGATAATTAATCTTCTTCCACTTGGCTTTGAATATAGTTTTCTAAGCCCATTTTCTCGATGAGTTCAAGCTCTGTTTCGATCCAATCAACGCGGTCGTCAGAGGCTTCTAAAATATCTTCTAATAAATCACGAGATACAAAATCTTTTACCGATTCGCAGTGGTGGATGGCTTCAACAGCAGCTTCATGAGTTGCTTTCTCATGTGAATGCATACACTCAAGAATTTCTTTGACATTCTCACCAATTTTTAATTTTTTGATATCTTGTAGGTTAGGTAAGCCCTCTAACATAAAGATACGCTGAATGAGTTTGTCAGCGACTTTCATCTCATGAATAGAGAATTTATAGGCGTGATCATTTAACTCTTCCAAGCCCCAGTTTTTCAACATGCGTGCATGAAGAAAATACATGTTAATAGAGGTTAAATGATGGGTTAACTGTTGGTTTAAAAATTTAATTACGTTTGTTGCGCTTTTCATATTCAATACTATTAATAAAGGTTTAATCTGAAATTATTATAACGCAGGCATCTCAATAAGCCAAAAAAGCGTTTCATTTTTTCAGTAAAGAACGAAAAAAACGTAACAAAATTAGCTAAATAAAGAAGTAAATTAGAAAGAGTCTCATTTAGAGATACTCAAGACAAGCCACTAGCTTCCTGTTCTCCTGATTCATGTGATGGGTCTGGATCATTTCATCGACCGTTTTCGCACATGAACCGCAACAGGTGGCGACTCCTAACTGAGTCTTCAGATCGTCCAGGCTCGTTGCACCATTCTCAATAGCGTCGTTAACCTGTTTATCTGTGACGGCATTACAAATACAAATATACATAAGAATCATTATCACTTATTTTTACAAAAAAAACAAGTGAATGTTAAAAAAATAAAAATAGCTTTGCTAAGCAACAGCATATTAAGTGTGATTTAGTGGCGGTAAGCAATTGATATTAGAGGATGTTTTTATTTTTTGTTGAGAGTTTGTGTGCGTTGTAAAAAGTAATCAGCAAAGGGGCAGGCGTGTGTTGTAAAAGTGACGGTGTGAGAATGGTGGCTCGATGAGGTTTGGTGATGTTGTAGAAAGTGATGGTAGGTGTGAGGAATTGGCTCGTAGGATGATGCGTAGATAGGCGTGTGTTGTAGAAGTGACGGTGTGGGAACGGTGAGCAGAGTAGGTTTAGTAGTGTTGTAACGTAGTTAGTGAGAGTGAGGAATTGACTCGTAGAATGATGCGTAGATAGGCGTGTGATGTAGAAAGTGATGTTGTGAGAATGGTGACTCGATGAGGTTCGGTGATGTTGTAATGCAATCGTGGGTGTGAGGAATTGGCTCGTAGAATGATGAAGTAGATAGGTGTGCGTTGTAGAAGCGATGGTGTGGGAATGGTGGGCGGAGTAGGGTTAGTAGTGTTGTAACGTGACCGCAGGTGTGAGGAATGGTTGTTAGAAAGATGCGTGGATAGGTGTGTGATGTAGAAGTGATGGTGTGAGAATGGTGGCTCGATGAGATTCGGTGATGTTGTAACGTAGTTAATAAGAGTGAGGAGTTGCTTGTGTCCGAATGGCACGAACGCGTAAACGACAGGTACGAATGAGGCGTAGGGCGTTTGACCGCCCTTTAAGCTTATTTTTTACAGCAATAAGGAAAGTGTGGCCATCAGTAATAATGGCACAACAAAGCTAATGACAATGCCAGAATACAAGGCTAATACGAGGGATGAATGATCGGTATTTTTTTTGATAATGGGCAAGGTCACGTCCATTGCCGTGGCCCCTGCACAGGCAATACAGCTTAGTGTTTGCTTTTGGCCCCATACATAGATCAGAATGATGGATAGGATTTCGCGTGTCAGATCACTGCATAAAGCGATGGTGCCTAGTGATGCTTGATATTGGCTGCTGATAAGTGACCCAGATAGTGAATACCAGCCCATGCCACTGCTGACTAAAACAGCTTGTAACACAGTTAAATCGGAGATGAATGATAACAGTATCGCGGCGAGGTAAGCCCCCAATATGCTGAATAAAGGAACCCATAGGAAAGGTTTGGAGGGGAATTTCAATAGATTTAATTGTCGACTTAAATCGCTACCAATTAAAAATAAAAGATACCAAAGAATATGTTCGGAACTAGGGATAAGGTCGGTATTTAAATCTAATACTTGCATCGATTTAGCACAAGCAACACCCACCAAGAAAAAAAGAATAGGAATCGCACAAGGTAAGCACGCATCAAGCAAGGTGGCGGTTGGAGGGGTGGTCGTCTCAGTCGCATGAGTGGTTTTTTTTGCACGAGTTCGATAAATCAAATAAACGACAAAGAAACTGCCTAAACTGGTGACGATACCATACAGGACACCCCAGCCTATATAAGTGCTGATGGCTGAAAAATGCGGAAAATTATGACTAAGCTCAAAGCCAATGCACAGGAGCAAAATATAGATAAGTAGGGTTTGGGCCTTGCTCAAAAACTGTTGTGAACGATGAGAAAGGATTCGTCCTGCGACAAATCCTAAGGCCAAAGCGATAAAAATAGGCAAAATCGCATGTACAAAGACATTCATTTAGGGCAGCTCGTCAATAAATGTTTCTAATTTAGCGGTGTCAAGATTATCTTCGATCTCGTTAAGCTCAATAAAATCCTTTTGAACACGAGAAGACAGACGTTGGAATTGTTGTATTTTGGTTTGTAGGCCTTGTTTTCCAACAACCGCTGTAATCGTGTCGTTATAGCCTTTTGTTAGGGTTTTGATAGAAGAGCCTAATTTATTTAGGCGTTCGCTTAAACGATAAACGGTATCAAACATATCATTGGCGGTTTTGGAGAGGTCGGCAATGAGATCTTTGTTTTGAGCCAAAGTCCAGACGCTGGAGACGGTTCGTAAAATAGGCAGTAAGGTGCTGCGTGAAACGATCACAACATTGCGATCGAGACCATATTGGAAGATAGAGGCATCTTGACTTAATGCTTCGATATAAGCGGATTCTATGGGGAGGTACATGAGTACATAACTGGGGGTATCGAGGTCGGGAATGCTTTGGTAATCCTTACGACTTAAATCATCAATATGCGTTTTAATGGCTTTAATAAACTCGCTCAAACACGCCTCTTTCTCGTGTTCAGCTGCTTCAAAATAACGAAGATAAGAAATTAACTGCACTTTGCTGTCGATGATTAAACATTTCCGTTGAGGCAAACGAATTAGAAAATCCGTTCTTAGCGTGTGACCATTATGCTGAAAACTATCTTGTTCAGAATAGGTCACGCCTTTTTGTAAGCCTGATTCTTCCAATGCTTTGCTAAGTTGCATCTCGCCCCATAAACCACGTACTTGAGACTTGCCTTTAAGTGCCTGAGTGAGGTTTTGGGCCTCTTCATTCATTTTTGTGCCGAATTTGACTAAATGTTGAATCTCTTGGTTAAGTGCGGCATTGCCTTTTAACGAGGCATCATGAATATCGTTCATGCGTTTTTGAAACTGATCGACCTGCTCTCGAAATGGGCGTAAAAGCTGAGTGATTTGGAGATCATTGTGGTGATTCATTTCTTTGGATTTGTTCTCAAAGATACGATTGGCAAGGTTTTCAAACTCTTTTCCTAATATAGCTTTGCTTTCATTAAGCTGTTCTTGCAAGGCTTGATAACGCTCATCACGTTCTTGCAAGCGGGTTTGGGCAGCAGTAAGCTGAATATCTAATTGGTTCTTGCTTTGTTCTAAATGACGAATGGTTTCATTTTGTGTGTCGATGTGTTGTTGTAATTCTTGATTTAGGGTTTGTCCGTCTTGAATGGCTTGGGTTTGTTGGTCTATGATGGTTTTGTGACGCAACTTTAACCCAATGATGCAGATGATTAACAGCAGAATAAAAACCATTAATAAGATATTTAGTAGTGTCATGTTTTTTATATATTCATTTGTTTCAAATAACTTAATAGTGTAGTCAAGACATGGATCAAAGTAAATACTTAAACTCAAAATCTCAAGAAATTGCATTGTTGTTGACGGTTGCCTGTGTGGGTATGATTGCTTTTATGCAGGTGTACTCCATTCAATCTATCTTACCGATTTTGCAAGAAGATTTGTCAATTAATGCCGTGACGGCAGGATCGTTAGTAGGTGCAACGGTTTTGGCGATTTCTTTGATTTCGCCTTTTATGGGGATGATTTCAGATGCCTTGGGCAGACGCGTATTTATTATTGGTGCCATATTTTTATTAAGTGTGCCTACTTTTATGATTAGCTACGCAGAAACGGAACAGCAGATATGGCTGTGTCGATTCTTCCAAGGCTTGTGTATTCCCAGTATTACCGTGGTGTTGATTGCTTTTGTGGGCGAGGAGTTTAGTGGCACCTTACGTTTGAAACTGATGAGTTTTTATGTTTCTGGAACGGTATTGGGTGGCTTTTTGGGACGGTTTTTGGTCGGGAATATGACGAGTTGGATAGGGTGGCAAAAAGCTTATGTCGTGATGGCGGCTATCTCGTTTTTAAGTGCTTTGGTCGTGATTAAATATCTTCCAAAATCAGAAAATTTTGTGGCCAAACCTAACGTAAAACAAGCGTTTATCCAGTTGTTGGCACATATCCACAACCCTCATATTATTGCGGCATGTTTGTTGGGTTTTTGTGTGATGTATTCGTTGGTGGGTAGTTTTACTTATATTAATTTGCACTTTGCTGAAGCCCCTTATTATTTCTCAGCCTCTGATTTGGCCAATGTATTTGCTGTTTACTTAGTGGGGATGCTGGTTACGCCGATTTCAGCAAAAATGATTAGTCGTTTTGGTGGGTCGATGACCGCCACCTTGTCGGTACTCATTTCCGTATCAGGTGTCTTGCTCAGTTTGATGAGCCCTGTTTGGGTGGTGATTCTATCGTTGATTTTGATTTCCTCAGGCGTGTTTATTGCGAACAGTGCCACGATTAATTACATTGCGATGAACGTGACACAGGGGCGATCGCTGGCTTCTGGCATTTATTATCTTTGCTTTTACGCTGGTGGTGCGGCAGGAGCGTTTATATGTGGCTTGGCTTATGAAGTCGGGAAGTGGCCTTATACCGTTGTGGCGTTGCTGATGATACAAGGCATGGGGATGGTAGTGGCCAATACCTTGATGCGAAAAGCTGCATGAGGCGTTAATTTTTCATCGCAGGATCTGATTGGAAGGCGGGATACCTTAATGCAAAAAACCGTGTGAGGGGTGCGATAGTCGCTAGTTCCTTAATGAGACAGGAATGAGGCCTCTGAGATGATTGCATAAGATTACTTTTTTAGCGTTTTTAAGCATTGAACGGGTGATTTGATCGTGTTCAATGATCTGCGTTGTTGGCAGGTATAAAGAGGGATTGGCTAAAATTTTTTGTCTCGCAATGCCAGGAAGAATGTCTAGAGACAGGCTAGGCGTGACCCATTCTCCCTCTTCAAGTTGTAGGATAACGTTTGTGCGAGATCCCTCTAACAAATAACCTGACTCATTAAAAATCAAAGCATCAAAAGACTGTTGCTCAATGGCCCATTGTGTTATTTGATCATAGTGATGACGCTGGTCGATTTTGTGCCGACGTAGGGCATTGGTAGGCTCAAAAGGCGTTTCCCAGATGCTGTAAAACTGTTCACCACTTAGTGGCGGGATATATTTTTCCTCTCCTTGAATCGTCCCATCTGAGCGTAAATGAAGGCGATAGGCATTGGCTGTGGCGTTTGTGATGAGGGGATGATTCGGTTTTTCAAAGGCGATACCTAATGCTGTGGCACTATGTTGTAATCGTGCCATGTGTAACGCCCAATCAACAATCCTGCCATTTTTAATTGGCATGGTCTCGATCAGTCCGATATTTTGGGCATCTTTGATAAATTTACCTTTTAGTAAGCATTCTTGATATTCATCGTGAGCATCGCTACCTATGGTAATACCTGCACCCAGCCCAAGTGTCGCTTTATGTCCTTGAATACAGATCGTCCGAATGACAACATTTAACGTACCTTGAGCGATTTGATCAGAGGTGCTAGGTTCCAAAAAGCCGATGCTTCCTGTGTATAGGCCTCGCTCTCGATTTTCTAAGGAGCGAATAATCTTCATGGCCATACGTTTAGGAGCCCCGGTAATGGAACCACAAGGAAAACAAGATTTGAGAATATGAGCAAAGGAGGTGTGAGGAGGTAAAACGGCTTGTACTTTGCTCGTCATCTGCAATACCGATCCATGTGCCTCCACTTTGAAGAGATCGTCACAACGTACCCCAAATGGTATCGATAATTGGGATAAATCATTTCTGAGTAAATCCACAATCATGGTGTTTTCAGCACGATTCTTGCTATCTTGCTGTAGGGCCTTAATAGCTTGAGGTAGCTCGTCAGGATGAGAGGGCGTTGGGGCAGTGCCTTTCATGGGTTCAGTGCTGATGAGATCGCCCTCGATGCGTAAAAAACATTCTGGTGATAAGCATAAGGTATAGCCGTCATCGGGATGATACATAAGGCTTGCAAACGGGGCGGGCTGAGCGTCTCTGAGCTTTTGATAAAAGTAAATCGGATCACCAAAGAAAGACGCACTTAGTTCGTCTGTGTAATTAATTTGATAAACATCGCCTGCCCGAATATGCTCGTGAATGCGATGAATCTGCTCGATAAAATGTGCTTGGCTATTTTTTAATCTTGCATGAAGTAAGGCACTGGGTTGGGGCTTAGCCTGTGAGGAAAAAAAATCTTGAATATCGGCTTCATTTAAAAGACGTTGTTTTTTGTACCAATCAATATACAAAGGTGTCTGCGTTTGTGTGATGCCGTGTAAGTCTGTGCCGAACTCATAAGGGATTCTCAGTGTACAAAACAAAGACTGATCAAAGCCTTTTTTTAGACGTTCATCGATAAGGTCAACCTGACTGGCAAGCAGACGATCTCGATATTGCCACTGGGTAAAAAGGCGTGCTTGACCGTTACGAATATCATCGAGTAAGGCAAACGTAGCCATTATTCTACCGTCACGCTTTTGGCTAGGTTTCTAGGTTTATCGACATCTGTGCCACGTGCAACCGCTGTATGATAGGCCAGTAATTGTAGTGCAACGGTGTGTAAAATCGGAGAAAGTTTGCCATAGTGTTCAGGCATTTTGATGACGTGAGTGCCGTCTTGCTCAATGATATGACTATCGGCATCTGCAAAGATATAGAGTTTACCGCCTCTTGCACGGACCTCTTGCATATTAGATTTTAGTTTTTCCAGTAACTCATCATTGGGTGCCACGGTCACCACAGGCATTTGTTCGGTGATCAAGGCCAATGGTCCATGTTTTAGCTCGCCTGCAGGATAAGCTTCTGCATGGATATAGGAAATTTCTTTTAGCTTTAAGGCCCCCTCCAAAGCGATAGGGTAATGGATGCCACGCCCTAAGAACAAGGCGTTTTCTTTATTGGCAAACTGATTAGCCCATAATTTTATTTGGGGTTCGATATTCAACACCGAACTGACGGCACTAGGTAAATGGCGAATCTGTTTTAGATAGTGATTTTCTTGTTCGATGCTTAAACGATGTTGGCTTTTTGCTAAAGATAAGGCGAGCAAAAACAAAGATAACAACTGGGTGGTAAAGGCTTTAGTAGAGGCAACCCCGATTTCCACACCTGCTTTTGTGATGAAATGTAAGGTGCATTCACGAACCATCGCACTGGTTTTGACATTGCAAATTGTTAGTGTTTTAAGCATGCCTAAATGTTTCGCATACGCCAAAGCCGTTAAGGTATCGGCGGTTTCACCTGATTGAGAGATGGTGATGACCAGAGCGTCTGGATCTGCAATGGGATCGCGATAACGAAATTCACTGGCAATTTCAACATCACAATGTATCTTGGCAATCGATTCAATCCAGTATTTTGCCGTCAGTGCCGCGTAGTAACTTGTACCACAAGCCAAGAAAATAATGCGTCGTGTATCTTTAAAAATAGCGGGGGCCGCATCGCCAAAGATAATAGGATCGATCTCCAAAATATCTTGTAAAGTATCTCCTAATGCACGCGGTTGCTCGAAAATCTCTTTTTGCATGTAATGCTGATAAGGGCCTAACGACACGGCATTATCATGGCCAGTAACGGTGTTAACGTCTCTTTGGACAAGATGATTATCTGCATCGTGAATGATGACGTGTTCGGTATCTAAACAGACAATATCGCCATCCTGAATATAGATAATTTGGTTAGTGACCTGTGCCAAAGCCAAAGCATCAGAGGCTAAAAAGTTTTCATGCGTGCCCAGTCCCACCACTAAAGGGGAACCAAAGCGTGCTCCAATTAATTTTTCTGGCTCGTCTTTGCAAATAACGGCGATAGAATAAGCACCTTTTAGGCGTTTAACCGCTTGGGTAACGGCCTCAAAAATATCGCCCTCATACATATCATCAATAAGATGGGCGATGACTTCTGAATCGGTATCACTGACGAATTGGCGTCCTTTCTCTTGCAAAGAAGTGCGAATGCTTTCATAGTTTTCGATAATGCCGTTGTGGACCAATGCAATACGTGCTTTGGTTTCATCGGGATCGGAAAAATGAGGGTGAGCATTATAGGTTTCGGGGATGCCATGGGTGGCCCAACGTGTATGGGCAATGCCTATTTCAGCACTTAGGTGTAACTGATTAACCTGAGCTTCCAGATCGGAGACTCGTTTAACACTTCGAGTACGAGTGAGCTGTTTTTGGTTCAGCACAGCCACACCACAGGAGTCATATCCCCTGTACTCTAAGCGTTTTAGACCATCAACTAAAATATTGACAATGTTTTTATGAGAAATGGCACCAACAATACCGCACATAACCGCCCTTTGCAAAATTAATAGGTGTTGAATATTTTAAACGAATTCATCTCAACGAACGTTATTTCTTTTGTTTTTTTGGACGTTGCCAAGAGGCATTGGTTTCTTGTGTTTTGCGATTGAGCGTTAATGCGTCAGCTACCGTATCTTTCCAAACCGTGGTGCCTGCAGCAATGGTTGAGCCTGCTTTAACGGTGACAGGGGCGACTAATTGGGTGTCTGAACCGATAAACGCTTGATCTTCGATAATGGTTTTAAATTTGTTGACCCCATCGTAATTACAAGTAATGGTGCCCGCACCGATGTTTACGTGTTCGCCAATCTCGGCATCTCCTAAGTAAGATAGATGGTTGGCTTTGGAATAAGGGCCTAAATGGGTTTTCTTGAGTTCGGTAAAATTGCCAACGTGAGCGTGATGAGCGATTTTTGTACTAGGTCTTAGTCTTGCGTAAGGCCCGATTTTAGCGTGTTCACCGATTTCAGCCTCGTCTATATGACTAAATGCGTCAATCACTGTTCCAGAAGCGATTTTTGATGAACGGATGACACAATAGGGACCGATATGAACATCATCACCTAATTCAACTTTGCCCTCAAATAAACAGCCGACATCGATAAAAACATCTTTGCCACAAATTAACTCGCCTCTTAAATTGAAATGATAGGGATCGGCTAAGGCTACCCCTTGATTTAAGACGCGACGGGCCTGTTCACGCTGCCAAGTATGTTCCAACTGGGCTTGTTGCAAGCGATTATTGACCCCTAATGTTTCCCAGCCATGTTGAGGTTGGGTGCTGTGGATGAGGTGTTTTTCTTCCACCGCCATGGCGATAATATCGGTTAGATAGTATTCACCTTGAGCATTATCATTAGTGAGCTGACCTAACCATTTTTTTAGTAAACGCGTGTTGACCGCCATCATGCCAGTATTGACTTCATTAATCTCGCGTTCAGCAGGGCTGGCATCTTTTTGCTCGACAATACGTTGGATGTGACCTGAACCATTTCTAATAATACGTCCATAGCCAGTCGGATCGGAAAGGTTTTCGGTTAATAAAGCAAGATCGTCTTGTCGAATGTTCAGTAATGCGTGTAATGTGTCAGGCTGTACCAAAGGCACATCGCCATACAAAATAAGCGTGACATCAGATAAGCGAGCAATATCATCACTACTTTCTTCCAAATAAGGAACGGCCTGAAGAACCGCATGTCCTGTACCTAGTTGGGGAGATTGGGAAGCAAAAAACAAGTCGTTTTGTCCAGCCAAGGCTTCTTGGATAGCATCTGCTTGATGTCCCACGACAATGATGATGCGTTCAGGTGACAATCTTCTTGCCGTATCAATGACGTGTTGAATCATGGGTTTGCCAGCGATAGTGTGTAGCACTTTTGGCTTGGATGAATTCATGCGTTTGCCCATGCCCGCGGCCAATATCACAATATTTAGTTTCATATTATCTCTACAAAAATAGGTACGGCTTCATTTTATACAATTACCGCAAGAAACGGTCATGTTTTTCATTTAAAAAGTCATGTAATAGAATCAACGCCGCCTCATTAGAGACTTGACCCGCCTCGATTAACTGAACCACCTCATTCTGGGTATATGCCTTAAAACAGCTAACTTCGCCATCTTGATTGGTGGGTACCACGCCATCAGCCAGAAAACATTTCATGACTAACATATCTTCAACTTGAAAGCCCTCGGGTAAGCGACGATGAACACGACATATATTATATACAGGACCGATTTGTCGAATTCGATTTTGAGGTAATCCTGCCTCTTCCCAGCTTTCACGATATAAGGCTTGTTTGACAGACTCGCCATAACTGACTAATCCACCTGCAGTGGTGTCCCATTTTCCAGGATCGGTGGATTTGGTCAACGCCCTTTGCCCTAACCAGATATAACCACTTCTTGTGATCGCGTGCAAATGAACGGCTTGCGTTCGTAAGCCTAAAGGTCTTGTTGCAGTGCGTTCTATTGCTCCGATAGATTGTTCTTTGTCCCAAATATCGACTTTTTCGTTTCGCCACCCACGTAAAAGATGTGCTTCTTTTAGGCATAACGCTACTTCATCCCAGATATGCGGGTTTTTATAATCAAGATGGAGTTGGGTAGATTGGTCTCGAGCTAGGTTCGCTTGGCAGAGTGCCTGACTTGCTTGTTCAGTAATGTTTCCAATAGGTCTTCCTTGAAATAGTAACGTCTTGCTGTTACTGGTAGGTAGTGATTGAAATTCAAAATAGATTTTCGTAAACAAGTCTTGTAATAGCATATACTGCCCCCTGCTATAAAGGTTAAGTTTGTATTTTAGCACTAGAAGTTCCATCAGCGTTGTGTTTGCAGTGCATTTATAAATATTTTTAAAATCAAGGTAATGGCGGTTGAAAAGAGGGTTGCAAAAGTGTGCAAACGCAATGTAAACGACGGAGGTTTACAATTTGTTACAATTTTTATGGGCTTTTGATGAAACTTTATTCAAAAATAGGAGACTTAGTAAGTGTATCAAGTAAGAATGCAATGTAAGACTTGGTATAATCCGTTTTGGTTTCTCTCTTTTCCCTCCCCTAATAAAGAAACGGATTTTTTGGCACCATGAACATTCATGGTGCTTTTTTTTATCCTTTTTTTGCCCAAAAAAAACACGTGGTGGGTGAGGCGATGATTTAAAAAAGAGGGTAAACAAAAAATAATCGATAGCTAGGGAATGAGTCCACTGGATAAACGAAAACGTTAAGGATGGACTAAAATAATAGATGGCATTAATGCAATTGATGTCAGGATGACTACCCCTTTGATAAATATTTTTAGTGAGAATAGATGATGAAACTATATTATTTGCCAGGTGCTTGCTCTTTAGTGCAACATACTTTGTTAGAGTGGTCAAAAGCCGGTTATGAAGCGATTCATATTAGTCGCGACGCTTTAAAACAGCCAGCGTATCTAAAATTAAATCCGTTGGGATCCGTGCCATGCTTGGAAGTAGGCGATTTTGCATTGACCCAAAATATGGCGATTGCTGAATTTATTCATGAAACGTTCCCTCAAGCAAAAGTATGGGGAAGTGGTGATAAATGGGTACGAGCGGATGCACGTCGTTGGTTTGCATTTTGTAATAATGATTTGCATCGTCATTTTGGAAGTATTTTTGGTGCAGCAAAATGTATTGATGGTCCAGAAGCTCAGCAATTACTAGCTAAAAAAGCCAAAACCATCATCATGAAATTGTTGGCGATTGCCGAAGATCGTTTAAAACAATACCCTTATTTGGCAAAAGAAAAAACAGCGGCGGATGTCTATTTGTTCGTGATTCTAAGATGGGTGGCCGTCGTCGGTTTGAGTTTAGAGCGTTTCCCAGCCTTGACTGCTTTTATGGCAAGAATGCAGGAAGATGAGGGCTTGAACAAGGCGATGAAAGCAGAGAAGTTGATTTAATTCAGCGATCTGATCGAGATAAAAAATTAGCCATGCTCGTGTGACATGGCTAATTTTATGTTGAGGGGGCTTATTTGCTCCATGCGGCAGGGTATCTATACCCTGGGAAGTGCTTGTAAGCCCATTCTTTGACGGATTGCGCGTTATAAGCATTTTCAACGTCTTTGACCCATTCTTTATTCGCATCTTCTGAACGAACAGCGGCAATATTGGTAAAGGCATCGCTTTGTTCAGTAAATAAGGCCTCTGTAATTTTAAGTCCTGAGCTGGTGGCATAGTTCCCTGTAATCACAGCAAAATCAACAGAATTTCTTGCACGAGGGATTTGAGCCGCTTCAAGTTCAATGATTTTTAAATGTTTAGGGTTAGCGTCAATATCTTTAACAGAGGCTCTTAATGGATCGATTTCAGGTTTTAAAGTAATCCAGCCTAAATCTTGTAAAAGAATCAAAGCACGAGCCCCATTGCTAGGATCGTTAGGGATGGCAACGGAGGCACCGTCTTTTACCTCATCTAACTGATGGAATTTGCCCGCATACAAGCCTAAAGGTGCATTAGGGGTGCTGAATACATCGATAATATCAAGTTGATTGGCCGCTTTGAACGCATTCAAATAAGGCTTGTGTTGAAAAGCGTTAATATCGATGTCGCCAGATGCCAGTGCTTTATTAGGACGCACATAATCGGTGAATTCAACGACTTTAACTTGATAACCCTCTTTTTCAAGTACGGGTTTTACCGCTTTTTTGAACAAATCTACGTGATCGCCTACGGTGGCACCAAATATAATCAGGTCTTTATTTGGGTCTTTGGCTTGAGAAACAGGCACGATAAGCGTGGCCAAAGCCGTGGCTAAGAAGAATTTTTTTAAAAGTTTCATGATGACTCCTTGTTGTCAAAAATTAGTGCTTATCCAAACGTTTGGCGACAAAATCACCGACGGCTTGGATAATGGTGACGATAATGATGAGAATGATAATAATGAAAACCAGCACTTCAGTGAGGTAACGATAGTAACCGTAACGTAACACAAAATCGCCGAGTCCACCTCCGCCGATAATACCGACAGTGGCACTGAACGATAAAATGCTGATAACCAGTAACGTGATGTCGCGTGCGATTCTGGCACGAGCTTCATTAAGCAAAACCTTAAATAAAATACTGCTGTTTTTGGCCCCCATGGCAACGGCTGCTTCGATAATACCTGGCGAGACGCTTCTTAGGCTGTTGTCCACAAGGCGTGCAAAGAAAAACGCACCAGATAAACCTAAGGGGATGGAGGCAGGTAATGGCCCGATGGACGTACCAAGTATCAACATGGACAAAGGAACGCCTACAATTACTGTTAAAACAAGAAAAGGCAATGCTCTCATGACATTGACAATATAGTTTAAAACACGGTAAGCAGACGGTTGATACGCTAAACGTGGGTGGCTCCAAGAAAACAAGGCCATGCCCATCAATGTGCCGAAAACGACAGAAATAAGGGTAGCGATGGATACCATGAGACAGGTTTCACCAAAAGCCAAAAGAATATCTTCTTTGAGTTCGGCAATCACGTCAAATGCTTGATAAAAGCTAGTTAACAAGTCGTTCATAGAATATCCTTAACGAGTAATTTTCCTTCTTCACTAGTGGCCAAAATTTCTTTATCTTTAACCGTTGCAATCTCGATCAAACGGCCCGAAGACAATAAGGCAGCACGTGAGCAAAGTGAACGAATAACAGGGAGATCGTGGGTAACGATAATAATCGTAATGTTTAACTTTTGATTGACATCACGCAAACAATCTACGATGTTTTTCGTGGTTAAGGGATCTAAAGCACTGGTGGGTTCATCCGCTAAAATCACTTGAGGATTGCCTGCTAAAGCACGAGCAATGCCAATACGTTGTTTTTGGCCACCCGATAATTGGGCAGGGTAATGTTGTGCTTTGTCTGCCAAGTTCACGATATCCAGACACGTCATAATTCTATCGTGACGTTGGGCCTTGGGAACATTAGCAATGCTCAATGGATAGGCGATATTGTCGTAAATGGTCCAGTTATGCATGAGATTGAAATGTTGAAAAATCATGCCAATTTTTTGACGAGCTAGACGCAAATCTTTCTCGGATAACGCGGTGAGTTCTTGGTTGTCCATAAAGACTTGGCCCGAATCAGGACGTTCTAATAGATTAATCAGGCGTAAAAGCGTCGATTTTCCAGCCCCAGAATACCCCATCAAACCAAAAATTTCGCCTTTTTGGATGGAGAGGGAAACATCGTTGACAGCGGGATAATGTTGTCCATTTTGTGTATAAGATTTAGTCACGTGTTCGATACGAATCATGCACTCTTACTCCATAAGATTCAGTAGGTGCGATTCAACATAGGGAGGGGAAACAGAAAAAGAATTATTATCCGCTTTAGCTGTTTTGCCCGCAAGCTGTGTCAAATCGGCAAAGCTTATTAGAATGAAAAAAAATGGCTTTGTCAATATCTTAATGAAGCGAAAAAGAATGTTATGTTTATCTGGGTTTTGTTTTGCGGGTGCGTATTTGATTGATTTTTTGGTGATTTTTGATAAAAAGAGGTGAGCTGATGCGTGATGGGATTAAGTGTTGTTTTCGTGGATGAGGTGGGAATGGGGGACATCGCCTTATTTTCGGATAAAGGGGAGATGACTCTTGTATAATGGAGTCATTTGGTGCGTCACCATTAATTGATGAGTGAAATAAAATAAAAATGGATACTTCTCTTTTGTTTTTTGCGTTTGCACTGGTATTAGCGCTAGCGTGTTTTATTCCTTCTTTGTCTGGAAAACTGAGATTGCCTTATACCGTGGTATTGTCTTCGGTAGGGTGCCTGATTGGCTTAGTGGCTCGTAGTGGCTGGTTTAATCATGTGCCGGTGGTTGGTGAAATTCTATCAGCCTTATATACGATGCATATTTCATCAGAAATGTTGCTGACCGTTTTTCTGCCTATTTTACTGTTTGAAAGTAGTATGGCGATGAATTTGCGCAAAGTGATGAATGACTTTGGCCCCATTATGGTTATGGCGATTTTGGCAGTCTTTCTCACGACAGCGTTTGTAGGGGCGATTTTATCGTTATTCTCTACTTATGGTCTTATCGTTTGTTTACTATTAGGCTCAATCGTGGCAACGACCGACCCTGTTGCGGTACTGGGTATTTTTAAAGAAGTCGGGGCTCCTAGACGGCTGATTACCTTGTTAGAGGGGGAGTCTTTGTTAAATGACGCGGCCGCCTTAGCGATGTTCTCCGTGTTGATTGCCACCTTGGGGATGGGGGTGGATCATTTAAGTTTATTCTCTATCTCCAAACATTTCTTGTATAGCTTCTTGATGGGAGCGTTATTCGGCAGTGTGATGGGCTTAGCGACTTGCTGGGCGTTTAAAGTAATTCGAGGGTTTCCTGCTGCAGAAATTACCTTAACCTTATGTGCGGCTTATGTGACGTATATTGTGGGGGAAGATTATTTTGGTGTATCAGGCGTAGTCGCTACGGTATTGTGTGGGTTAGTGGTCGGTAACCAGGGGCGTACAAGCATTAGTCCACAAACCTATAATCAGCTCAAAGAGACATGGGGGCAATACGGCTTTTTTGCCAACTCATTTATTTTCTTATTGGCCGCTATGATGATTCCCCAATTAGTGCTAGGCATGACGTGGGCGGATGTGGGCTACACCATTATTTTGTATATTGCGGTGATGTTGGCACGTGCCATTACCGTTTTTGGCGTGTTACCTTTGATGCACAAATTAGGGTTGGCTAATAAAATCTCATCTACTTATAAAACCGTGATCTCGTGGGGTGGTCTGAGAGGGGCTTTATCCCTTGCTTTGGCCTTGTCGGTTACAGAACATTTTGGCATCCCCTCAGAAGTGAAGCATTTTCTAACAGGTGCGACGACCTTGTTTGTCTTGTCAACGTTATTTATTAATGGCTTGACCTTGCGTCCTTTGATTAAATATTTTAGATTAAGTGAGCTTAGCCCGTTGGAGGTGCAGTTACGCGATCAAGCTTTGATCGTTGCTTTGGATGATAGTGGTTCAAGAACAAAAGAGATTGCCAAAACGCTGGAATTGGACGACCAAACACAAGCAGTGGTCGCACAAAAATTTAAAGATAGTATCCAGAAAATGCGGGAACAAACGGACTTTTCATCATTGGACAAAGAAGACCAGATCGCGATTGGTTTGGGTATTTTGTCCAAACGTGAAGAGAATCACTTTATGGAGATGTTTAGCGGACAAGTGATTCAGCCAAAAGTGGCTCAAATACTTGTCAATGATGCTGAACGTCTATCTGATGCCATCGTCTCTGGCGGTCGTCGAGGCTATGTTAAAGCGTTAAGAAATGATTTGCGATATACCTTTGCTTATCGTGTGGCATGGTGGTTGCAAACGCACTTTAGAATTAAGTATTTTTTATCGTTGATTTTGGCCTTGAGATTGGTGCGGTTGTTGGGCAAACACGGTGTGATCATGGCGTTAATCCAATACTGCGAAAAAGATCTTAAAGTATTGTTAGGTGAAGAAATTGCAATGGCCGTCAGTCGCATTCAACAAGCTAGACTTCAAGCGGTTGATGATGCTGTGATGGCATTGGAACTGACTTATCCAGAATATGTGAGAAATATGCGTGTGCATTTTCTAGGTCGTGTGGCACGTTCGATGGAAAAACAAAGTTATAAAGAGATGGTGGATCAATCGATTGTGACACCAGAAATTTATACGGAACTGATTTCGGACGCGGACAAAAGATGGGAAGATTTGGTTGATATTCCTCCATTAGACGTTTCTTTGAGTACGAAAGAATTGATGGTGAATGTGCCTTTCTTTGAGGGGTTGGATGAACAGGGAATGAAAGAGGTGAGAAAGATGCTCAAACCTGTTTTTGCCATGCCTAACCAAATGATCTTTACACGTTCAAAATACATGGGATCGCTTTATTTTATCGCATCAGGTGCGGTTTCGATGACCTTGGCTGATGATACAAAAGCAGAATTGGGGACGGGGCAGATGTTTGGCGAGATGATTTTATTACGTCGTCAAGATGTCTATGTGAATGTGCGTTCGCTTAGCTATACACGATTGTTAACATTGACGCGTCGTGAGTTAAGACAGCTGATGAAAAAGTATCCAACGATTAAAGAAAAAGTGGATGAGGTGTTAGAAGAACGTTTGTATGCGTTGCAAGTTTGGGAAAAATACAAGAAACACGAAGAAATTGAATAAGGCGTTTAAGAAGAAAAAGAGGTGATAAGTGGCTAGATTACCTAGATTATATGCAGAGGGAGTGGTCCAGCTGGTGCAGGTGGAGTTAGTGCCTGCCTTGCTGGAAGATGAGCAGTTGGCCCAATTCATGTATTCCGTCTTGTCTCAGTCGGTTAAAGAGTTTGAAGTGGATTTGCATTCGTGGTTGTTTTTGAATCATGAGATTTATTTGCTGGCCACGCCCAAACACGCTAATAGCATGGCACAGCTGGTACAACAGCTAGGCAGACATTTATCGTCAAAATTAAGGCAGGGAAAGGTGTTCAAAAGACGTTATCGTTCGTCTTTGATTCAAGATAAGAAATGGGCCTTGCCTGCTATGTTGTGGATCGAGTCGTATTTGGCTTCGCAAGGAGGTAATGTGGTGCCAGAATACTGGAAATGGTCTTCAGCAGGACATCATACAGGACTATCTAATGTGCATCATTGTTTGGTGCATCACGCGGATTATTGGGTGATTGGCAATACGCCTTTTGAACGACAACAAAAATATTATGCGTATTTTAAAGAAGGGGTTTCACCTGAACAGTCTAAGCAGTTGCGAGAAGCATTGACGGGGCAATGGGTGTTGGGTGATGCTGATTTCTTGCTGCGTATTGAACCAACAGTTAGTCGCAGAATGCGTCCGAGAAAAAGGGGACGCGGCGTTAACACGCATTCAGATTAAGATTAAGATGCTTTTTCGCTGGGTTGGTAGCCTAATAATTTAGGGCGATATTGCTGTTCCTCATAGGTGCTGAGAAATTGGCGCATTTTCTTTAGAGCGGCGGATTCAATCTGACGAATGCGTTCGGCGGATACGTGATATTTTGCGGCCAAATCATGTAAGGTCGGTACCTGACCGTCTGCGGACAGCCATCGAGAAGAAACAATATCGCGAGACCGTTCGTCAAGTTGATTTAATGCATATTGAAGCCCGTTGGTTTGGAGATCGTGACGATGTTCCTGTTCAATGGCTTCAACGGGATCGCTGACATCCTCATCGGGTAAATAATGGATAGGTGCGTAGTTATCCGTACTATCGTCATCCGTTTGGCTTTCGAGTGATACCTCGTTGTTATTCAGACGTTTTTCCATCTCAATAACATCTTCGGGACGCACGTTTAGCGTGTCGGCGATCTCTTGAATGTTTTCGTCAGTGAGGCTCTGATAGGTATCAGGACGCATACTGCGTAAGTTAAAAAATAATTTTCTTTGGGCTTTCGTGGTGGCGATTTTAATGAGTCGCCAGTTACGCACAACGTATTCATTAATTTCAGCTTTGATCCAATGTACGGCAAACGATACTAAACGTACGCCACGGTTAGGATCAAATCGTTTAACGGCTTTCATCAGGCCGATATTTCCTTCTTGGATGAGATCGGCTTGAGGTAAGCCATAACCAAAGTATTGTCGAGAAATAGACACGACTAGACGTAGATGTGACAAAACCAGTTGTCGTGCCGCATCTAAATCTTCATGATCATGCAAAGCGGTGGCTAACTCATACTCTCGTTCAGGAGAAAGCATGGGAATGGCATTAACCGCAGTGATGTACGCATCAATATCGCCTAGATTGCCGATATTAGGTGGTGTCGTTAGAGAATACTTTTCGCTCATATGCAAAGTATATAAAGAAACCCTATATTTTACCACTTTTCCAATGAAGAGAATGAGTTAAATCTATCCTAGCTAAGGATGAATAGTGATGAATAGGAACGATAAAGCATTAGCGTGAGATTGATAGGGTCTTTGTTATTCGATCCCGAACATCGTTAATAGAAACGATAAAGCATTGGCGTGAGATCGACAGGTGGTGTGAAATCCTGTTTCTTGGGAAAAAAGCGAAAAAATAATGGTGTGGATACAAAAGTAAATTGAAAACATCATCGCTCAGTCATGGAAGCTAAGCAAATGTAGTATTTGTGATAATAGCTTGTTTTTATTAGATATTTTTATAATAGACTGATTTATAATGGATTTTTTATGACTGGATGATTTTTGATGACGGTGTGTCCCTATTTATAATTTGTTTTAAATCAATATTTATTAAATAGTGACGCACCATAGGAAATAAAACTTGTGAATCGAGGGTTTTTTCGGTATCTTAAACACAACAATATGATTGATGCGGAATCTTAGGAGAATGGCTGTGACGCAAATAAGAATGGCAGAAGAAAAAGGATTGTATTCATCACACTATGAACATGATGCCTGTGGTTTAGGGTTTGTGGCAAATATTAAAGGAAAGAAAAGCCACACGATCGTTCAGCAGGGTTTAAAGATATTGGAAAACCTTGATCACCGTGGTGCCGTAGGGGCAGACAAATATATGGGGGACGGGGTAGGTATTTTGATTCAAATCCCTGATGCCTTATACCGTGAAGAGATGGCAAAACAAGGGGTGACACTACCTGCGACAGGTGAGTATGGGGTATTGATGGTGTTTTTGCCTCAAGAAACCGCATCGCGTTTAGCCTGTCAAAAAGCATTAGAGCGAGCAGTAGAGAATGAAGGGCAGGTGTTGTTGGGCTGGCGAGATGTACCAGTCAATCATGATGTTTTGCGTTCTCAAGCCGTGATTGCCTGTGAACCCGTGATTAAGCAGTTGTTTGTGGGACGTGGCCCTGATCAAAGGGTACCTGATGCCTTGGAGCGTAAACTTTATGTGATTCGTAAAACGGCTAACCACGCGGTTAAACAAATGGATTTAGCCCACAGTAAGGAATATTTTGTGGCATCGGCTTCTACACGTACAGTGGTGTATAAAGGGCTGTTGTTGGCCAATGAGGTTGGGGCGTATTATCATGATTTGATGGACACTAGAACCGTGTCTGCTGTGGCACTGGTTCATCAGCGATTCTCTACGAACACTTTCCCAGCATGGCCTTTGGCTCACCCTTTCCGCTTGATTGCCCATAATGGTGAAATTAACACCGTGAAAGGTAACTTTAATTGGTTAAGAGCCAGAGAAGGGGTGATGGATTCAGCGGTTTTAGGCGAGGATCTGAATAAGCTATATCCCATTGTTTACGAGGGTCAATCAGATACCGCCACATTTGATAACTGTTTAGAACTGTTAGTGATGAGCGGTTATTCGTTGGCTCATGCGATGATGATTATGATTCCTGAAGCGTGGGAACAAAACGAGAAAATGGAATCACAACGCCGTGCATTCTATGAATATAATGCGGCGATGATGGAGCCATGGGATGGTCCTGCTGCGATTTGTTTTACAGACGGTCGTCAAATTGGTGCAACGTTGGATAGGAATGGATTAAGACCTGCTCGTTATCTGGTGACCGATGATGATATGGTGATTTTGGCCTCAGAAGCAGGTACTTTGGGCGTTCCTGAGAATCGAATTGTCAAAAAATGGCGTTTACAACCGGGACGCATGTTGTTAATCGATATGGAACAGGGACGCATCATTGAAGATGAAGAGATAAAGTCACAGTTGGCGAATAGTCGTCCTTATGCACAGTGGGTAGAATGCTTGCGTGTGCATTTACAGGATTTAAAAACGGCGGATAATCCTGAAGCGGTAGTGGAAGAGCCGCTGAAAGCAAAAGAGTTAGACCTACAACAAGCTTTTGCATGGACGCAGGAAGACTTTAAGTTTATTTTGAAACCCATGGCCGAAACAGGTCAAGAATACGTGGGTTCGATGGGAAATGATAGTCCTTTGACCGTATTATCAGACCATGCAAAACCTTTTTATAACTACTTTAGACAACACTTTGCACAAGTTACGAACCCACCAATCGATCCGATTCGTGAGCAAATGGTGATGTCTTTGGTGTCGTTTATTGGCCCCAAACCTAATTTATTGGATATCAATAACGTCAATCCTCCGATGCGTATTGAAGTGTCACAGCCGATTTTGCAGGCTAATGATATGAAACGATTGCGTCATATCGAGCATTACACTGGAAACAAGTTCCGTAGTTTTGAACTCGATATTACCTATCCCGTAGAATGGGGGACGCAGGGGATTGAAGCATCATTGGCCTCTATCTGTGCCAGTGCGGCTGATGCAGTAAGAGATGGTTATAACATTTTGATTGTCAGTGATCGCAAAGTAGATGAAACACGAGTGGCGATTCCTGCATTATTGGCTTTGTCAGCGATTCATCAGCACTTGATACGTACAGGATTGCGTACGAAAACAGGGTTGGTGGTTGAGACGGGATCGGCAAAAGAGGTGCATCATTTTGCTTTATTAGCAGGTTACGGTGCCGAAGCGATCCATCCTTATTTGGCACTTAAAGCCGTTGCTGGCATGGGGCCTGATGCCGTCAAGAATTATATCAAGGCGATTGGGAAAGGGCTTCATAAGATTATGTCCAAAATGGGTATCTCGACCTATATGTCCTATACAGGTGCACAAATTTTCGAGGCAATGGGGCTTCAAAAGGCATTGGTAGATAAGTATTTTACGGGTACGCCTACGACGATTGAGGGGCTAGATATTTTCGCGGTCGCAGAAGAGGCAATTCGTTTGCATCAAAAAGCATTTGGAGAGGATCCTGTATTGGAAAATCAGCTAGATGTTGGCGGTGAATATGCATTCCGTGTGCGAGGTGATCGCCATATGTGGACACCCGATTCCATCGCAAAACTACAACATGCAACGCGTTCTAATGAGTATAGTACTTATCGTGAATACGCCCAATTAATCAATGATCAAACTCGCCATATGATGACGTTAAGAGGCTTGTTTGAGTTTGTGGTGGATCCGAATAAAGCGATTGCTTTGGAAGAAGTAGAGCCTGCTAAAGAGATTGTGAAACGTTTTGCAACGGGAGCGATGTCGATGGGATCTATTTCGACAGAGGCCCATGCGACGTTAGCGGTAGCCATGAACCGAATAGGCGGTAAATCAAATACAGGTGAGGGCGGCGAAGATGAGTTGCGTTATCGTAAGGAATTGAAGTCAGGTAAAAGCGGTATTAAAGAGGGCGATACCTTAGCTTCAGTGCTAGGAAAAGATAGAGTGGAAGCGGTGATTCCTTTGAAAAAAGGCGATTCCTTGCGTTCTAAGATTAAGCAAGTCGCATCAGGACGTTTTGGGGTTAGTGCAGAATACCTATCAAGTGCCGATCAAATCCAAATTAAGATGGCTCAAGGTGCCAAGCCAGGTGAGGGCGGTCAATTACCCGGTCATAAAGTGACGGACTATATCGCTAAGTTGCGTTATTCAGTGCCAGGCGTGGGCTTGATTTCACCTCCTCCACACCACGATATTTATTCGATTGAGGATTTAGCTCAGTTAATTCATGATCTGAAAAATGTGAATACGGCAGCTGATATTTCCGTGAAATTGGTATCTGAAGTGGGCGTGGGTACCGTTGCAGCAGGGGTTACGAAAGCAAAAGCCGATCATATCGTGATTGCAGGCCATGATGGTGGTACAGGTGCATCACCTTTGTCTTCCGTTAAGCATGCGGGAACACCGTGGGAATTGGGCTTATCTGAAACACAGCAAACACTGGTTTTGAATAATTTACGTAGTCGTGTACGCATTCAAGCAGATGGCCAAATGAAAACGGGTAGAGACGTGGTGATTGGTGCGTTGTTAGGTGCCGATGAGTTTGGATTTGCGACTGCTCCTTTGGTCGTTGAGGGCTGTGTGATGATGAGAAAATGTCATTTAAACACCTGTCCAGTAGGGGTGGCTACACAAGATCCCGTATTACGTCAAAAGTTCCAAGGTAAGCCTGAACACGTGGTGAACTATTTCTTCTTTGTGGCTGAAGAAGTGCGTGAAATCATGGCGCAGCTAGGAATTAGAAAGTTTGATGATTTAATTGGACGTACCGAGTTGTTGGATATGCGTGCAGGCATTGAGCATTGGAAAGCAAAAGGATTAGACTTTTCACGCATTTTCTACAAACAAGAAGCTCCAAGACATGCCTTGTACCACACAGAAACACAGGATCATGAGTTAGATAAAGCCTTAGATAATCAGTTGATTGAAAAATGTCAGCCTGCGATTGAAAAAGGCAAAAAAGTGAATTTATCCTTGCCAATCCGTAATCGAAATCGTACGGTGGGAGCGATGTTATCAGGTAAGATTGCCTCAAAATATGGTCATGAGGGCCTACCCGATGATACGATTCACGTCCAATTCCATGGTACGGCTGGACAGAGTTTTGCAGCCTTTTTAGCCCATGGTATTACGTTTGAATTAGTGGGAGAGGGGAATGATTATGTTGGCAAAGGCTTGTCTGGCGGTCAAGTAATCGTTCGTGCCCCAAATGATTTCAGAGGTAAAACGTCAGAAAATATCATCGCAGGCAATACCGTTTTATATGGTGCATTGGGTGGAAAAGCGTTCTTCTCAGGCGTGGCAGGTGAACGATTTGCCGTTCGTAACTCAGGTGCAGCAACTGTAGTAGAGGGCGTAGGTGACCATGGTTGCGAATATATGACAGGCGGAACCGTTGTTGTACTCGGACAAACAGGCCGAAATTTTGCGGCGGGAATGTCCGGTGGAGTGGCTTATGTGTGGGATCCTGAACGTTCATTTAAAGACTTGTGTAATACCAGTATGGTGACATTACAACAAGTGTTGCCAGCCGATGAACAGGATAAAAACACTTGGCACCAACCATATAGAGAAGCACAGGCACAAGCGGATGAACCGATTTTACTTGATTTGTTACGTGAACATTATGAACTCACTGGTAGTTTACGTGCCAAAGAATTGTTAGATAACTGGGAAGTGTCTCGCGGTCAGTTTGTCAAAGTCATGCCGATGGAATATCAACGAGCCTTAGCTCAATTATCCGCAAAAAAAGCAGTTTAAGGAGTTCATGATGGGAAAAATTACAGGTTTTTTAGAGTTTGAACGTGTTGAAGAAAGTTGCCAGCCACCTAAAGAACGTATTAAACATTACCATGAGTTTGTGGCGACATTGACAGACTCGCAGGCTCAGACGCAGGCAGCACGTTGTATGGATTGTGGCATTCCTTTTTGTAATAATGCCTGTCCTGTGAATAATAATATTCCAGATTGGAATGATATGGTGTACCGTGCAGATTGGAAATTGGCTTTGGATACGTTGCTATCCACCAATAACTTTCCTGAATTCACGGGAAGAATTTGTCCAGCTCCTTGTGAAGCTGGCTGTACCTTGAATTACAACAATACCCCCGTGGGAATTAAATCCATTGAACATGCGATTATTGACAAGGGGTGGTCTGAAGGTTGGGTCAAAGCCAAACCAGCACGTCGTCGTTCAGGAAAGAAAGTGGCGATTGTCGGATCAGGTCCATCAGGCTTGGCGGCGGCTCAACAATTGGCCCGAGCAGGTCATAAAGTTATTGTTTTTGAGAAAAATAATCGTATCGGGGGCTTGTTAAGATACGGGATCCCAGACTTTAAATTAGATAAAAGTTTGATCGACCGACGTTTAAGCCAATTGGAGGAAGAGGGCGTGGAGTTTAAACCCTCTACTTATGTCGGTAATTTAGAGGATTTGCCCAGTTCAGATATGATGTGCGTCACACCACAAGAATTAAGCAAAGAGTTTGATGCCGTTTTATTATGTGGTGGTGCTGAAGTGCCTCGTGATTTGATGGTTCCTGGCAGAGAATTAAAAGGTGTTTATTTTGCAATGGATTTCTTACGTGAGCAAAATAAGGTGAATGCAGGGGATCGCATCAGAAATCAAATTACCGCCAAAGACAAACACGTGGTGGTGATCGGTGGTGGCGATACGGGTTCTGATTGTGTGGGAACGAGTATTCGTCAGGGGGCCAAAAGCGTCACGCAAATTGAGTTAATGCCCTGTCCTCCCGAGCAAGAAGATAAGTCATTGACATGGCCCTATTGGCCGATGAAATTACGCACTTCTTCATCGCAAGAAGAGGGTTGTGAGCGTGATTGGGCGATTGCAACGAAGTCGATCGAGGGTGAACATGGTGTGGTGAAACAGTTAAATGTGGTCCGCGTTAAATGGGATAAACACCCTAAAACGGGACAGATGAGCATGAAAGAAATCCCGAATTCTGAATTTTCAATCAAAGCGGATTTAATCTTTCTGGCCATGGGCTTTGTTTCCCCCGTACCGCAGGTCTTAGATTCTTTTGGCATTGAAAAAGATGCCAGAGGTAATGCTAAAGCCAATACCGAACAATACGCGACGAACCAAAAAGGAATTTTTGCGGCAGGAGATATGCGTCGTGGTCAGTCTTTAGTGGTCTGGGCGATTCGCGAGGGTCGTCAAGCTGCTAAGGCGGTAGATGAATATTTGATGGGTCAATCAGTTTTGCCAAGATAAAGAAAGTTGGTATAAAATAAAAGTTTTTATTTTATAAGACAAGAGCTTGGATAAAACAGTATTAACCTTTCAAGATGTGTCCTTGGGGTATGGTCAGGTCACCATTCTTCAAGGACTGAATCTTCATGTATCGACAGGACAAGTTGTTGCTTTGATGGGTGGTTCCGGGTCAGGTAAGACCACTTTATTGCGTGCAGCGACAGGCCAGATTTTTGCCCAAAAAGGTCAGATTTCCTTATTTGGTCAGGATATTCGTTCATGGGGAGATTTAAGTCAAGTTCGTCAAAGAATGGGCGTGCTATTTCAACAAGGTGCCTTATTTACCGATTTAAATGTCTTTGAAAATGTCGCCTTTCCTTTGAGAGAATTGCGCCAATGTACTGAAGAAGAGATTAATCAAAAGGTGCTTTCTTGTTTAGAAAAAGTGGGGCTGAAAGCGGCTGCTCATTTAAGTACCTCTGAAATATCGGGGGGCATGGCACGAAGAGTTGCTTTGGCTAGGGCGATTATTTTAGATCCTGAGATTATCTTTTTTGACGAGCCTTTTGCTGGACTGGATCCGATTTCTTTAGGAATTACCGCTAAGTTAATTCGAGATTTAACCACTCATTTAAATTGTGCGTCTATTTTGATCACGCATGATATTGAGGAATCGTTTGCTATCGTGGATCAGGTTTATATGGTCGGACAAGGACGGATGTTGGCATCGGGAACACCTGATGATTTGCGTCGTTCCACTGACCCTTATGTGCGTCAGTTTTTATCGGCCTCAACAGAGGGGCCAGTTGCTTTTAATTACCCAGAAACGCCCGCTTATTTAGACTGGTTAAAAACAAAAGGACTGACATGATGCGTAATGTAATAATAAACTTGGGTTCTTTTGTCCTAAATATCATCGCCATTTTGGGAAGATTCTTTTTGTTCTTAGCTAGGATTCTTCGTGCCTCTGGAATGGCTTTTAAACGATTTTATCTTACGGTGGACCAGATTCATTTTATTGGTAATTATTCCTTACTGATCGTTTTGGTATCTGGTTTGTTTGTGGGGTTTGTGTTGGGGCTACAAGGCTATAACACCTTGGCGACATTTGGCTCAGCCCAACAATTAGGGCTAGTCGTTGCCTTGTCTTTATTGCGTGAATTAGGGCCTGTTATTACCGCTTTGCTTTTTGCTGGTCGCGTAGGCACTTCTGTAACGGCCGAGATCGGTTTAATGAAAGCAGGTGAACAGTTAACAGCCATTGAAGTGATGGGGATTAACCCTTTGGCAAGAATCATTGCACCACGTTTTTTGGGTGGGGTGATAGCGATGCCGGTATTGGCATCACTTTTTTCTGCCGTCGGTATTCTGGGCGGATGGCTAGTGGGCGTGATGCTGTTAGGCGTGGATAATGGTGCTTACTGGTCATTAATGGAAAGTGGTGTGAATTTGTTTAGTGACGTAGGTAGCGGTTTTGTAAAAAGTGTGGTCTTTGGTGTGGCGTGTATTTTAGTGGCCTTGTATCAAGGATGGTATGCAAAAGCCACGCCATCGGGGGTCTCCAGAGCGACTACTCATACCGTGGTAATCAGTGCTTTATTGATTTTTGCACTCGATTTTGTGATGACGGCACTTATGTTTTAAAAGGTTACAAAATGACAGAAAGAAAAACGGAATTTTATGTGGGTGTGTTCGTATTGTTAGGCATTATCGCACTGATCTTTTTGGCCTTGCGTGCAGGCAATATGACTTCATTTAGTTTGTTTCAAAAGACCTATCATATCGCGGCAAAATTTGATAATGTGGGGACGTTGAAAACGAATGCGGCAGTGAAATCTAATGGTGTTGTGGTCGGTCGCGTCAAAGCGATTCACTTTGATAATCAGGATTTTAAAGCCATTGTGGATATTAGTATTGATGAACCTTACGTCTTTCCGCAAGACAGCTCTTTGTCTATCAACACAGCGGGATTGTTAGGTGACCAATACGTGAGCATTACCCCAGGAGCAGATGAACAGAATTGGACCGATGGTGCTTATGTTCAGTTTACCCAAGGTGCCATTGTGTTAGAGGATTTGATTAGTAAGTTCTTATTCTCTAGTGCCGAAAAACAAGGTTCAAAATAATGAAAAAATATCTATTGATCTTAGCTTGTGCAGGCATATTATCGGCGTGTAGCACGACTAATCCTGATGACCCCTTAGAGCCTTATAACCGTGCGGTTTATGCGTTTAACGATACCGTGGATAGTATTGTGTTAAAGCCCGTAGCCAAAGCCTATAACCGATATGTTCCAGCGGTTGCACGTGAATGTATTCATGGCGTTTATTCTAATGTGGGTGAAGTGTGGTCAGGTGCAAATAGCCTTGCTCAAGGTAGTTTTATCGATTTTTTTAATACCATTGGTCGTGTGTTGTTTAACACCACAATGGGTGGTGGCGGTTGTAAAGACTTGGCCGCTGAAAGAGGCTTGCCTGCTATTTCTAATGACTTTGGTGTGACGTTGGCAAAATGGGGTGTGGGACGTGGTCCTTATCTGGTTTTGCCGTTTTTTGGTCCTAGTACGTTTAGAGATGCTGCGGGCATGGCGGTGGATGCATGGGTGCCATCCGCACTGAATGCGTCCTTATTAGATATTTATCCAGTTCGCGTTAGAAATCCAGTATATGCTTTAAAATGGGTGGATGTCCGAGCGTCGTATTTACAAGCAGAAAGTTTGGTGGACAATATCGCTTTGGATAAATATAGTTTTATTCGCGACTCCTATTTACAGTTAAGAAAAGCCAGAATAAATGGTGTTACAGGTGGTAGTGGCGTGCCAAGTTATGAGGATCCTGATCAGGATGATAATTCAAAAGCCGCTCCTAATGTACCGCAATACGATGATCCAGAGGATGCTTTAAACGTTCCTCAGTATGATGATCCCGATTCCCCCTAATGATTGAAAAAAGGTATAGATATGAAACTACTAAAAACATTTTTGACGATGTGCTGTTTGTGTATCGCGTCACAAGCATGGTCACTGCCCAATCCCAATGATTTTATCGAAAAGATAGCAAACCAAACGCTAAAAGCGATATTAGAAAATGACTCTGCTCATGCTGGGAATATTGAAGGTATTCAAGAGGTCGTTAATCAATACGTGATGCCTTATGTGGATATGAACCGTGCCACGAGATTGGCTGTTGGTGCACCATGGCGACAAGCGACTGATGCACAGAAAAAAGCATTAGTGGATGGCTTTTCAATGACATTGATGCAAACCTATAGTGGTGCGTTTAAGGCGGTAGATAAGGATACGAAGATTACGATGTTGCCGTTTAGAGGCGATCCTAAAGCCAAAGACGTGGTGGTTTCTAGTGTCTTAGAGAATCTAACTAACCGTATTCGTGTGGATTATCGAATGATTCAAACTAACGATAGTTGGTTGGTTTACGATTTGGCCGTAGAGGGTATTTGGTTAATTCAAAATTATCGTAACCAATTTGCAGGTGAAATCAGTCGCCATGGTATCGATGGTTTGGTAGAAGCCTTGAGCAAGAAAAAACAATGAGTAAGGTTATTGTTTCGTTTGACCGCGTATCTAAGATCTATGATGAACAACCCTCGTTTTGGTCACGTCTCTTAGGTCGCCCCATATCCAAAGGATTCCAAGCATTATTTGAAACGACTTTGCATATTCATGAGGGCGAGTTTTTTGGCCTGTTGGGACCCAATGGTGCTGGAAAAACCACCCTCATTTCTATTCTTGCAGGATTGGTTTATGCAACATCGGGTACGACCAAAGTCTGCGGTTACGATGTGGTAAAAGATTATCGGATGGCTCGTCGTTCCTTGGGTATCGTGCCTCAAGAATTAGTCTATGATCCGTTTTTTACAGTCAGAGAAACGTTACGGTTGCAATCGGGCTATTATGGGTTACGTCATAATGATGATTGGATCGATGAGATTTTAGATAATTTGGGCCTCTTAGATAAAGCTGAATCCAATATGAGAAGTTTGTCTGGAGGCATGAAAAGACGTGTGTTAGTCGCACAAGCCTTAGTTCATAAACCGCCTGTTATTGTGTTAGATGAACCCACGGCGGGTGTGGATGTCGATCTTAGACATGGCTTATGGAAGTTTATTACCCGTCTTAACAAAGAAGGGCATACGATTATTTTAACGACACATTATTTGGAAGAAGCCCAAGAGATGTGTCATCGATTGGCTTTCTTAAAACGCGGTAAGATTGTGGAACAAGGGACACCACAGGATTTGTTAACCGCTTACCAAAGCGAACATTTAGACGATACTTTCTTAAAAGTGATGAATAAGGAATCAACATGAGCAGTCGTGTGTCACAACGTTTTTCATCGGGATTTCCTACACTCTTGTACAAAGAGATGATGCGTTATCTTAAAGTATCTACCCAAACCATCGCTGCACCTGTAGTGACCGCATTGCTTTATTTGCTGGTGTTTTCACAGGCGATGAAAGGTAAGGCAGAGGTGTATGGATCGGTGCCGTATTTGCATTTTCTCATTCCCGGTTTAATGATGATGAGTATGTTGCAAAACTCATTTGCCAATACCTCTTCGTCTTTGATCCAAAGTCGTATTACAGGTAATTTGGTGTTTATTTTATTACCACCGTTTTCTTATTGGGAAATTTTCTCCGCTTATATTGTTGCGGCGTGTGCCAGAGGTTTATGCGTAGGTTTGGCACTTTGGGTCGCCTCTTGTATATTTGCGGTGGTGATACCAGTGTCGCCTATTTGGCTGATTATCTTTTCTATCATGGCCTGTGCCATTATGTCGAGTTTAGGATTGGTGGCAGGTGTGTGGTCTGAAAAATTTGATCATTTAGCCGCCTTTCAAAATTTCCTAATTATGCCTGCTACCTTTTTGTCAGGGGTTTTTTATTCCGTACATAGCTTGCCCCCTTTTTGGCAAACCGTGTCTCATTGGAATCCCTTGTTTTACACGATAGATGGATTTCGCTATGGTTTTTTCGGAATCGCAGATGTTTCCCCATGGCATAGTTTTGCTGTTGTATTATTAACATTGTTGATCACTTCTGCCATTGCACTCAGAATGTTGGCAACAGGTTATAAGTTGCGTTATTAATTTTTTATAGGATGGTTATGTTGTTACCTACACCTGATTCGATTCGTGAACATATTGAGAAAGGCTTAGCTTGTGAGAAAGTGACGGTAGTGGGCGATGGTGCACACTTTGAAGCATTGATCGTAAGTGAAGCGTTTGAGGGCAAACGTCTGATCGCCCGTCATCAGCTGGTATATGCGGCTTTAGGTGATCGAATGCGTGAAGAAATTCATGCTTTATCCATGAAAACATTAACGCCTGCAGAATACGCCAACCAAGGAAAATAATGGACAAATTGAGGATTGTGGGGGGTAACCCTCTTCATGGTGAGATCACGATTTCGGGAGCAAAGAACGCGGCGTTACCGATATTATTTGCTTGTTTATTAACCGATGAACCGTTGGAATTACACAATGTCCCGACATTAAATGATATTGATACCACGGTTAAATTACTGACTCAGTTAGGGGTAAACGTTCAGTGGAATAAGGCTGAAAATAAGATTGTCTTACAAGCTAGTCAACTGATATCGAATGAAGCACCTTATGAACTCGTAAAGACTATGCGTGCGTCAATACTAGCGTTGGGGCCTTTATTAGCACGCCTTAAATCCTCAAAAGTCAGTTTACCAGGAGGGTGTGCGATAGGATTAAGACCTGTTGATCAGCATATTAAGGGGCTGGAGCGATTAGGTGCGACTATCACGGTGGAACATGGTTTTGTCTATGCTCAGTGCGATGAATTAACGGGTAATAGCATTCGTACGGATATGGTGACCGTGGGCGGTACGGAACAGTTTCTGTTAACAGCGGTATTGGCAAAAGGCACAACGATTTTAGAAAATGCGGCCAAAGAACCTGAAGTCGTGGATCTGGCGAATTTGCTGAATGCGATGGGGGCGAAAATCTCAGGGCATGGTACGGACCGTATTGTTATTCAGGGAGTTCCATCCTTGCATGGTGCTACTTACCGTGTAGTGGCCGATCGCATTGAAACAGGCACATTTTTATGTGCTTTAGGTGTCACAGGGGGTGAATTGTGGCTTAGAAAAGCGGCTCCTGATACATTAGGGGCAGTTTTGGACAAACTGATTGAAGCAGGTATGCAGATTGAAACAGGGGCGGATTGGATTCATGCGAAGATGGATAAACGTCCTCGTGCAGTAGGCTTTAAAACAAGTGAATATCCCGGATTTCCGACCGATATGCAGGCACAGCTTATGGCGATGAATGTCGTGGCTGAAGGTAGTTCTGTGATGGTGGAAAACATTTTTGAAAATCGTTTTATGCACGTGCCAGAATTGATGAGAATGGGGGCAAAAATCACCCTAGACGGTCATACCGCAGTGGTTGAGGGAGTGCCTCAATTATACGGTGCAAAAGTTATGGCAACGGATTTAAGAGCCTCTGCAAGCTTAGTCATTGCTGCATTGGCTGCTGAGGGGGAGACCATTATTGATCGCATTTATCATTTAGATCGCGGTTATGATCAAATGGCTGAAAAACTCAGATCGGTAGGTGCTGTTATTGAAAGAATATCGACATCATGAGAGAACAACCATTAACATTAGCCTTATCAAAAGGGCGTATTTTTGATGAAACACTTCCTTTGTTGGAAGCAGCAGGGATTCACGTATCTGAACACCCAGAACAGTCTCGAAAACTCGTATTGCCTTCATCTGACCCAAATTTACGATTGTTGATTGTGCGTGCGTCAGATGTGCCCACCTATGTGGAGTATGGGGCGGCAGATTTTGGCATTGTAGGCAAAGATGTGCTACAAGAATATACATTGAGCCATCAAAGCCAGCTATATGAACCCGTTGACTTAAAAATAGCACAATGTCATCTGGCCGTCGCTGTCAGAGAGGACTTTGACTATCATGCGGCGGTATTTCGTGGTGCTAGATTAAGAGTAGCAACTAAATACGTGGAAATTACTCGACGTTATTTTGCATCACAGGGCGTACAAGTGGATTTGGTTAAATTGTATGGCTCGATGGAACTAGCCCCACTGATGGGGTTGGCTGATGCGATTGTAGATGTGGTCTCCACGGGTAATACGTTGAAAGCCAATCATTTAAAAGTGGCCGAATATGTGATGCCGATTTCTTCTCGTTTGATTGTGAATAAAGCGTCACTGAAAACAAAAACCTCACTTTTAATGCCCATTATTAGAACATTTGAAGAGACAGTTAATCAAAAATGAAGCAGCCATTTATTAATCGATTAAATACTCAAGATCACGATTTCTTGCCATCTTTACAAACCTTGCTGGCGTTTGATGCGAGCGAAGATAAGGCGATTGAAGAGGCGGTTACGCATATTTTGGAAGCGGTAAAACAAAGAGGTGATGAGGCCGTGCTTGAGTTCACCCAAAAGTTCGACCGCAGTCAAGCAACTTGTATGCAAGACTTGGAAGTCACGCCTGCACAGATGAAACGGGCGTTAGATAGTTTGGATAAAACGCAACGCGAAGATTTAGAACAAGCGGCCGACCGTATTCGTCGTTATCATGAAAAACAAAAATTAACGTCATGGCAATATACAGAAGAAGATGGTACGGTGCTGGGACAGAAAGTCACGCCGTTAGATAAAGTGGGCTTGTATGTACCAGGTGGCAAAGCGGCTTACCCATCTTCGGTGATGATGAATGCCATCCCCGCCAAAGTAGCAGGAGTGGGTGAAATCATTATGGTGAGCCCAACGCCTAATGATCAACAAAATGATTTGGTATTGGCCTGTGCGGCGATATCGGGGGTAGATAGAGTCATTCGTATTGGGGGTGCTCAAGCGATTGCTGCCTTGGCTTATGGTACTGAATGTATTCCACAGGTCGATAAAATCACGGGTCCAGGAAATGCTTATGTCGCATCGGCGAAAAAACGTGTGTTTGGTACCGTGGGTATCGATATGGTGGCTGGTCCCAGTGAGATTTTGATTATCTGTGATGGTAGTACGTCTGCAGATTGGATCGCGATGGATTTGTTTTCACAAGCTGAACATGATGAATTGGCACAAGCGATTTTATTAAGTCCAGATGAAGCGTTTTTAGATGCGGTTCAAGCGTCTATGCAACGTCAGATCGCGAATATGCCAAGAGAAGCGATTCTCAGAACCAGTCTCTCTAATCGAGGTATTTTGATCAAAGTAAAAGATTTAGATGAAGCATGTGATGTTGCGAATCGAATCGCTCCTGAACATTTGGAAATCTCTACGACTAACGCATCCGCATTAGCTGAAAAAATTCATCATGCGGGCGCTTTATTTTTAGGTGCCTATAGTTCAGAATCATTTGGTGATTATTGTGCAGGCCCTAACCATACCTTGCCTACAGCGAGGACAGCCCGTTTTTCTTCACCTCTAGGGGTGTATGATTTTCAGAAACGTTCGAGTATTATTCAAATCTCTGAACAAGGTGCTAAAACACTCGGTCCTTTAACAGCAAGATTGGCTTATGGAGAGGGGTTACAAGCCCATGCACATAGTGCAGAATATCGTTTTAAAAAGGTGTAATGATGCGTGTTGCAAAGATTAATCGTGATACAGCCGAAACAAAGATTTCGGTCGCCGTAAATTTAGATGGTACAGGCAGTGCGAAACTAAATAGTGGCATTCCTTTTTTAGATCATATGTTGGATCAAATCGCACGTCATGGTTTGATCGATCTAGAGGTCACTTGCCAAGGCGATACGCATATCGATGATCACCACTCTGTGGAAGATATTGGCATTACATTGGGACAGGCGATTGCTCAAGCGGTCGGTGATCGAAAAGGCATTATTCGTTACGGTCATTCGTATGTGCCTTTAGATGAAGCCTTATCACGCGTGGTAGTGGATTTTTCAGGTCGTCCAGGTTTGGAATATCACGTGGACTTTACGCGTGAACGAGTCGGTACCTTTGATGTGGACTTGTTTAGAGAGTTCTTTCAAGGGTTTGTGAACCATGCCAAAATCACTTTGCATATCGATAATATTCGTGGCTTAAATACGCATCATCAGGCGGAAACGGTGTTTAAGGCGTTTGGACGTGCATTGAGAATGGCTTTAACGCTTGATGAACGTGCAATCAATGTTATTCCTTCTACAAAAGGCGTGTTGTAATGAGTAAAATCGCCGTGGTCGATTATGGAATGGGGAATCTACATTCCGTCAAAAGAGCGTTAGAACATGTATGTGACGCAAAAGATGAGGTGTACTTTGCACGACAAGCTCAAGATCTCGAACGTGCGGATAAGGTTGTGTTTCCAGGTCAAGGAGCGATGGGCGATTGCATGAAAAACCTTGAAAATTCAGGGTTGATGGAGGCTGTCCAGAAAGTTGCCTTATCTAAACCTTTGTTGGGGATTTGTGTGGGCCAGCAAATGATGCTAGAACATAGTGAAGAGGGGAATACGCCTTGTTTAGGATGGTTTGCAGGGAATGTAAAAAAGTTTTCTGGTCCTGCATTCGAGGGAAAAAACCGATTGAAAGTGCCGCATATGGGATGGAATAAGGTGACACAAAAACCGCATCCTTTGTGGGCGGGTATTGATGATGGTGCATTTTTCTACTTTGTTCATAGCTACTTTGTTCATACCGATACATCGCGTAGTCCTGATGTAGTTTTTGGTCAAACGGAATATGGTTTGTTGTTTGATAGCGTCATCGCCAAGGATAATATTTTTGCGGTTCAGTTTCATCCCGAAAAAAGTGCAAATAATGGTCTAGTTTTGTTAAAAAATTTTGTGAATTGGCAAATCTAGCTATATACTTGTGTTTATTAACTTTAACTTAGAAATATATTGTAATCATGTTGCTAGTTCCAGCTATTGATCTAAAAGATGGTAAATGTGTGCGTTTGCGTCAAGGTGATTTAAGTGATGCAACGATTTTTTCAGAAGACCCTGTCAACATTGCTCAGAAATGGAGCGATTTAGGTGCCAGAAGACTTCATTTGGTGGACTTAAACGGGGCGGTTGCAGGAAAACCCAAGAACCATGAGGTGATTGACCAAATTTTAGAAACGATTGATGAAGATTTGCCTGTGCAGATCGGTGGCGGTATCCGTGATTTGGAAACGATTGAGTTTTACTTGGATATGGGTATTGAATACGTCATTATCGGTTCAGCGGCGGTGAAAAAACCTAGTTTTGTGGAAGAGGCTTGCAGTGCCTTTGCTGGGCATATCATCGTTGGCTTGGACGCTAAAGATGGACAGGTTGCCACAGATGGTTGGACGAAAATTTCTAAGTACAATGTAGTCGATCTCGCTAAACGTTTTGAAGACTATGGGGTGGACAGCATTATTTACACCGACATCGGCCGTGATGGAATGTTGTCAGGTATCAATATCCAAGCGACAGTGGATTTAGCCAGACAAGTCGATATTCCGATTTACGCTTCGGGCGGGTTAAGCAGTATCGAAGATATTCGTCAGTTATGTGAATTTGAAAGCGAGGGTATAGAGGGCGTGATTATGGGACGCAGTCTATATGAGGGCAAGATTGATTTTGTGCAAGCACAAGATTTGGCGGATTCATTAAGTGATCGTGATCTTTATGATGAGGAAGACTAATACATGAGTGCTTTGTGCCATCGCATTATTCCTTGTTTAGATGTTAAAGACGGTCGAGTGGTTAAAGGCATTAACTTTGTTGGATTAAGGGATGCTGGTGATCCAGTAGAAGTTGCTAAACGCTATAACGATCAAGGGGCGGATGAATTAACTTTTTTGGATATTACCGCTACAAGTGATGATCGAGAAGCACTCTTATCAGTGATAACAGCTGTCGCAGAACAAGTGTTTATTCCGCTTACTGTCGGAGGTGGCGTAAGAACACTGGCGGATATTGATAAACTTCTAAATGCGGGTGCTGATAAAATTTCTATCAATAGTGCAGCCGTCTTGCGTCCAGACTTGGTACGTGAAGCAGCTACTTACTATGGCTCACAGTGTATTGTGGTGGCGATTGATGCACGTAAAAGTGAGCATTTGCCTAGTGGTTATGAAATCTATACGCATGGTGGTCGCAAAGGTACGGGAATCGATGCGATTGAATGGGCAAAAAAGATGGCTGATTATGGTTCGGGTGAACTATTAGTGACCAGCATGGATAAAGACGGCACAAAAGATGGTTTTGATTTATCTTTAACTCAAGCCATTAGTGAGGCAGTACCTGTGCCAGTGATTGCTTCAGGCGGTGTGGGAAATCTTCAACACCTGTGTGATGGCATACAAAAAGGTGGGGCCAGTGCTGTGTTGGCTGCCAGTATTTTTCATTATGGAGACTATACCATTGCTCAAGCTAAGGAATATATGGCTAAAGCGGGTATATCTGTTAGACGTTAAGGTAGGGTAATGGGATTCAAAGATATTCTTTCTTTTGACGAAAGAGGCCTTATTCCTGCAATTGCACAGGACAAAGAGACAGGTCGTATTTTAATGGTGGCTTGGATGAATCATGAAGCATTGACAAAAACGATTCAAACGAAGCAAGCCGTTTATTTTTCTCGTTCTCGTTGTAAGTTATGGCACAAAGGTGAAGAATCGGGGCATGTACAGCATGTCCATGAAATTCGTACCGATTGTGATGGCGATGTTATTTTGTTAACGGTGACTCAAGAACAGCAAATTGCCTGTCATACGGGACGTACTTCTTGTTTTTACAAACGTTTAGATTGGGAGACCCAGACTTGGGAGGCTGTCGATCCCGTCATGAAAGATCCAAAAGATATTTATCATCATGAATGAATCCATATTAAACAAATTAAGCGAAATACTTAAAGACCGAAAACTAAATGGGCATCCCGATACGTCTTATGTGGCAAAGTTGTACGCAAAAGGGCCAGATGCTTTTTTAAAGAAAGTGGGCGAGGAAGCGGTCGAGTTTGTGATGGCTTGCAAGGATCAAGATCGTGAACATATGGTGTATGAGTCTGCAGACTTGGTCTTTCACTTATTGGTCGCTTTAAATTATTACGATATTTCTATTGATCAGGTGTTAGGTGAATTGGCTCGAAGAGAGGGACTATCAGGGTTGAAAGAAAAAGCGAGTCGTTCTGAATAAAGTGACAGAAACGCTTTTGACGATCAGATTCTCTCCTTAGTATGAAAGAATGTGTCGGCTGTGTGAGCATGATTGAATGGGTTTAAGAAGATTTTGTTCCCAGTGTAAAAAAAGATGATGCCTAGATGGTGATGCGTGAATCAAACTAAGAAAAATAGCGATTATGCTACAATTTGTTATCACTACAAACTTAATGAATGGAGTATAAGATGGGTAGTATGAGTATTTGGCACTGGCTAATTGTGTTAGTGATCGTTGCATTAGTATTTGGTACGAAAAAATTACGTAACATCGGGGAAGACCTTGGTGGTGCGGTAAAAGGGTTTAAGAAAGGCATGCAAGAATCTCAAGAAGAAAAATCTTTGCCTAATCCCGCAGAAAATCAGACGGTTGACGTTCAGGCCAAAGAGAAAAAAGACGCATAAATCATGTTTGGATTTAGTTTTGGAGAGTTATTTATTATTGCTCTCGTGGCACTCGTGGTGTTGGGGCCAGAACGATTGCCTAAGGTTGCACGGTCAGCAGGACTGCTATTTGGACGATTTCAACGATACATGAATGATTTAAAATCTGATTTGCAGTCCGAAATCAATATCGACGAAGTAAAAGATTTAAAGAAAACGATAGAACAAGGTGTGGCGAATCCATTTGAATCAGCCGTCAATGACCTCAGATCGAGTGCGGATAAGCTAAAGCAGGATCTGACCTCTGGATTGGGGGAGCTGAAAAATGAAGTAGAACAAATGACTCATCAGCCCCAACAAGAAAACCCAACGCACACAGATTCCGATTCATCCGTGGCGAAAGTAGAACAGACGGATAAGCCGTTGCCTAAAGAGACCTCTTTGGTGGCTAGCCAGGAGATGAAAAAAACATCGTCTGACGCATCCGAAAGCAAGACGGAAACACAGGAGAAAGTGGGATGAGTGAGGAATTAAAAGAGGGTAGTGTGGTCTCTCACCTCATTGAGTTACGTAGTCGCTTATTAAAATCCATCGCAGGTATTTTGCTTGTTTTGATTGTCTTGATGATCTATCCAGGGGCAGGAAAGATTTATAACTGGGTGGCGATGCCGATGATGGAGACGTTGCCAGAGGGGCATAAAATGATTGCCACAGGCGTGATTACGCCATTTTTGGTGCCGTTGAAAGTGACGCTTTTGATAGCGTTTTTGATTGCCTTACCTTGGGTGATGTACCAAATATGGGCTTTTGTGGCACCAGGTTTATATAGTCACGAGAAAAAAATGGCCGCCCCTTTAGTGATCGCCAGTAGTGCTTTGTTTTATCTCGGTATGGCATTTTGTTACTATGTGGTTTTTGGTAATGTATTTCACTTTATTGCTTCTGTGGCCCCTGATTCTATCCAGTTTGCCCCAGACATCGCATCATACCTGAGTTTTGTGTTGACGATGTTGTTCGCATTTGGGTTAACGTTTGAAGTGCCTGTGGCGGTCGTTGTATTGGCGATGACGGGAGTGGCGAGTACCCAAAAAATGAAAGAAGCAAGACCTTATCTAATCGTGGGTGCATTTGTCGTGGCGGCGATTGTGACCCCACCAGATGTGATGAGTCAGCTGATGTTGGCGATTCCGCTAGTGGTGCTTTATGAGATTGGATTGATATTTGGACGTTTGGTGGAGAAACGCGAAACCGCCTAAACTCTATTGCTTCATAAAAAAACTGCCCACATAAGAAAACGTGGGCAGTGTTTTATAGTGATTTCAAAACATTATTTCTTTTCGTCTTTAAGTAAGGGAACGCTGCTATCATTTGAGATAGATAATAGTCCAGACTTACTATAAATACCTAGCTTGGTACGGGTGTCGGTAATATCAAGATTACGCATAGTGAGCTGACCGATACGGTCTTGTGGTGTAAACGCACCTGCCACTTTTTCCATACTTAGGCGTTCAGGCTGATAGGTAAGATTAGGCGATTCTGTGTTTAGAATAGAGTAATCATTGCCACGGCGTAATTCTAGTGTGACCGTACCTGTGATCGCACGTGCCACCCAACGTTCTGCTGTTTCACGAAGCATTAATGCTTGTGAGTCAAACCAACGGCCTTGGTAGAGTAAACGACCTAAACGAATACCATTGATACGGTATTGTTCAATCGTATCCTCGTTATGAATGCCTGTGACCAGACGTTCGTAAGCAATGTGAAGTAATGCCATTCCTGGGGCTTCATAGATACCGCGAGATTTAGCTTCAATGATACGGTTCTCAATCTGATCACTCATGCCAAGACCGTGACGACCGCCGATTTCATTAGCTTTGAGAATGAGATCGACAGGGTTATATTCAACACCATTTATCGCAACAGGGTAGCCTTCTTCAAATGTGATGCTGACTTCTTCGGCTTTTACGTCGCAGTCTGTTTTCCAGAAAGGCACGCCCATAATAGGCTGAACGATACGAATACCGCTATTAAGGAATTCTAGGTCTTTCGCTTCATGTGTCGCCCCTAACATATTGGAGTCAGTAGAATAGGCTTTTTCAGCGGACATCTTATAATTAAAACCATTGGCACGTAAGAATTCAGACATCTCTGCACGACCGCCTAATTCATCGATAAAAGCCTGATCTAGCCAAGGTTTATAAATACGTAGTTCAGGGTTGGTCAGTAAGCCATAACGATAGAAACGTTCAATATCATTGCCTTTATAAGTACTGCCATCGCCCCAAATATGAACATCATCTTCTTTCATGGCGTTTACCAACATCGTTCCTGTAACGGCACGACCTAGTGGTGTGGTGTTGTAGTAGGTAACGCCAGCGGTAGTAATATGAAAGGCATTGCATTGAATCGCCGCAATTCCTTCATGTGCCAGTTGTTGACGGCAATCGATCAAACGTGCATTTTCAGCACCATATTCTTTGGCTTTTCGAGGAATAGCCTCATAATCCTCTTCATCGGGTTGCCCTAAATTAGCGGTATATGCATAAGGAATCGCCCCTTTTTTTCTCATCCAAAGCAAGGCGGCTGAGGTATCTAAACCGCCAGAAAAGGCGATGCCTACTTTTTGTCCAATCGGTACGTTTTGTAAAATGGTGTGCTGGTTATCCATGAAAAATCCCATACTCAAAAAATTACGCTCATAAAGGTTTATTATATATACTTCAAGTATTTTGAACAATGCGGATAATAGAAAATATCTTATTTAGGAATCAATATGTATCAATATCCTGAGTTGGCACTGTACATTAATGGTGAGTTTCTTTCTGGTCAAGGACGAGATGAACAGTCGGTCATGAATCCAGCGACTTTGCAAGTGTTGGGTCAGCTGCCTCATGCCAACCAGGCCGATCTTGATTTGGCATTAAAAAGTGCACATGATGCTTTTGTATTGTGGTGTCAAAAGTCCGCTTCAGAACGAGCAGAGATATTACATCAAGTAGCCGATCGATTGCGACAAAAGGCTTCAGAAATTGCGTATCACATTACTTTAGACGAAGGAAAAATTTATGATGAGGCTTTGTCTGAAGTCACTTCTTGTGTCGCACATTGTAATTGGAATGCTGAACAGGCGATGCGTATTGAAGGACGCGTGATTCAAAGTCGTGATATGGATTTAATGCAGTTAGAATTGCGTGAACCTATCGGTGTTTGTGTGGCCATTACACCATGGAACTTCCCATTTAATCAGGCAATACGCAAAATCTCAGCCGCCTTGGCAGCGGGGTGTACGGTGATTATCAAAGGTTCAGAAGAGGCACCAAGTGCAGTGATGAATATTGCCAAAGTATTTCACGAGGTAGGCTTGCCTGCAGGTGTTTTAAATGTGGTATGGGGTGTACCAGAGGTGGTGTCGGATTATTTGATTCGCTCACCCATCACTCGAGTGCTAGCGTTTACAGGTTCGGTCTCGGTGGGTAAAAGCTTGGCAGCTAAGGCAACTGAATCCATGATGTCAACGGTCATGGAATTGGGTGGTCATTCGCCAGTATTGATTTTTGAAGATGCAGATATTCACGAGTTATTACCTGCTTTGGTACGTCATAAATTAAGAAATGCGGGACAGTCTTGTAATGCCCCAACTCGTTGTTATGTACATGAATCAAAGTACGAAGCCCTGACAACCGCTTTAGTGGCCACTTTTAAGAAGGTGGTGGTAGGTAGCGGGTTAGACAAAGAAACGACGATGGGACCATTAGCCAATGAAAGACGATTAAACGTGATGCAAGAAATGGTGGACGATGCTTTGTCAAAAGGAGCAAAATTGTTGATAGGTGGACGTGCAATAAAAGGTTCGGGTTATTTTTTTGAACCGACGATTTTGACGGATGTCAATGATGATATGCGTATCATGAATGAAGAACCTTTTGGTCCTATTTTGACGATTAGTCCTTTTCGTGATGAACATCAAGTGGTCATGGCAGCCAATCGTCTAAATTATGGTCTAACGACTTATGTATTTACTCATGATGCCAAACGTCAGCACCGCTTAATACAAGCATTGGAGGCAGGTATGATACGAATAAATCGTATTGGCTCCTCTTTGCCAGAAACGCCAGTGGTGGGCATTAAAGACAGTGGTGTGGGTGTTGAAGGTGGTGTTGATAGTTTAAAACCTTATTTGCAGACTAAGTTTGTGTCGCTTGAGCCTTAATATTTGTTGAGGCGACTATCACCACTTGAATTGACGAAGTATATGGCTTTTCGCTTTATAATAAGTGGCGTTATTTCTTCTATCACGCTTTTACGCGGTTCGAAATCCTCCCGCGTTATCAAAACTAAGGAATTTTTATGAAAGCGATTGTTATCTTTTCAGGTGGACAAGATTCCACGACTTGTCTGATTCAGGCATTATCACAATATGGCAAAGAAAATGTGCAAGCCATTACTTTTTATTATGGTCAACGTCATGCTATTGAATTGGAAAAAGCACGTTGGATTGCACAAGACTTAGGTGTTAAGCAGGTTGAGATGGATTTGTCTTTGATCAAAGGTATTACGCATAATGCCTTGATGGACGAAAACACCCGTATTGAAGCACCTAAAGACAGTTTGCCCAATACTTTTGTAGATGGTCGTAATGCCTTATTTCTTTTATATGCAGCGATTTATGCGAAGTCACAAGGTATCCAACATATCATTGCGGGCGTGTGCGAAACTGATTTTTCAGGTTATCCTGATTGTCGTGATGTCTTTATTAAATCGATGAATGTGACGTTAAATTTGGCGATGGATTATTCATTTGTGATTGATACGCCTTTGATGTGGCTGACTAAAGCCCAAACGTGGGCGTTGGCAGACGAGTTGGGTTATTTGGAGTATGTTCAAAAACATACGCATACTTGCTATGAGGGCGTGGAAGGCGGTTGTGGTAAGTGTCCAAGCTGTGTTTTGCGTGATCGTGGGCTTCAAGAGTATCTGAATAATAAACGATCATCGTTGTGTTTAATGACAGAACGAACCGATAACGTGACGCATTAGACCTCATCAAAAAACATAGGAGTGTAAAGATGAAAGTGAGCAAAACATTTAGTTTTGATGCGGCTCATATGTTGGATACGCATGATGGTAAATGCAAAAATTTGCATGGACATACTTATACTTTGATAGTGACAGTCAGCGGTGATCTAATTACTGATGGCCCTAAGAAAGGCATGGTCATTGATTTTTCAGATCTCAAGGCTAAGGTAAAAAGTGAAATTATTGATCGATTGGATCATGCTTATTTGTACGATCAAACCAATGCCCAAGAGCGTGAGTTGGCAGAAGTTTTGGAACGTCAAGGTAAGAAAACATTTGCTTTTAAACAACGAACTACCGCAGAAAATCTGACCATCTATGTTTATCGTTGTTTGCGTGATGCGGGACTGGACGTGTCAAACGTTCGTTTATACGAAACGCCGAATAGTTTTTGTGAGTATGGTGAATAATGGTGATAAATGTTCATGCTGAGTCTGCTGTTTCTCATCAGTACCGCATTGTTGAAATTTTTGAGAGCCTACAAGGTGAAGGGTATTTTACAGGGACATCATGTATTTTCCTGCGTTTTGGGAAGTGTAATTTAAGGTGTTCATGGTGTGATACGAATTATGAAGCTTTTCAAATCTATTGTACCGAGGACATTTTACAAAGAATAAGTATTTATCAAAGTCGTACGATTATTATCACAGGCGGTGAACCAACGATACAACCATATATAAGCGATTTATTGCAGATCCTGAAAGCACGAGGCTATCGTTTGCATATTGAGACCAATGGACTTAAACCTGTTCCCAAAGAGATTGATTATATTGCGGTCAGTCCAAAAGCACTCTACGCAAAACGTTACCAAAAGTCTTGTATTACACAGGCTGATGAAGTTCGCATCGTGGTGGATCAAGTAGATATATTGCCATTTTGTAAATGGGTTGAACATAGAATCAAAGCAGAACATTATTACCTTTCGCCGTGTGAGGTTAATGGTCAGATGAATATTTATGAAACGATTCGACAGATTGGTTTGCTTAATGCTAGAGGGTCAGATTATCCTCATTGGCAATTATCTATCCAAACACATAAGTTGGCAGGGATTGAGTAAATGGGTCAAGATAAAACAACATTCATCAAAGAAATCGTGATTTAAACGGTTTACTTTATGCTTATTCTATATATAATAGGTTAAGGTAACTAATTACAGAGAGGATATTATGTCTGAACTTCTTCGAAAAATTACAAACGGTAATCTGGTGATCCAGATTCTGTTGGGCATCGTACTGGGGGTAATTTGGGCGACCGCATTACCAGAATACGCTAGTCATGTAGGATTCTTGGGCACATTTTTTGTAAAAGCCTTGAAAGCGATTGCGCCAATCTTAGTATTTATTTTAATTACACATGCGATTGCTCAGCATAAAGAGGGGCAGCAGACGAATCTTCGTAAGATTATTGTGCTGTACATATTTGGTACGTTATTAGCGGCAATTGTGGCAGCAGTAGTTAGTTATATTCACCCAGTGCATTTGAATATTGCGGTGGCAGGTCAGGGTTCTAACCCACCTCAAGATGTAACCGTAGTATTGATGAACTTGCTGATGAATATGGCCGTCAATCCTGTGACCGCTTTGGCTGAAGGTAATTATATTGGTATTTTGACATGGGCGATTCTAGCAGGTTTAGTGTTACGTCGTCATGAGGGTCCTACCAAAGTGCTGATGGATAATGGTGCTGAGGTGATCAGTGTGATTGTGGGTTGGGTGGTTCGTTTAGCACCTATCGGTGTGTTCGGTTTGGTGGCTCAAGCGATTCATGATGTCAACACAGGATCGGTTGTGGTGGCAGGTAAAACATTGACAGGCTGGGATTTATTGTCAGGTTATGCCGAGCTAGTAGCGGTGTTGTTGATTGCGATGCTGATTGTGGCATTGGTAGTGAATCCGATAATTGTCTTTGCAGTCACGAAACGTAATCCATTCCCGTTGGTATTTAAGTGCTTGCTAAGAAGCGGTATCTCGGCATTCTTTATGCGTAGTTCGGCGGCGAATATCCCTGTGAATATGCAACTTTGCCGCGAATTGAATTTAAAAGAAGAGACTTACTCGATTTCGATTCCTTTAGGGGCGACCATTAACATGGCAGGTGCGGCGATTACGATTACCGTGATGGCACTCGCAGCTGCTTATACAGTGGGCGTTGAGGTACACCCTATTACAGCTATTGTTTTATGCGTGATTGCGACTTTAGGTGCTTGCGGTGCATCGGGTGTGCCAGGTGGTTCATTGCTTTTAATCCCAATGGCTTGCAGTATGTTGGGGATTGATGGTGATATTGCTGCATCCGTTATTGGCGTGGGCTATATTATTGGTGTGATTCAAGACAGTGCGGAAACCGCATTGAACTCTTCAACCGATGTATTGTTTACAGCAGCAGCGGATGATGCCTCACTAAATCAAAAGGTTTAAAGCTGAGTTGAATGTCAGCAAGGAACGCTCTGTTCGTGATGAATGGAGCGTTTTTTTATGAAAAAACTTTTGAGATAAATACGAGTCTCCCTTTTTGAGACAAACATTAATAAATGTTCTGATATGAAAAGAAGTTGAAAGATGATGAGGTTGTCACCCCTCAACGCATCACGATGAGACATCAGTTCCTATTTGTGAGCAACTAAGTTCGCCACTCTGATTCGTGGAGAGGGGGGGATAAATTTTAGAACACTCGCTACATGTTTAACTTAGCGAATGTAGAAGCGTCTTTGAGAGAAGTGGCAACGACTTTACAGCCGTTGCCATGTCTTTTTCCGAGCGTCTTTAAATGCGATGATTACAATACCTTGGCTAGGGCGTTGGCAAAATAATCTACATTGTGAGTGTTTAACCCTGGTACATTAATACGTCCATTTTCTAGCATGTATATCGCATATTTCTCGCGTAATACATTGATTTGCTCGCTATTTAAAGGTAGGTAGCTAAACATGCCTTTTTGGGTAATGAGTAGATCGGCATTAAAGTTGGGGACGCGTTCTTTTAGAATCTCGTGGGTGCGTGTTCGCATGGCTTGAATACGCATTCTCATCTGATCGACTTCATTTTGCCAAAGGGTGGTTAAATCCGTATCAGAGAAAATGGTGTTGACGATAAAAGCACCATGTGCAGGCGGTGTGGAGTAGTGACTACGTACTAACACACGCAAATAACTGCGCACTTGATCTATCTCGCAGGCTTGAGGGCAAACCACCGATAAGGCACCAATCCGTTCCGCATAAAGCCCTACATTTTTGGAAAACGAACTGGCTAATAAGAAAGGAATATTGGCATTTAAAAACTGTTGTACAACTTGACGATCTTGTGTCAATCCCTCGCCGAAGCCTAAATAAGCAATATCTAAAAAGGGAATAAGCTGACGATCTTTGATGATGTCAAGAACGATAGACCATTGATCCGTATTTAAATCGCAGCCAGTAGGGTTGTGACAACAAGGTTGTAAAAGAACGATGCTGCCTTTGTTTAAGGTTTTGAAAAGGGATACCATCTCATCAAACAAAAGCCCTTTTTCATGGGAGTAATAATCGTAGGCGTGCGTTTTGATACCCATTGCTTCAAAAAGTGCAAAATGATTATCCCAGCCCGGTTTGCCAATCCATGCTTGAGCTTCTGGGAATGCTTTGTGCAATAAACCTGCCCCAAGACTGATCGCACCTGTGCCGCCTAAAGTTTGTACGGTGGCAATGCGACCATCAATATAAGCTGGAGACTGTTCGCCAAAATAAAGTTTTTGCACATGCTGGTTAAAAGCAGGCAACCCCTCCATGCCAATATAAGCACGAGGAATATGTTGTTCGGCAAGCCATGCTTCTGCTTTTTGTACAGAAAGGGGTAAAGGTACTTTGCCATCATTATCTAAATAAACACCAATGGCTAAGTTGACTTTTTCTTCTCGAGTGTCTTTCTGGCAAGCATCCGCAATTTTGAAAATGGGATCTTGAACGATAGGGGGGAGTTGTTTATACATCATTAAAAACAGTATTAGTAGTCAATATGTGTATGATTGTGTGCCATAAGATGGGTGGGTGTCAATCATTTTGAGACAAGAACCTTGATAAAAAAGTAAGGACTTCCCGTAAATGTTGAAGTAAAGTGAGTAAGCTATTGTCAAAGTAAGAAAAAAAGGTTACAATGCTTAGTTCAGTAATCTTTCTAGCCAGAAAGCTTAGCGACTTAACTCTAAAAGTGAAGTATTTTCAGTGAGTTAAGGGTTCTGAGTGTTTTTTGGTTTTGGCTAGTGAGGGGTTATTGAAATGCTAAATTAAACAGATTTCCCATAGATTGTTAAGCATATTTTGTTAGTGCTTGTGTAGAAATACAACAATATACGGGGCCAAAACTGGTTATATGCATGTAAGTTAGTGCTCGCTAATTTACTGAATTTGCAAGGGTGTGTCAGGGTAAGTCCTTTGACACGAATGTAACTAAGTTGGAACAGGAATAATCATGATCCAAATGCAAAGCACGCTTGACGTGGCTGATAACACGGGTGCACGTCGTGTCATGTGCATCAAAGTGTTAGGTGGTTCTAAGCGCCGTTACGCTTCTGTTGGTGACATCATCAAGGTTAGCGTTAAGGAAGCTGCTCCACGTGGTCGCGTTAAAAAAGGCGAAATTTATAACGCTGTTGTTGTGCGTACAGCTAAAGGTGTACGCCGTAAGGATGGCTCATTAATCCGCTTTGGTGGTAATGCAGCCGTATTGCTCAATGCCAAACTAGAACCAATTGGTACACGTATCTTTGGACCAGTAACGCGTGAATTGCGTACTGAGCGTTTTATGAAGATCGTATCATTGGCTCCAGAAGTGATTTAAGGGGCATAAGATGCAGAAAATTCGTAAAGGTGATGAAGTAATCGTGTTGACTGGTAAGGACAAAGGCCGTCGTGGTGCTGTGCTTGCTCGTGTTGATGCTGACTACGTTTTGGTAGAAGGTGTAAATCTTGCTAAGAAACACCAGAAACCTAATCCATACACGAACACACAAGGTGGTATTGTGGATAAAGCGATGCCAATTCATGTGTCAAATGTAGCGATTTTTAACCCTGCAACGGGTAAGAAAGATAAAGTTGCGATTAAGGTTGAAAATGGTCACAAAACTCGTGTATATCGTTCTACTGGTGAAGTAGTAGGTGTTAAGGGTTAAGAGGTAAGTCATGACACGTTTACAAGATATATACAGAGATAAAGTCGTAGCTGAACTAACAAAACAGTTTGGTTACAAAAGTGTAATGGAAGTGCCTCGCATTACGAAAATCACTCTAAATATGGGTGTGTCTGAAGCAGTGGCTGACCGTAAAGTTATCGAAAATGCGGTAAGCGATTTGACAAAGATCGCTGGTCAGAAACCTGTTGTTACGAAGACTCGTAAAGCGATTGCTGGCTTTAAGATTCGCGAAAACTATCCAATCGGTTGTATGGTGACACTTCGTGGTCAACGTATGTATGAATTTTTGGATCGTTTGGTAAACATTGCGTTGCCACGTGTACGTGACTTCCGCGGTGTTTCTGGTCGTGCATTCGATGGCCGTGGTAACTACAATATCGGGGTAAAAGAACAGATCATTTTCCCTGAAATTGAGTATGATAAAATCGATGCACTTCGTGGTTTGAACATTAGCATCACAACAAGTGCTAAAACAGATGAGGAAGCAAAAGCGCTATTAGCAGCTTTCCGTTTCCCATTCCGTAATTAAGGGGAAATGACGTGGCTAAATTATCACTCATTAACCGTGATGTAAAACGCGCTAAGCTAATCGCTAAGTTTGCTAACAAGCGTGCTGCTTTAGTTGCGATTATTAACGATACATCTAAAACAGACGAAGAACGTTATGAAGCTCGTCTAAAGTTGCAACAGTTGCCTCGTAACGCTAACCCAACGCGTTATCGCAATCGTTGTGTGATTACTGGTCGCCCTCGTGGTGTGTTCAGCAAGTTTGGTCTTACTCGTCACAAATTGCGTGAAATGGCAATGCGTGGTGAAGTACCAGGTATGACTAAGGCTAGTTGGTAGGAGATTTATAAATGAGCATGAGCGATCCTATTGCCGATATGTTGACGCGTATTCGTAACGCACAACAAGTCGAGAAACTTTCGGTAAGAATGCCCTCCTCCAAGCTAAAAGTAGCTATTGCTACTGTGCTGAAAGATGAAGGCTATATTGAAAACTTTGAAATCAAAGGCGAAAAACACAAGCCTGAGCTTGAAATCGCTTTGAAATACTACGCTGGTCGTCCTGTTATCGAGCGTATTGAACGTGTGTCACGTCCTGGTTTGCGTATCTATAAAGGTACCAACAGCATTCCTCAAGTGATGAATGGTTTGGGAGTGGCTATCGTATCAACTTCACGTGGCGTCATGACTGACCGTAAAGCTCGCAAAGAAGGTGTGGGCGGCGAAGTTTTGTGCTACGTGGCGTAAGGAGAATAGAGTATGTCACGTATTGCTAAATATCCAGTAGTCGTACCGAGTGGTGTTGAAGTGACTATCACTTCTGACAACATTCGTGTAAAAGGTCCTTTAGGTGAACTAAACCAGCCACTTTCAGGCGATGTTGCGATTAAGCATGAAGACGGTAAGTTGACATTTGCTAAAACAAATGACACACGTCATGCACAAGCGATGTCAGGTACGATTCGTGCCTTGGTGAATAACATGGTCATCGGTGTAAGCAAAGGCTTTGAGCGTCGTCTTACATTGGTGGGTGTGGGTTATCGTGCACAGGTTCAAGGTACTAACTTGAAACTTGAGTTAGGTTTCTCGCATGATGTCGTTCATCCGCTACCAGCTGGCATTAAGGCTGAATGCCCAAGCCAGACTGAGATCGTTATTAAAGGTTTTGATAAACAAGCGGTTGGTCAAGTAGCTGCGAAGATTCGTGGTTATCGTCCACCTGAGCCATATAAAGGTAAGGGTGTTCGTTACGCTGATGAACACGTTGTTATCAAAGAAGTTAAGAAAAAATAATCGCATATAGGGCAACATTATGGACAAAAAATTATCCCGTTTGCGCCGTGCACAGGCTAGTCGCCGCAAAATTGCGGAACTACGTACACATCGTTTGTGCGTACATCGTACTAACCAGCATATTTATGCGAACGTTATTTCGCCAGAAGGCGACAAAGTACTTTTCTCTGCATCAACACTAGAACCTGAAGTTCGTAGTGCTTTGGCTGCTGAGAAGAAATCTGGTTCAAACGTAGCGGCTGCGACTATCGTAGGCAAGCGCGTTGCAGAAAAAGCAAAAGCAGCTGGTGTAGAATCTGTTGCTTTTGATCGTTCTGGTTTCCGTTATCATGGCCGTGTGAAAGCGTTGGCAGAAGCTGCACGCGAAGCTGGCTTGAAATTTTAAGCGAGGAATTGTCATATGTCTACTAAAGCACAAGGCAAAAATGCCGCTGAAGAAAGAGATGATGTTTACCGCGAAAAAATGATTGCGGTAAACCGTGTTAGTAAAGTTGTAAAAGGTGGTCGTACCATGTCTTTTGCTGCGCTTACAGTAGTAGGTGATGGCGATGGCCGTATTGGTATGGGCAAGGGCAAGGCTCGCGAAGTGCCAGTGGCAGTTCAAAAAGCAATGGAACAAGCTCGTCGTGGTATGGACAAGATTCCTTTAAATAATGGTACTTTGCACCACACTGTTGTAGGTAAACATGGTGCGTCTACGGTACTTATTTCTCCAGCTGCAGAAGGTACTGGCGTTATCGCTGGTGGCCCAATGCGTGCGATTTTTGAAGTAATGGGTATTCGTAACGTTGTTGCTAAGAGCTTTGGTTCTAGTAATCCTTACAACATGGTTCGTGCTACATTGAATGGTTTGCGTTCATGCCAAACACCATCTGATGTGGCTGCCAAACGTGGCAAAACCGTCGAAGAGATTTTGGGGTAAGTCATGGCAGATAAACAAATCAAAGTTACACTGGTACGTTCTGTGATCGGTACTCGTAAAGATCACCGTGACACCGTTCGCGGTTTAGGTCTTGGCAAGCTTAACAGCAGCCGAGTATTAAAAGATACACCAGAAGTTCGTGGTATGATCCGCAAAGTAGACTATCTTGTCTCTGTAACTCAAGTGTAAGAGGTACGATAATGTCAGAAATGCAATTACATACATTAAGTCCAGCCGCTGGCAGTAAACATGCTAAGCGTCGTGTTGGACGTGGTATTGGTTCAGGTTTAGGTAAAACGGCTGGTCGTGGTCACAAAGGTCAGAAATCTCGTTCTGGCGGTTTCCATAAAGTCGGTTTTGAAGGCGGTCAAATGCCTTTACAACGTCGTTTACCAAAACGTGGCTTTACACCATTAGGTCAACATCTATATGCCCAAGTAACACTTGCTGATTTGGCAAAAGTTGAAGGCGATGTAGTAGATGTTCAGGCTTTGAAAAAGGCTAATTTAGTACGTCAATGCGTACGTTTCGCTAAGATCATTAAGACTGGCGAGATTAATCGCAAAGTCGTTATTAAAGGTCTATCAGCAACAGCAGGTGCTCGTGAAGCAATTCAAGCTGCTGGTGGTACGTTTGAGTAAGTAAAAGGGGTTTAGTGTGGCTAAAGCACAGGCAGCAAACAAGACAACTAAAAATTACGGTGACTTACGTCAGCGTCTTGTATTTTTGCTCATGGCATTGGTCGTTTTCCGTATTGGAACGCATATTCCAGTACCTGGAATCAACCCTCAAACTATGCGTGATCTTTTTAGCAGCCAGTCTAGTGGGATTTTAGGCTTTTTGAATATGTTCTCAGGGGGAGCGTTATCACGCTTCTCCATCTTTGCGTTAGGTATTATGCCTTATATCTCCGCATCGATTATTATGCAGATTCTTACAGCCGTTGTTCCACAGCTGGAAGCATTGAAAAAAGAAGGTCAGGCAGGCCAACGTAAAATTACGCAATATACGCGTTATGGTGCGGTGGTGCTTGCTGCAATTCAGGCAGTCGGTATTGCGACCACTCTTCAGGCACAGCCTGGTTTGGCCGTTCATCCTGGATTCTTCTTCACCTTTACAACGGTTGTTAGCTTGGTAACAGGCAGTATCTTTGTGATGTGGTTAGGAGAACAGATTACTGAACGAGGTTTAGGTAATGGTATCTCAATCTTGATTTTTGCGGGTATCGTTGCAGGGCTTCCTACGGCAATCGCTTCCATGTTTGAATTGGTCAGCCAACAACAGATTGGTACGTTCTCTGCGTTAGTAATTCTAGCGTTAGTCGTATTGGTATCTGCTTTGGTGGTGTTTGTAGAACGAGGTCAGCGTCGCATTACGGTGAACTATACCAAACGTCAAGTTGGTAATAAGATTTATGGTGGCCAAACAACCCACCTACCTTTGAAGTTGAATATGGCAGGTGTCATTCCTCCCATCTTTGCTTCATCCATTATTTTATTACCCGCAACGATTGCAAATCTTTTCTCTAAATCAGGAGAGATTCGTTGGTTAAGTGATTTGTCGGCAGCATTGCAACCAGGTCAACCATTATATATTACGCTGTTTGTCGGCTTTGTGGTTTTCTTCTGTTTCTTTTATACCGCTTTGCAGTATAATAGTAAAGAAGTGGCAGATAATCTAAAACGAAGCGGTGCTATCATCCAAGGCATTCGCCCTGGACAAAAAACAGCTCAGTATATCGATAAGATTCTAATGCGTTTAACGCTTGTAGGTGCAATCTACATTACATTGGTATGTTTGTTACCCGAGATTTTACGCATGGAATGGCCAAATATTCCGTTCTATTTTGGCGGAACATCGCTTCTAATTATCGTGGTTGTTACCATGGACTTTATGTCCCAAACCCAGGCATATATGATGTCGCAGCAGTATGATTCACTGCTACGTAAAACCAGTTTTCGTGGCTAAGGAGTAATCATGGCAAAAGACGACGTTATACAAATGCAGGGTGAGGTCGTAGAGAACCTACCGAACGCTACTTTTCGTGTCAAACTAGAGAATGGTCACGTAGTGCTTGGCCATATTTCTGGTAAGATGCGTTTGCACTATATTCGTATTCTTCCGGGCGATAAAGTTACCGTAGAGCTTACGCCTTACGATTTGTCACGTGGAAGAATCGTATTTCGTTCTAAATAGAGCGAACCAATTAGGAGTTTACCAATGAAGGTAATGGCATCAGTGAAAAAGATCTGCCGTAACTGCAAGATCATTAAACGTCACGGAGTTGTACGAGTAATTTGTACAGATCCAAGACATAAGCAACGTCAGGGTTAATTCCCCTGAGATTGAATAACGAGGAAAAGTCATGGCCCGTATCGCAGGCATTAACATTCCGCCGCAAAAACACGCTGAAATCGGTTTAACAGCGATTTTTGGAATTGGTCGTTCACGCGCTCGCAAAATTTGCACAGTCGCTGGCGTACCTTTTGACAAGAAAATTAAAGATTTAACAGATTCAGAACTTGAAAAAATTCGCGAACAAGTTGGCGAATTTACAGTAGAGGGTGATTTGCGACGCGAAGTACAATTATCGATTAAACGTTTGATCGACTTAGGTACATATCGTGGCATGCGCCACAGACGTGGTTTGCCCGTCCGCGGTCAACGTACGCGCACTAACGCTCGTACACGTAAAGGACCGCGCCGTGCAGCTGCTTCACTCAAGAAATAATCGAGGATAGCTAATATGGCGAAAGCTTCAGGCGCTTCACGCGCACGTAAAAAAGTAAGAAAGGTAGTGACTGACGGTATCGCTCACGTTCACGCATCTTTCAATAACACTATTATCACAATTACTGACCGTCAAGGCAATGCCTTGTCATGGGCGACGTCGGGTGGTGCGGGCTTCAAAGGCTCACGCAAATCGACGCCTTTTGCAGCACAGATTGCAGCCGAGTCAGCGGGACGTGTAGCATTAGAGTATGGTATTAAAAACCTAGAAGTACGCGTAAAAGGTCCAGGACCTGGTCGTGAGTCTTCTATTCGTGCTCTTAATGCGTTGGGTATTAAAATTACCGGTATCTCTGATATCACGCCAGTTCCGCACAATGGTTGCCGTCCTCCAAAACGTCGTCGTATTTAACGGTTAATCATTTAAGGAAATAAGATCATGGCAAGATATACCGGCCCTAAGTGTAAGCTTTCACGCCGCGAAGGTATTGATTTAGGATTGAAGAGCGGTCGTCGTTCTTTAGATTCAAAATGCAAAATGGAATCAAAACCTGGTCAGCATGGACGTACTTCTGGTGCGCGCACATCTGATTATGGTTTGCAATTACGCGAAAAACAGAAACTGAAACGTATGTACGGTGTGTTAGAGAAACAGTTCCGTAAATACTTTGCAGAAGCTGAACGTCGTCGTGGTAACACTGGTGAAACGTTGATCCAGTTGCTAGAGTCTCGTTTAGATAACGTTGTTTATCGTATGGGCTTTGGTTCAACTCGTGCAGAAGCACGTCAGTTGGTTAGCCACGGAGCTATTCGTTTGAATGGCCAAAAAGCAGATATCCCATCTCTTTTGGTTAAAGCAGGTGATGTGGTATCTATTCGTGAGAAATCTCAGAAACAGGTTCGCATTAAAGACTCATTGGATTTAGCGGTTGCTAACGGCATCCCTCAGTGGGTTGAAGTGGATCCAGCTAAGTTCACAGGTACGTTTAAACAAGTTCCTGATCGTTCTGATGTTGCTCACGGTATTAACGAATCTATGATTGTGGAATTGTATTCTCGTTAATCATAGCGTTTTTATCTCATGGCCTAGTATTTTTGTTAAAATACTAGGCTTTCGTTGTTATCCATCAGCCTTATCGGTGTAACGAGCCGAGGGTATTGAAAAGGAATATTAATTATGTCACAAAACTTTCTAAAACCTCGTGCTATCGAGGTAGAACCAAAAGGTAAACACCATGCTCGTGTCGTGATGGAGCCTTTTGAACGTGGCTTCGGTCATACGTTAGGTAACGCATTACGCCGTATTTTGCTTTCTTCTATGACAGGTTATGCACCGACAGAAGTAAAAATCGAAGGCGTAGTACATGAGTACTCTACGATTCCTGGTGTTAGCGAAGATGTCGTTGATATTTTGTTAAATCTAAAGGGTGCTGTATTTAAACTTCACGGTCGTGAACGTGTGGAAGTGACGATTTCTAAATCGACACCTGGTCCCGTAAAAGTTAGTGACATTAATTTACCTCATGATGTGGAAGTGTTAAATCCCGATCATGTTATCGCTAACTTGGTTGAAGGCGGTAAGCTTGAGATGACGATTGTGGTTGAACAAGGACGTGGTTATGTTCCTGGTAACGTTCGTGCATTACAAGATGATCGTTCTCATAGCATCGGACGCATCGTGTTAGACGCTTCATTTAGTCCTGTACGTCGTGTGAGTTATTACGTTGAAAACGCTCGTGTTGAACAACGCACAGACTTGGACAAACTTATTATGGATATTGAAACGAATGGCGTTATTTCTCCAGAAGAAGCTGTTCGTCAATCTGCTCGTATTTTGATGGATCAGATCTCTGTCTTTGCGGCACTAGAAGGTGCAACAGAAATCGGTGAAACACCACGTCGTGGCACACCACAGATCGATCCAGTACTTCTACGTCCAGTAGATGATTTAGAATTGACAGTACGTTCTGCTAACTGCTTGAAAGCAGAAAATATCTACTACATTGGTGATTTGATCCAACGTACTGAAAACGAATTGCTGAAAACACCTAACCTTGGTCGTAAGTCATTGACTGAGATTAAAGATGTTTTAGCTGCTCGTGGTCTAACATTAGGTGTGAAGTTAGAAAACTGGCCACCTGTTGATTTAGATCGTTAATGGTGTAAGACGGAGTCTGTTTGAACGTTAACAGATTTCACGTTTTATTTTTTGAGTCCGCTCACCTTGTGTAAAAGCATGAGGTGAGATAGAAGAACCGAGAGATTATCTCTCATTTAAAAAAAGGAAATATCATGCGTCATCGTCATGGTTTACGTAAATTAAATCGTACCTCTAGCCATCGTTTGGCTATGTTCCGCAACATGTCTGTTTCTTTAATTCAGCATGAAGCAATCAAAACAACACTTCCTAAAGCGAAAGAATTACGTCGCGTTGTAGAACCATTAATTACTTTGGCAAAAGAGCCTACAGTAGCTAATCGTCGTTTAGCGTTCGCACGTCTTCGCAGTCACGAAGCCGTTGCAAAATTATTCAACGAACTTGGCCCTCGCTTTAAAGAGCGTAAGGGTGGATATACTCGTATCCTTAAAATGGGTTTCCGTCAAGGTGACAACGCTCCTATGGCTTACATGGAGTTAGTTGACCGTGCAGCTGAGGCAAGCGAAGAATAATTTAGTTTGCTTTCTGATAGACCTAGAATATCTTTCCAAAAAGGAATTGATATCTAGGTCTTTTTTATTTCCGCTCGATAATTGGTATAAACCAGTATTTTTATCATGAACACTTTGTTTTAATATTAAGAAAGTGAACAAAGGAGTGAATGAGATGAACTATATAAAAATTTTAGTATCGGGTGTATTGGCAGGCGTGGTGGGCTTTACAGCGAATGCAGGCGTGAGATGGGAGAATATTAAAAACACGAAAACGATAAATCTAGGAACGAGGGACGCGTCTTTACCCTTTTCTTACCTAGATGACAATCATCAGCCTATCGGTTATTCCATTGATATTTGTAAAGAAATTGTTAAAGCGATCGAAGCGAAACTAAACACTAAGCTGAAAGTGAATTTAGTGCCAGTGACCTCTGCAACACGAATTCCCTTAGTACAAAATGGCACGGTAGATTTGGTGTGTGGTTCCGCGACGAATAACTTAGAAAGACAAGCATTGGTTTCTTTTGCACCGACGACTTTTGTGACCGCCTTACGATTTGTTTCGGTGGCTGACGACCGTATTGAAGATTTAGAAGACATGAAAAATCAGACGGTGACATCGACCGCAGGAACCAGTAATATTAAGTGGTTGCATAAAATCAGCCAAGATAAAAAACTGAATTATCGTATTATTCCTGCCAAAGATCATTCAGGCGGCTTTTTAAATGTAGAAACAGGGCGTGCGAAAGCGTTTTTTATGGATGATGTGTTATTGGCGGGGTTGGTGGCAAATGCTAAAGATCCGAGTCGTTATCGTATTAGCTCGAAAGCCTATACAGTGGAGCCTTACGGTTTAATTTATCCAAAAGGTGATGAAGCCTTATCAGAAGCGATTGATCAAGCGGTTAAAGACATGATGAAAGACGGTAGATTGGAGACTCTGTATCAGAAATGGTTTATGAGTCCGATTCCACCTAAGAATATTCAGTTAAATATGCCAATGTCTGATGCTTTGAAAAAAGCGGTGAAACATCCGACTAACTCGGGCAATCCTGATGATTATCAGTAAGTTTTGGGCAAAATAGGATGGGGTAATTGCCTTGAATATAGGGTAAAACCCTAGTATGAAATCTTTACAACAGTGATAGAATAAATGAATTGAGATAGGTGGCGAATGCCAAATTTTTGAGGAGTCAGATTATGAAATTATCTCGTTTAGCGTTGATGGCTGTGGTTGCAGGTGTTGCCGTGGGAGCACAGGCCGGTGTTCGTTTAGATAAGATTAAAAATACAGGCGTGCTAAACATGGGACATAGAGATGCTTCTATCCCATTTTCTTACTTAGATGATAATCATCAGCCCATCGGCTATGCGATGGATATTTGTTACGGTATTGTGAAGTCTTTAGAAGAAAATTTAGGCAAGAAAATCCAAGTAAACTTGGTGCCTGTGACTTCTGCAACGCGTATTCCATTAGTACAAAATGGTTCTGTTGATTTGGTTTGTGGCTCGGCAACAAATAACCCAGAACGTCAGAAACAGGTTGCATTTGCACCAACTACTTATGTAGCGGCTTCACGTTTTGTATCCGTAAAAGATGATCATATTCATAGTTTGGAAGATCTAAAAGGCCAAACAGTGACATCCAGTGCAGGTACGAGCAGTTTAAAATGGTTGAATCAGGTAAATGTGGATCAGAAATTAGAGATGCGCGTGATTCCTGCAAAAGACCATGCGGCGGGCTTTTTGAACGTGGAAACAGGTCGTGCCAAAGCCTTTTTCATGGATGATGTATTGTTGGCTGGGTTAGTGGCTAACTCTAAAGATCCTGCCCGTTACGTAATAAATGATAAGGCAAATACAGTAGAACCATATGGTCTGATTTATCCAAAAGATGACGTAGAATTGAAAGCATTGATCGATGATGCGGTGATTGCGATGATGAAAGACGGAACGGTCGAAAAGCTTTATAATAAATGGTTTATGAACCCCATCCCTCCTAAGAATATTAATTTGAACTTACCTATGTCTGAGGAGTTGAAGAAAGTATTGGTAAATCCAACCAGTTCAGGGGATCCTAAAGACTACCAATAATCTTATTATTATCTAAACGTTAGATTAGATACAGGGTGGCATAAGAAATACGCATGTCACCCTTTTAAATTAGAGAAACAACATGAGTATTTCGTCGCTAGTATGCACATCATCAGATACCGCTTCATGGTTGTCCTTATTCTGTAGCACATCGGATACAGGAGTTACTTACGTTGAGTTATTTACAGGTGCCGTTGAATGGACCTTATTAGTCTCCCTGTACGCATGGTTGATCGCCATGGTGATTGGTGTATTGGTTGGCATTGGTCTGACTAGTAAAAGCACGTGGATAAGAACAATCTGTATTCTTTACACAGAAGTATTTCGTAACATCCCCTTATTGGTCCAATTATTCCTTTGGTATTATGTTATTCCTCATATTTTGCCAGGGCCATTGGGTCGATTCTTTACAAGCTTTACCTATCCTTATGATGCCATGTTATCGGCGGTGTTGTGTTTAGGTTTATTTACTTCGGTTCGGATTGCCATTCAGCTGTCTTCAGGCATTCGCTCCTTGCCAAGAGGACAATCTATGGCAGCAACGGCGTTGGGACTCAAACGTACTCAGATGTATCGATATGTATTGCTCCCAGTGGCGTTTAGAATCATTTTGCCTCCTACCATTTCTGAAATGTTGAATTTGCTGAAAAACTCGTCTGTAGCATCAGTTATTGGGTTGATTGAAATTACAGGAGCAGCGACATCTATGGCAGAGTCAACGTTTCAAATATTTCCTGCCTATATCGCCGCAACAGTCTTGTATATCGTGATTAATCTATTTATTTTGTTTGTGATGAGTCGCGTAGAACGTTGGGTACAAATCCCCGGTTTTGTTACCTCAAAATAAGGAGAAATGAATGAGCAATTTTTGGATTCAGAGTTTTTCTTTATCGTTGGCGTTTGATTGGGGCGTGATTGCAAAGTATGCACCTGATATTTTGGCAAATGGATTGGTATTAACGTTAAAGATTACGGTTATATCGGCGGTATTGGCTATTTTACTGGGAACAGTTTTAGCCGCCATGCGTTTATCCTCTATTAAACTAGTGAGATGGACCGCAGCTAGTTATGTTAATATTTTCCGTGCGATTCCCATTCTAATGGTGCTTTTTTGGATGTTTTTCTTGGTGCCTTATGTTATTGGCTTCCTTAATTTTTATTGGTCAAAATGGGTGCATGGCATTGATCTTGGCATGATAACGCCGGTTGCATTGGATGGATTTATTTGTGCGGTCGTCACCTTTACCCTGTTTGAAGCGGCTTATTTTTGCGAGATTATGCGAGCAGGGATTAATGCGATTCCCAAGGGTCAGCCAGCAGCGGGTTATGCTTTAGGGCTAAGGTATCACCAAGTGATGTTGCAAATTGTATTGCCCCAAGCATTTAGAAATATGCTTCCTGTGTTATTTACTCAGGTCATTGTGTTGTTCCAAGATACTTCACTGGTGGCGGCTTTATCTTTGCGTGATTTATTGGGATTGTCACGTATTGTGGCGGACAATACAGGAAATCAAGTGGAGTTGTATATTTTTGCAGCAGTTGTATTTTTTATCGTTTCTTTTATTGGTTCCATGATCGTGCGTTATTTAGACAAACGCATGGCTATTATTCGTTAAGGTAAAGATGATGTCTCACACAGATGAAAAAGTAATTGAGTTTAAAAACGTAAGTAAGTGGTATGGCAAATTTCAGGTCTTAACAGATTGTACAACCGCTATTTCAAAAGGCGAGGTGGTCGTGGTTTGCGGTCCATCAGGATCAGGTAAATCCACGTTGATTAAAACAGCCAATGCACTAGAACCATTCCAAGCTGGCGAAATCTTTGTTCATGGCGTTTCTGTGGGCGATAAGAAAACCGATTTGCCTAAATTACGTTCACAGATTGGTATGGTGTTTCAGCATTTTGAGTTATTCCCGCATTTGACCGTAACAGAAAATTTAATGTTGGCACAGGTTAAAGTATTAAAACGTAGTAAAGAGGAAGCCAAAAAAATAGGGTTAGAGTTGTTAGAACGCGTGGGGCTAAAAGAACACGCTCATAAGTTTCCAGGCCAGTTATCAGGTGGACAACAACAACGTGTGGCGATTGCACGCGCGCTAGCCATGAATCCAACAGCAATGCTATTTGATGAACCTACGTCAGCTTTGGACCCAGAGATGGTGAATGAAGTATTAGACGTCATGGTGGATCTTGCCAAAGAGGGGATGACCATGATGGTGGTGACTCACGAGATGGGCTTTGCACGAAAAGTAGCCGATCGTATTATCTTTATGGACAAAGGCCAGATCGTTGAAGACTGCCCAGCAGAAGCGTTTTTTGGTAACCCAGATGCTCGTTCTGATCGTGCCAAACTTTTCTTGTCGAAGATCTTAAGCCACTAATTAATACTATGCGTGAGAATGATTAGACGCTCAGTTTGTCATGACAAACCTCCAGAGTGATATTATCTGGAGGTTTTTTATTGGAAAAAATAAAAAGATGTTGTGATCATTTCTATATGAATTTTTAGAACATGGAAAGCAGTAAGGAGCGTCATCCATCACAAAAACGAGAAACGGCCAAGAATCAGAAAGCATTCCCTTTTAATTTGCTTACTTTACATGAATTATTAAAGAAGAATGGCGTGATGAATAGTTAAGGTATGCTGAGCAGTAAGATAAAAACCTTATTTACCATTACTTATTATTCGATTAATCAATGATTTCGTGACCTTTCCATCTGCAGTAATTATATGAGGTGACATCAATATCACAATCAGCATAAATGAGACATATTGACTGCACCGCACGCTAAAAAAGAGAAATAAATTTGACAAACACGAGTACTCATTTTAAATTGGAACGATGAAATGAATTCTTTATAAAGGGGTATAAAATGGTAGATTTATCTTGGGAGGGGCTGTTTACAGAAGCGGATAAGGCCTATTTATCACGTATTCGCAGACAGATTCATGAGCATCCAGAATTGGGCTATCAAGAATTTAAGACATCGCGTTTGATTGCAGATGAGTTGCGTTCATTTGGATTGACTCCAAAAACGCAGATTGCAGAAACGGGCGTAGTGGCTGTGTTGGAAGGGGCTAACCCTGGTCCAGTCATAGGATTTCGTGCCGATATGGACGCCTTGCCGATTGAGGAAAAAACACAGGTTTCTTTTGCTTCTAAACACACTAATCAGATGCATGCCTGTGGTCATGATACCCATGTAGCCATGCTATTGACGGCAGCACGTATTTTAACTCGTCATCGTGATCAGCTATCAGGTAGCATTAAGTTTATTTTTCAACCGGCAGAAGAAATGCTGGGTGGGGCAAAGAAAATGATAGAAGAGGGTTGTCTAAACGATCCTCCCGTTCAAGCAATCTACGGGTTTCATGTTTGGCCTGATTTGCCTTCTGGCAAAATTGGGTTACGTAAAAATGCGTTGATGGCAAGTATTGATGCGTTTTCAATTCAGCTGATTGGACAAAGCGGACATGGTGCGATGCCTCAACAAGGGCGTGATGCTTTAGTGGGTGCGGCTCATTTAATTATTGCTTTACAGACCATAACCAGTCGTGAGATTAGTCCGCTGGATTCATGTGTGGTGGCGATTGGTAAGTTAAATAGCGGTAATGAGTCCAATGTGATTGCAGCAAAATCGGTGCTTGAAGGTAATATTCGCACTTTAAATCCACAAACTCGTGCGCGTGCTAAAGATGCTTTAGAACGTATTACAAAAGGTATTGCAGAAACGTTCCGCTTGCAAGCGAATATTCATTATTCAAGTGCTTTTCCCGTGACAGTTAATCATGAAGATCATATTGATTTTGTGCAGGGAGTTATTGCTGAAACATTGGGTGCAGAAGCGCCTGAGTATTTAGAATATCCAAGTATGGCAAGCGAAGATTTTTCATTTTTCTTGGAGCAGGTGCCAGGATGTTATATGTTTTTAGGGGTGAATGATGGTGCTGGAGGACGTTATAAATTACACACACCTGAGTTTTTGCCCAATGAACGAGATCTAGAGTTAGGTGTTCAAATTTATTTAGGCATTGCAAAAAACATACTTTCTGTTCCTATAAAAAAGTAAGGAGACAAAATGATTCAAAAGAATATTATTAAAGATTGGCGATTACATGCGATGGTATTGGCTATCGTTATCATTGCCGAGTTGATTGGGCGAATCGATATTCCTGTAGGCAACAATCGGATTGTCCTGATTCCTTTGCTGTATGCTTTGGTGCTTGGTTTGTTATCCTATTTTACGCCCATGGTATCAGAGCAACGTTCCACGCATGCAGAACCCATGATTCTTTTGGGTTTAGGTGTGCTAATGGCAAAAATCGGCACCGTCATTGGTCCTCAGTTGAATCATATTTTGTCGATGGGACCTGCATTATTACTACAAGAAATTGGTAACTTGGGTACGATTTTGTTGGGTCTTCCATTGGCTATTTTGCTGGGCTTTAAACGAGAAAGTATTGGGATGACACATTCTTTGGGACGTGAGCCTAATTTGGGTTTGGTGGCACAGAAGTACGGACTAAATTCTGAAGAGGGGCGAGGCTTATTAGCGATTTATATCTTTGGTATTTTATTTGGTGCGATATTTTTAGGTCTGTTGGCGGGCATTTTGGCTGAGTTTACGCCATTAAGTATTCAGGCACTGGCGATGGCTTCAGGTGTAGGTAGTGCTAGTATGATGGCCGCTGCTAGCGGTACTCTGATTGCCCTATCGCCTGAAAATCAGGACCAGATTGTGGCACTTGCAGGGGCAAGTAACTTGATTTCTACGGTTACCGGTATCTATGTAAGTATTTTTATTGGATTGCCTTTATGTGAATTTTTGTATCGTCATTTAAATCGTTTGAGAGGGAATAAAAAATGAGTACTAAGATTGTTGAATGGTTTATTTTATTGGCGATATTTTGTGCGATTAATTTGACGGGTAATGTGATCGGTTACGGATCAAGCTTTGATGAAGCAGCAATAGGCTTACTGATGTTATTAGGATTGACGCTTTTGGGCATGATCGCTGCAGAAGTGATTCCTTTTCCTATGCCAAGTATCGGCTATATTTCACTATTTGCGTTGATTGTTACCTTACCTTCTGTGCCATTTTCAGAGACGTTTGTTTATTACACGGGCAAAATTAGCCTTTTGTCTATCACCACGCCTTGCTTGGCTTATGCCGGTATTTCCATTGGTCGAAATTGGGCGGATTTTCGTCGTTTAGGCTGGCGTGCGATGGTGGTGTGTCTAGCAGTATTTTTGGGAACTTATTTAGGCTCTGCTATTATTGCAGAAATCGTGTTGCGTTTCCAAGGCTTGGTTTAAGGGATGTTAGGTGTATATACCTAACATCTTGATAGATAGTGATGGTTGGTTTATTAGGTAGAGCTGTGTATGAAAAAAAATAGTGGCATTGATTTGGCTTTGCAGTTTCTCATCATTTTTGTTGGCAGCAGAACGACCTTCTCCCGAATTAAATCGTATCGATGCTATACAGCAACAACGTCAACATGAACAGATTCAGCAACAAAAAGAGAAACTTCGTTCGGACGCTGATGTGAGAATGGAAATTTCTTCTGAAAAAACCACCACACTTCCCATTAATGAATCCCCTTGCTATGCCATTCAACAGATTTCCTTAATTGACTACGCCTCTTCCAATAACCTTTCTCAATCCAGCCAATTTCAATGGGCGTTAAATAAAGCTGTCAAACAGTTAAACCTCCAATTACCTCATTGTTTTGGGGTTAATGGATTAAGTGTTTTAATGAAGCAAGTACAAAATAATATTATTGAGCGAGGCTATGTCACCACAAGAGTAGTAGCAAGCGAACAAGACCTAAATCAAGGTGTATTTTCTTTAACTATTATTCCAGGTCGCGTTCGCCATACAATTATTGCAGATGCCAGTCGCATTCCTTGGTTTAGTAAACTGACGGCAAAAACAGCGATCGCATTTGAACAAGGTGATATATTGAATGTGCGAGATATTGAACAGTCGTTAGAGAATTTAAAACGTGTGCCAACAGCTGATGCTAATGTTGAAATTCTTCCTGCTGATAGCACTCAGATTGGAGAAAGCGATATAAAAATCACTTATCAACAGCGTTTTCCTTTTCGACTAAATTTAAATTTGGATGATTCGGGATCCAAATCCACGGGCAAATGGCAAGGATCAACTACGGTTTCATGGGATAATCTCTTTTCTGCTAATGACTTATTTTATGCCACTTTCACACATAGTCTAAAACGTCACAGCGATGAACTAGGTCGTCGTGCAACTCAAAACTATGGTTTTTATTACTCCATTCCTTTTGCTTATTGGACGCTGTCTGCCTCACTATATAAAACGGACTACCATCAAGAGGTGTTTGGGGCATTTAACAATACCTATCTCTACTCTGGACGTAGTGAAACAAGCAATGTCAATATTAGCTATCTTCTTTATCGTGATGCTGTACGTAAAACGACACTTTCAGGGGGTTTTTGGTCTCGGCACTCGAAAAACTACATCGATCAATTCGAAATCGAGGTTCAACGTCGTCGAATGGCTGGTTGGCAGATCAATCTTAGTCATATTGAATATATTAAAGCGACCACACTTAAGCTTTCTGCAGGGTTTAAGTGGGGAACAGGTGTGCGTCGCTCTATACCTGCTCCTGAAGAATATTGGGGAGAGGGCACTTCTCGTCCTAAAATTATAACGGCTTCAGTAGAAATGAATTATCCTTTTAATATAGGAAAACAGTCGTTTGTATTTAATACGAGTTGGTCTGCTCAATGGAACAAAACTCCTCTTATCCAACAAGATAGATTCAGTATTGTTGGACGTTATACAGTACGTGGGTTCGATGGGGAGCTTAATTTATCAGGGGAACGTGGTTGGTTGTGGCGTAACGAATTGAGCTGGAATATCGCTAATCAAGGACATTGGGTTTATCTAGCCTTGGATGGTGGTAGGGTCACAGGACGTGATGATGAGATGCGATTAGGACATTATTTAATAGGTACAGCCCTTGGATTGCGTGGAAATTGGAGGCATTTTTATTATGATGTTTTTGTTGGGCGGCCTTTGTATAAACCAAATGGTTTTAAAACAACAAATATCACAACAGGTTTCAATATTGGTTTAAACTTTTAATACATTGCATTAGAGTTAAACGGGGATTTTCTGATGAACAAACGTTACTTTCGTGTTATTTTTAGCAAAACCTTACAACGTTTTGTCGCGGTTTCGGAATTGGCAAAATCCGAAAGTAAATCAAAAAATACCATACCTCAAATGCAACATGCGGTAAGTTTTTTGCCCATTTTAGGCACTTTAAAACCGCTGACTTTCCGTTTACTCTGTGCCTTGGGTTTTGTTACCGTGTCCTCTTATGTATCAGCAGATACACTGATCATCAAAGCCGATCCTAATGCACCTAAAAATCAACAGCCTATTATTATCCAAACAGCCAATGGATTGCCACAGGTTAATATTCAAACACCAAATGACAAAGGGCTTTCTCATAATAAATACCAAGATTTTAATGTGGATAACAAAGGAGCAATTCTTAATAATAGCCATAAAGCCACACAAACGCAGCAAGCAGGCTGGGTGCAGGGCAATCCCTATCTTGCTCATAGTGAAGCCAAAGTAATTCTTAACGAAGTGACTTCCACCCATCCAAGCCAACTCAAGGGTTACCTTGAAGTTGCAGGGAAAAAAGCCGAAGTGATTATTGCCAATCCAAATGGACTTCATTGCGATGGGTGCGGTACGATTAATGCAAGTCGTTCAACCATGACCACAGGTAAACCAATTCTTGAAGATGGCCGTGTAGCGGGTTTTCAGGTCGAAAAAGGTCAAGTAAAAGTCAGTGGTCGAGGCCTAGATAACAGTCGTGTTGATTATACCGATATCCTTGCTAGAGAGGCAGAAATTAATGCGGGTATTTGGGCAGGCAAAAAACTCAATGTCGTGACTGGCAAAAATACTGTCCAACCGTCAGATAGTGATCAAACTGATCGTGAATTAAAAATTATCCGTATTGATGGTGAAAATCTCAATGAAAAGACCCCATATTATGCTTTAGATGTGACAGAACTTGGCGGGATGTATGCGGAAAAAATCCATTTGGTAGGTACAGATCAAGGTCTTGGCGTACGCAATGCGGGGCACATTGGAGCGACGGCAGGAGAGATATTAATTGACTCACAAGGGCGGCTTGTTAATAAAAATATCATCCATGCCGAACAACAAGTAAACGTGAACGCCCAGCAGATTGAAAATATAGGACGCATTGAATCAAATAAAAAAGATATTAAGTTAACCTCTACTACTGACATAAACCAACAGGGACAAATAATTGCTCGTCACGGTAATGCCAATTTAACCGCCAAAACGAGTATCAATCAAAAAGGCACAACAGTAGCCCAACAGAATATTCAATATCAAGCGACTCAAATTAACAATAACGATGGGTTAATTTGGGGTGGAGACGTTCACTTAACTGCCAATGATGTCGCTAACCAAGGTGGTGGGATTTATGCCTCTGAAAATCTCTCTGCAAAAGTAGCTCAAACCTTAAATAATCAACATGGCGAGATGTTAGGCGGTAATGCAGTATCCTTTTTCTCCCCACAACTATTAATCAATAACCAAGATGGATTGATTGAAGCAGGACATAAGATTGATATTGATGCCAAAGGATTAGTACAAGAAGGAACTATTAAAACCCAAGGCGATGCCCGTATCAAACTGATGGATGACTTCAGCTTAAATCAAGCATTTCAAATTGGTAACAATCTAGATTTTAGTACAGCTGGCGACTTTGTCAACCATGCTGAACTGGTGGTGGGCAACCAAGCAACGGTGACCGCCAACAATCTGTTAAATAGTAAGAATGCCGAAATTTCCTCAACGCATACTTTAATTACCAGCAAAACTTTAAGCAATTATGGATTGATTGATGGCACGACTAACGTTATCAACACTGTTACCTTAAACAATGTAGGTTCAGGCAGGATTTATGGCGATCAGTTGGCTATTCAAACAGATCAATTAAACAATGTAAAAGAGGACGATCAATCCGCCACTATCGCTGCTCGCCAATCTCTTAATCTTGGTGTTAACACCTTACTCAATCGTGATCACAGCCTTGTATTAAGTCTTGGAGATTTAGCAATTGGAGGCATGCTTGATAGCAATCATCAGGCAACGGGTTACGCCAAGCTAATTGATAATGGTAGTGCGACGATTGAAGCTTTAGGTAATGGAAGTATTCATACCGAAAGACTATTTAATCACGATTTGTATTTAACCTTGGGCGAGAATCATACTGATGAACGGCGAGTTGAATATGCACCAAAAAATGCTTCTCAACGCTACGTATTAGTAGATAAAGATGGTACGCATGGTCGGTTTGATTTAAAAAATAACAATAAACGGGATAGAAACTCTTATTTAAGGCTGAATGATGGAAGAACCATTGCAGCCAATGGCTGGGTGACTTGGGGTTACAATCGCCACACCATTACTTCAACGATTGAACAACGAGACCCAGCGAAAATTCTAATTGGCGGCGATCTCCATCTGTCAGGGAATGAACTTGAAAACAATACTTCTACCCTATCTGTAGGTCACCAATTATTATTAGGCGATACCAGTTTTGCAAACAACCCTCAAAATAACAACTTACAGGCCACTGATGGTGTTGTGCTTAAAAATATAGATACCTTGGGATCTATTGATATCACGGATACAGGACGTTGGAGTAGTTTTGCCAAGCATCGTCATCGTTATGGTTTTTTAGGTAAAAAACGCTGGGCTGTTTATGGTGATGGTGGAGGTAATTTCAAAGAGACACACCCCACTCAGTATTTTAATTTCAATTTAGTGCTAAATGAAATCGGCACTCCGATTCACAGTACCGCAATTAACATCGCCAATCAAACGACTCATGAAAACGTCTCGTTGAAAAATGTTTCCCTCGCTACACAAGATGCAATCATTTCTGGGGAAGTAACCACTCATAACGATGAACATGACACTAAGGTTAAAACTCATTTAGCAGATATTCGACTACCACAAGAGAGCCTTTATAAAATCAATCCTGATGCACCAAATGGCTATTTAGTAGAAACCGATGCTCGTTTTATTAACCGTAAACAATGGCTCAGTTCTGACTATATGTTTACCGCGTTACGTTCAAACCATGAAAATGTACAGAAACGCTTGGGAGATGGTTATTATGAACAGCGTTTAATTAACGAACAAATTAATCAACTTACTGGTCGTCGCTTCCTAGATAATTATAGTTCTGACATAGAGCAATATAAGGCGTTAATGGATAATGGTATTCATTATGCCAAGCAATTTAACCTGAGCTTAGGCGTAGGTTTAACCGCCGAACAAATGTCAGAACTTACCAGCGATATGGTGTGGTTTGTTAACCAAGACGTTACATTACCTAATGGTAAAACCATCACGGTGCTTACTCCTCAAGTTTACTTAGTTTCCCGTCATCTTGATGTGAGTTCACAAGGAGCATTAATTTCTGCACAAAATATTATAGGAAGCTTCAACGGTGAATTAACTAACACAGGAACCATAGCAGGACAGAATCTTACCGCACTTTCTAGCAATAACCTAAGTAATCAGGGCGTGGTCTTAGGAGATTCAGTGGATCTGCGTGCCAATCAAAAATTAGTCAATCTTGGTGGTAGAATCGAAGCACTTAGCTCAGCTACTTTAATAGGACAAAATGGCGTTGAGATCGCCAGCACCACTAGTAGTCGTCGCGACAATCAATTTGGGAATGAATTTGAACGTACTCATGTTGATCAAGTTGCCAATGTGAATGTGCAAGATAAAAATGGTAAGTTGATTATTTACAGCCCTGAAGATGTCACCATTAAAGGAGCGATACTCAACAGTGCAGGCGAAATACTGGTGCAAGGCCAACATATTGATGTAGGCACACTCAATACCTTAAACAAAACCCATTACAATGCGAATGCAGATAATTACTATCGTCTCCATCAACAACAAGAAGTAGGTTCACAGATTAATGCAACTGGCGATATCACGCTTTCAAGTGAACAAGGCACTGTAGTTCGTCAAGGAACTGTCCATAGCGAACAAGGTGATATTCACTTGCTTTCGCAGGGTGATATCCGCATTGAAGAAGGCAGAGACAAGGAACAACTTTCATCTGCAGGCAAAGTAAAACGTAGTGGCTTCTTGCAATCCACCACTTATGTTACCAAACACGATCATGATTACGATTTAGCTAAAGGCTCAACCCTAGATGGCAAAAATGTGATATTACAAAGCCTTGCTAATTTGACGGTTCAAGGATCCAATATTGTCGCAGAAAATCAACTCGACGCTCGTGCTAAAAACCTGACGATTAAAGAAGCAGAGAACCGTGTCTTTGAACAAGATTTTGAGAAAACCACAAAATCAGGTTTAATGGGTTCAGGGTTTGGGTTTACCATTGGCAGTAAAAAAGTCACGACTGAAAATGATCAAAGCAAATATTACGCCACCGCTAGCCAAGTCGGTAGCTTAAATGGCATCACTACTTTACTTGCTCAAGATGATTACCGTCAGCAAGGAAGTACCGTGTCTTCACTTGAAAGCGATGTCAATATTATTGCGAAAAACATTGCTATTTTAGCGGCCGATGACAAATATACAAGCCATTACAAACACACGATGGAACAAAAGGGCTTAACCATTGCGATAAATGTTCCTGTCATACAAGCCGTCCAAAGTGCTTTCGCTGTAGCAAAAGAAGCTAAATTAATCGGCGACAGTAAAAACAACCGAATCAATGCAATGACTAGTGCTAATACCGCTTGGAGTGCTTATCGAGCAGGACAGGGTTTAATGCAAGCCAAAGAAAGCCTAAGTCAAATGGCGAATGGTAATTTGGCTGAAGGTGCCAATGTCAGTGTATCCATCACTTATGGTCAACAAAAGAATGTCCAAACCACCGATATTCAAGGCAATACAGCGGCTAATAGTGCTGTTAATGCTGGTGGAAAAATCACTATGGTCGCCACTGGTGCAGACAAAGCATCAGATATTCATATTGTGGGGTCGGATGTATCGGGCAAACAAGGCACACTCTTACAAGCTGACGATGAGATTAATTTACTCGCCGCAAAACAAACTCACCAAGAACGCAGTAAAAATAAATCCAGTGGCTTTAATGCTGGTGTAGCCATCAGTTATGGATCGAATGGATTTGCTTTCGGAGTCACTGCTGGTGGCAACTACGGCAAAGGCTATGGCAACGGTGATGAAGTCACTTGGCGTAACAGTCATGTCGGCGATAAAGCGAGTCAAACTCTCATTCAAAGTGGCGGTGACACATCTATTCGTGGTGCTCAAGTACAAGGTAAAAGCATTGTCCTTAACGCAGATAACCTTAATATAGCCAGCTTACAAGATACCATGCGTTATGAAAGTAAACAAATGAACGTCAGCGGACAAGTGACAGTTGGTTATGGTTTCTCTGGTTCAGCCAGCTTTAATCAATCAAAAATGAAAGCAGATTACGCCAGCGTACAAGAACAATCTGGCTTATTTGCAGGCGATGAGGGCTATCAAATTGATGTACATAACCACACAGATTTAAAAGGAGCGTTAATTACCTCTACCGCACAAGCCGAAGAGTCAGGTAAGAACCGTTTTGAGACGGGAACGCTCTCTTATTCTGATATTCAAAACCATAGCAGTTATTCTGCAAAAGGTTTTGGATTAAGTGGCGGGGTTACCATAAGTGGAGGTACTGCACCAAAAGAAATTGACGGCAAGAAACTACAACCCATCGGAGAAAATGCTAAAGATGGTTCTGCTAAAGTAGAATATAGCGGTGTTGCAGGTATTGCAAACCAAGGCAATTGGGGAGTTACCAAAGGCATTGCAACTGCATTACTCGGACAAGTTAGCGATAAAGGTAGTCAAAACGGTATCACCACTAGTTCAATCAATACGGAGCACATCAAGATACGTGATGCGGAAAAACAATTGGCTCTTACAGGTAAAAGTGTTGAAGAAAGTTTACAAAATCTTCCTAAGATTAATCTTCATCAATCAGTTGAAAAAGCAGATATCCAGACCATTCGCTCGAATTTAGAACGTGATTTAAACACTGCAACTGAGTTTGTGAATAATTTCAACAATCAAGGTGATGAAATTTACTACAAAATGGAGAAAAATGAAGACTCTCTATTTACTATTCAACCTAAAACCACAAATTGTAATCATATGTCTTGCTTAGATTACGATAAAGATAACTCCCAAGAACTTAAACGGATACTGTATAGTGAAGAACGGTTAACCAAAGAACAAGCTGCGCTATTAAGTAAGGTTTCCACCGCAGGTATGTTGAATTTAACAAGAGTACAGAAAGTTAGCACTGCTATTTTATATGATGATGATTTAGCCTCTATTAATGATACAGCCGTAATCCTTAATCGAGGCAGTGCGGGAATATTAAGTGAATTTTTATTTACTGGTTTTGAACGTTTTAGAGCTTGGGCAAACATGCCAGCAATATTCGGAGCATCTAATGCGACGAGAGATCATGCTCAAATTGCAAAAAAATTAGATGAATATAATGCTTATGCAAGATTGCATGGAGAGCCAGAGTATACGCTAAAAAACGTGGCTCATAGTTTAGGGGTGTCAGGTAATAAAAATATGCTGAATTGGTCAGCTTATCTTGGACAAAGATATGATAACACTAATGTAGAGTATTTACATTTAGGTGGATCCTATCCTTCGATTGAAATCGATAAACAATCCAGAACCTTATTTAAAAAGGTTAAAACGCTATATCATGGCGTTAAGGGCGATTTTGTTTACGAAGGATTGCCTCTTTTAAGAAACTTGGGGCTAGGTATGATAGGGAATAACCCAAATGCCAAGCCCAATCGAGCAGACTTATCTACATTAGAAGCACATTCTGAAGCCAACCAGAATATTAATAATTTGAAGTTTGTTTATGATGAAAATAATGAAAAATCTGCTGAAAAATGGAAAAACACTTTAGATATTTTAAACAAAACTCATCAAGATGGAATCAGAAAGTTCAATATTGTTGGAGATGACAAATGATAAAAAAAATTACTATTTTATATTTAGCCTGTTGCGTAAGTGGTTGTCTCTGGGTTTGGTATCCGCCGTATTCTTCATTTTGGAATGAGGATATATGGGTTCATCAAAATAATAATACTTCTCCTTCTGGAGATACTGTTAGAGAATGTTATGCTCAAGCATTAGCACCATTTGAAACAAAAGTTGTAGGTGGATTAGAAATAGCTGCTAATCCAGATGATCAAGAGAAAGTTGGGAATCTTGAGGGGGCTTGTTTATATCAAAAAGGATATAGGTTTAATGCTAGTTGGAAATATTGTTATAGATTTGAGAGAACTTGTAAAAAATGGAACAAATATAGAAAATAATCAATTTATAAAAAGGTCGGATACTTGTATCCGATAAATTGCCAATAAGTCCAGAATCATGTTTTTGATGAGGATAATCTAAATCTTTAAGGTGTTTAAAAGTAATCAGGACTATTTGCAGGCGATGAGGGCTATCAAGTGAATGTTAATCAGCATACCAACCTAAAAGGTGAGTTGATTACCTCTACCGCACAAGCCGAAGAGTCAGGTAATAAAAATATGCTGAATTGGTCAGCTTATCTTGGACAAAGATATGATAACACTAATGTAGAGTATTTACATTTAGGTGGATCCTATCCTTCGATTGAAATCGATAAACAATCCAGAACCTTATTTAAAAAGGTTAAAACGCTATATCATGGCATTAAGGGCGATTTTGTTTACGAAGGATTGCCTCTTTTAAGAAACTTGGGATATGGTATGATAGGAGACAACCCCAATGCCAAACCTAATCGAGGCAACTTGTCTGTATTCGATGCACATTCTGAAGCTAATCAGAACATTAATAATTTGAAGTATGTGTATTATCCAGGTGATGAAAAAAGTAGGCAAGCAATGCATAAGGTCAAAGAAATTCTTATGAATATGTACCCTGATTCAAAAGGAGTTCGAGTTTTCAATGAAGTTAATCCTAATAGTGAGGGAGAGTAAGCAATGAAAAAGTTAGTCATCATTGTCATATCATTTCTTTTAACAGGATGCTTTCCGTTTCTTTATAGAGAACCTTTTGAGATATATAGCTATGCTAGTTGGGTTGATGCAGAAACCGAGGAAGAAGTAACTAATGAAGATTTTAGATTTTGTGACGACAAAGCTATATTTGAAGTCATGGGTATAGTTGTCGACACTGAGGAAGTTATAAGGACAGGAAACTTTGATAAAACCTACCCTCCTTTAGGAAAATGTTTATACGAAATGGGCTATGTATATAAAGTAAAACATCCTATATTGTATTGTGCTAACAGGCCTGAAATATGCAAAGCTTATAGAGATTACATAAGAAGAGATTTTTTTTCGGAGTAATATTGCAGATGTATTGGTGTGGGAGAGACGAGTACAACATTATCTGAAAAACTCTGGGGACAAATCGGGCCGATAATAAAAACTATAAATTTTAGTAATAATGTTTTACAAGAGGATAATGAGTAATGAAAAAACTTATATTTTTACTTCCTTTATTATTATCAGGATGTTTTTATTGGGCAATTGGTTCCCCACCTGCAACAGACTTTTGGGAAAAAGATGGAAAACAACTTTCTCGTGAAGAATATACTATTTGTAGTGGAAAAATTTTTCCAAGTCTAGGAGATAGATATAAATATCTTTATGAAAAAGAAGAACAACTAGGTTTTATTAAATTTCATGAAAACAAAGAGGAGTCTGAAGAATTTAACTCTTATTTAAAGATGGCATTTGAGTTAATTGATAAATGCTTATATGAAGAGTTAGGCTATCATTTTAGCCCACCTTTAAAATGGTGTTTATCCCAAGACCAACATAATACGAGAACCTGCATAAGAAATATAAAGTATATGTATTAGATTTTAATAATACTATTTTTATCTGTTTCAGTATCACAGGCATTGATAAACGTGATGGCACCATTAAACTAATTCCCGTAAAAATACCCAATAAAAGAAAATAAGTAAGGAAGTAAATATTATGTCAAAAAATTATACTGTGTATTTAGGTAGTGTTACGAAGATGAGTTATGAAGAAAGTATACAACACTGCCAAAATTGGGCCAATTATTTATATGGGAAAGGCTATTTTGATCTTTATGATGTGGATATACGCAAAGGAACAAAAACTTTAAGAGATAAGCCAATAAGCACACTCCAAGAAACTATAGATTATATTAATGAAAAAGAAGGAAATCCTTTAATGCGAATGAGGAGGATTAGTAATTATCATGCTGCCCAATCCTCTTTAGATTTATTACTTAATGCTGATGTAAAAGCATTTAAAAAACATGCTTATATTGCAGGCAAATTACTACTACTGTCAAAAGATGACTATCAGTGGGCCTACAATGGTATTAACGTAGATCATTTCTTTCTCAGTATTATGTCTGACAGCCCTGATTTAATTCGATTTTTAATTCAACATCGAGATGAGATAGTTTCTGTTGACACTCGCTACGAAAGTGATGATCCACGTCCTTATTTTAATGCCAATACCTTATTAGCACTATCAGGAGAGTGGGAGCTGTTAAAAAGCAGAAGTCAATTATATTTACAAGATAAATATAAGGCTCGACATTACCGAATCAGGATTACTGACCACGAGTTTTATATTGCTTTATGCGATAAAAATGTTGATGGAATGAAGGATGCATTAAATAAATTATTAGAACCTAAACTAGCCAAACGTGCTGTATATGACACAACAGTATGGTTTGATTTTTATTTACAGCTACAGGTATTGTTATATGCAAAAATCGCCTTTATTCACGGATTTGATTTAGGCATTGACAGTCCTATTGCCCCCAAAGAATTAATCGAATACAAACCACTTAAATCAGAAGAATATGTCGATCCTTATGATTTTATGAAAGAGTTTGACTATGACCAACCAATTATGAATTGGATTAATTATTGGAATGCGATTTTTGAAGAAAATCAACGTGAACAACAAAAGAAACGCAAGGGTTTATCTTGGTTTGATCGACTAATACTTAAATTATTTGCAAGATAATTATGTATCATGGTAAGACAGGGATTCAAAGATTTTTTATATACTAAAGCAATGAAAAAGTTAGTCATATTTGGTTTATCATTTCTTTTATCGGGTTGCTATTTGATGAGTGATTTTCCAAATGATATAGCTTATTATCGGGATGAAGAGGTGATTAATTTCATGTTCCCTAAAGATCCAAATACATTAGAAGAAAATAAACAGGCAGAAGAGATAAAGGCTTATCAGAAAAAAGTCTGGGGACAAGTCGGACCAAAAACACAAACGGTGAATTTTGATAATAATGTTTTGTCTAATGATGAAGAGGACAAAGAATAAACCAACCATCGCTATCTATCTGTTAGAAATTTAGAAACTGTAGTAAGTTGTTTCTAAATATCACCTCTCTTTTGTCGTATTTTAAGCGAAATGTTAAAAGAGGTGCGAGGTGAAGCTGGGTGGTTGGGTTTTATGGGGACCGTTAAAATGAATGAAGTTTGATCATGGAGAATGAACATTTTTCCCATTGATCGTCTCCATGGTAAGTAAAGATTTGTGGCTCGGTATGAGAAGCAATGCTTAAAACAAATTGATCGTTCTCAATGAGGTAACATGCAGGAGGGCAGGGGAAAGTGGATTGGAATTGCTGTTGTTGGAGAAAGACGCTGATTTGCTTGAGTTCATCAATGCCTTTGCCTTGAGATTTAAGAATGGATTCTTTAATACACCAATGCGATAAAAAAAGGCTTTGTTCTTTATTCGCCGCCTCTTTTTCTGCATGATCCATCGTCACAGCAAGCCATTCTTCATGTTTTAATTCCTGTTGGGTAGAAAAGGTTGATGGAGAAGTGGGTGGACACTTTGAATAAGCTTGTTTTTCAATCGTCATACCAACCCCCTTTTTATGGCTTAATGCCTGTTGAGTAGAACGAGTTGATGAGCGTATCGTTGTAGAAGGTTGTAAATAAGCTTGTTCACGGGTATTTAAAATGTGAGGTAATAGGGCGGACCAAGATCGATTCTTGTTTTTTGATTCAATATCCACGCCGACTGCTTGATAGGAAGTGACGGCGATGGCTAGGTATGGCCCTGAATGGCTAATATTAAAATCAATTGGTGAGTTAGGAATAAAGGGGCGACCATTATCTTGAATTTGGATGTTATTTAAAAGCGATTCGGGAAGTTGAAAATAACGAAAAATCTGGTGTAATAAATATAATGTTTGAATGTCTTTTGGAGTCGCTTGTTCGGATTTCCAGTGATCTGCCTGATAGCATTTAGGCACGTGGATATCTTGCCAAGTAGTCAAAATAACACGGGTAATAGGATCGTTGTCCATAAATGCTATCGGCACACCGCATTAGATCATACGTTTAAAGACGAGTGAGGTATTGACACCACCAAAAGCAAAGTTATTGGTCATCACGTATTCAGCCTGAATGGTCCGTCCGCTTTGCAAATAATCTAGTTCCCCGCAACGTGGGTCAACATGATTTAAATTAGCCGTGGGAGCAAACCAATCACTATTCATCATCTCGATGGAGAACCAAGCTTCTAGAACGCCACAAGCACCCAGCGTGTGACCCAAGAAACTCTTTTGGCTACTGATAGGCATACGAGAACCAAAAAGACGAGAGGTGGCTTGTGTTTCTGCAATATCACCGAATTCAGTTGCAGTGCCATGTCCATTCACATAAGCGATAGCAGCTGGATCTAAATGAGCATCTTCTAAAGCGAGTTTCATACAATGGTGCATGGTATCGGCTTCAGGACGAGTGATATGCGTACCATCACAGTTAGAACCAAAACCAACAATCTCTGCATAAATCTTTGCTCCACGAGCTTTGGCGTGTTCGTATTCTTCCAAAACAAACATACCTGCCCCCTCGCCAATGACCAAACCATCGCGATCTTTATCATAGGGGCTAGGAGTTAATTTAGGTGTATCGTTTTTTAAACTGGTGGCGTATAAGGCATCAAAGACATAAGATTCGCTGGCACACAGCTCTTCTCCGCCCCCTGCCAACATCATCGGAATTTTTCCATACTTGATGGCTTCATAGGCGTAACCAATGGCTTGGCTACTCGATGTGCAAGCACTAGAAGTAGGAATCATTCGGCCTTTGAGACCAAAGAAAATGGATACATTCGCTGCCGTTGTGTGAGGCATCATGCGAACGTAAGTATTGGCGTTAAAGTTCGGTGAATCGCCTTTGATGAGTAATAAAGCCACATCGCAAATGGCTTGAGGACTGCCTGCAGAAGAACCGCTCGCTACGCCCATGCGTCCGTCTTTAATGCTTTCATCGTCAAGTAAACCAGCATCGGCTAAGGCTATCTGAGCAGACTCTACGCAGTATTGTGAAACAGGGCCCAGGCTTCTTAACTGTTTTCGGGTCCATTCTTGAGGAGGTTGGTAATGTTTTAATGGTGCAGCCAAACGTGTAGTTAATTCCTTGTATTGGTCCCAGTCATCCATACGAATGACGGCATTTTCACCACGTTCAAAATAAGGTTGGATTTCTTTCCAAGATTTGCCTAAAGCAGTGATACCGCCCATTCCAGTGACAACAACACGTTTTAACATAAACCACCATTAACAGAAATAACTTGACGCGTAATGTAAGAAGCTTGTTCAGAAACTAAAAATGCAACGGTATGAGCCACATCTTCAGGACGACCCATTTTATTCATCGGAATGGCTTTTAGAATTTCTGCAACGGGAACATTCTCGTCAATAATATCCGTTTCTATTAAGCCAGGTGCCACGCAGTTTACAGTAATTTGACGTTTAGCTAATTCTATGGCTAAGGCTTTTGCAGCACCGATAATACCTGCTTTTGAGGCACTATAGTTAACCTGTCCACGATTGCCAATTAGGCCAGAAACAGATGTAATACAAACAATTCTTCCTGGTTTTCTTCTACGAATCATCGGCATCATAATAGGATGCAAGACATTAAAAAAGCCGTCTAAATTCGTGTGAACCACCTGATCCCAATCTTGTTCACTTAATGCGGGAAAAGCATTATCGCGAGTTAATCCCGCATTTAATACAACACCGTAATAAGCACCATGTTCTTGTACATCATGCTCAAGTATTTCTTTCGCGGTAACACGGTCTGATACATCGAACTGTAGAATCCGAGCATGGCCTCCTTGGGCTTGGATCATGTTTTTGACAGACTCAGCTTCTTGAATCTTAGATCGACAGTGTAGAACAATGTTGAAACCTTCTTGGGCTAGTCTTAACGCAATGGCTTTGCCAATCCCACGGCTTGAACCAGTAATTAAAATGCTTTGTTCGTTCATGCTTATAAATATAAATGGCTTCCATCACATTGACGGAAGCCTGATAGAAAAGATTATCTTCTACCTAAAAGATTCGTCATAATATTATTGACCTGATCTTTTAGAGATGTCACTTTATCTCTGTTTTTGTATTTAACGGTACCAACACGTTTGTCGTTGATTTTGATGCTGGTAGTTGATTTAGTGATGTATTGGTAGTCGCCATTCATTCTGGCATTGTACCAAATGATATTTTTACACGTTCCTTGTGTTTTCACGATATGGTTACTAATGCCTCTCTGAGTAAGGTTTTCAGAGATGTATTGGGCGATAAGTGGGCTGTTGGCACGTTGAAGAACGCATACGTTATCTACTTTGATATTAGAAGGAACAGTTTTAGCATTAAAAGAACCGCAACCCGCTAAAATAGCGGCACTGACAGCACATAAAGCAACGATTTTTTTCATATTAAATTCCCTTTATTTGAGAAGTTTTAGGACTATAGACACTAAGTCTAGCGGTTGCAATCAGTGTTTTGGTCTGATCAGGCTCGATAAGATAAGCACAACCATCAAAAATACCAAAACCATTTGCATCTTGAGTAGATAATTTTACATCAAATTCCAATAGTGAATTCATTGGAATCGTATCAAAAAAGATCTGATATTGACGACTGCCTAATAGGAAGCCTAATTGGATAGGTTCGTTTTTTATTTTTGCTTGACATCCTGCCCATGCACCGACGGATTGGGCCATCATTTCAATGCAAAAGAAACTTGGCAGTTGTCCCTCTCTGACAAAAACATGATCTGGGCGAACAGTGGATCGAGCGATCAAATGGTCTTTACTATACTCGATGACTTCATCGATAAGCACCATATCGACGCTATGAGGGAGCAATGAGGCGACATTTCGGATGGGTAAATTAAGCATGTTGAGGCTCCCCAATGATTAATATGGCATTAGAACCTCCAAAAGCAAAAGAAGCACTGAGGCCGATTCTAGCTTGGTTTGAAGGAAGATAATGCTGATGAGCCAAACAAATTTGATCAATATTCGGATCGTATTCGCAGCTGACATGATTGGGAATTTTTCCCTCTGGATTTAAGGTGCGATCCATCACGCCCCACACAAAGGCGGCTTCTAATGCACCAGCTGCCCCTAATGTATGGCCTGTTTGGTACTTTGTGCTTGTACATGGAATTTGGTCACCAAAGATTTCATGAATGGCATGACTTTCCATAGAATCGTTAAGTTGTGTACCCGTGCCATGCAGATTAATCCAAGCGATATCATTGGGGTTAAGGTGGCCTTTATTTAGTGCTTCTTGGATGGCTAAAATCGCACCTGTGGCTTGCGGACAAGGTGAAGACATATGATAGCCATCAGAACTGCCTCCATCGCCTAGTAATGCCATGCCTGAAGATTTTTTGGACAAAATAAATACAACGGCCGCTTCACCAATATTAATCCCGTCTCTATCTTTGGAAAAAGGAAGATTTTGTCCTTTAGATAGGGCTTCTAGTGAGTGAAACCCATTGATGGATAGACGCGATAAGACATCAACTCCTGCACAAATAACGGCATCACAAATTCCACTTTCAATAAGATTTTTGCCACTGATAAGTGCTTTGGCACTCGATGTACAAGCCGTAGAAATCACGTATGATGGGCCACTTATCTCCAGCATTTGCGACAAAAAGTTTGCAGGCGAAGACAATAACTGGAAATCATGTACGTAACCTGAATGCTCCCAAGATTGGTGTTGTTCGTATTGATCAAACGCCTTGATATTGTTTTCGATGCCCGTATTGGTGGTTCCTACAACAATACCAATGCGATGTGATTCGTATTCTTGAATCAAGGCATCAATTTCAGGCTTGATGTCGATAACAGCATTCCACAATAACTGATTATTATAGGTTCGATGAATATCAGGTGTGTGATCGGGAAAAGGCTGGTGATACGGTGCTTTGCCGACCATAATGTTTTTATCTTGGATCCAATCTTGACTAAAAGATAAGGGGCTTTTTGTATCATCGAGAAGACGGCGGATATGCTCATCTAATCCTCTTCCAAGAGGACTGATAACACTAGGTTTATGAAGATAGACTGTCATATATTACTCTATGAATTGTATAAGCCATTTGTCTTTGTCAATAAATATCATAGCTGAATTTTCCTGCTTTTCAAGTCTCCACTTGCCTGTGTTTAACAACGAGGTATAGGGAGCTGGAATCCGATCAGGAAATTGCCATGAAACAATCGCACTAAACAAATAAGAGGCCTTTCGGTTCGGATACAAAAAACCGTCATTTTGCCAACCTGAAGAAGTTAGGATTTGACGCGTGATCGGAACGCCCAGTGGGGTTAGTTGTGTGGCTCGAAAAGTACCTTGATAGGACTGAACGATAATCAGTGATGATAAATGCGTGTTGAGGTTTTGTGCTTGATATTGTTTGACGATGGTTTGGTTTTCATCAAACAACCGTGGGTAGCTTGTTTGGCAAGCTACCAACAGTGTCACACTTAAACATATTAAAATAAATTTAATAACTTTCATGAATGTTGTGATGTTGAACGACAAATTTCAGCAAGTGTCTTGAGCTTTTCTTTAGAGCGTTTGACAAAAGGATTATTCGTATCCCAAGCATATCCAGCCAAAATCGCACTAATCATTTTTTTGATCTCAGGATTAGGATTTTCTTGGTAAATCACATCTTGGAAAGAATAATCATACCATCCCATCACATAGGTTCTAAACGCATTTACACCAATCATCAACGGTTCTGTAAATTCTTTTTCCCAATCAACAGCTTCATTCTTGAGTGTTTTATCCAAAGCATCCACAGCAAGATCGGCTGAGTGCATAGCGATTGTGACACCAGAAGAAAATACAGGATCAAGGAACTCAGCTGCATTACCTAATAAAGCCCAACGATTGCCATACAAGGCTTTCACATTGGCAGAATAACCTTTTAATGTTGAAAACGGCGTATCCCATTTAGCATTAACCAATAATTTCTTGAGCATTGGAATACTGTCAGCATAATGGCGAAGAATGTATTCAGGCGTTTGTTCAGGCAGTTGTTCAAAAATCTTGGGTTCACCCACCACCCCTATAGAGGTACGACCATTGGAGAAAGGAATGAACCATAGCCAAACATCACGCTGTGTGGGATGCGTACAAATCAAAATCTTATTACGATCAAAAGAATCATCTTGAATATTATCTTCAATATGCGTGAAATGAGCATGTCTAACGGGTAGGCTGCTCGGTGTTTCTAAATCAAATAAACGCGATAAGATACGTCCATAGCCACTGGCATCCAACACAAATTTTGCTTCTAATGTAAAAGGTGTTTGAGATGATAACGGTTTGATCGTTAAAGTGGCTTTTTCATCATCCGTATTGACATGCGTGACCTCGTGTTCGTAAAGTACGACAGCACCTGCTTTTTCGGCTTCATCGATCAAAATTTTATCAAAGCGAGCTCTTTGTACTTGGAAAGTCGTGCCTGGACCAGACGTGAATTTATCTTCAAAATTAATCGTGGTGTAACGATCGCCCCAAGTAAAAGCAGCACCATTTTTAAATTGGAACCCTGCTTGTTTGATTGCGGGCAACATACCTGCTTTTTCGATAAATTCCATGCAATGAGGTAATAGACTTTCTCCGATGGAAAAACGAGGAAATTTTTGTTTCTCGACAACGGTTACGTGATAACCTTTTTGTCTAAGTAACCCTGCAGCGATTGAGCCAGCTGGGCCGGCACCAATAATAGCAATATCAGTTTTCATTATAGTCTCTGTAGTTGATAAGATAATTTAATGGCTAATGCCATGTTCCAAAGTACTCCGATGGATACACTTAATCCAAACTGTGCAACCGCCGGTGTACCGCTAAAAGCTAAAAGAATAAATGTTAAAAATGTGGTTAAAAAAGCTAATAAAATGCCATGGGATTGGCTTTTTGAATTTAAGGCGTAGATGGCATAATCGACTCCTATAGCGCTGGCTAATAATAGTCCAAAGACAGAAAAAATTCCAATAGGAACAGACGCGACGCTTAAACAGATAATGGTAAGCAAAGAAGCAAAAATAGGGACTTGAATAATTTTGATCCCATTTCTCAACCCAAAACAAACACACAAAACTACTAATACGAGAATCAAAGAAAGAATCTTATAAATCGTCGCCTGCGTGCGAGCGTGATGGAATACATCATTGATGTCTTGCTTGTAATCAACCCATTCTATCGAGGTGTCTGAACGTTTATTAAGGTCAATTAATTTTTTCAAAGAAGATATGGCCTGTGGCGATACCCCATCTAATGTAATAAGTGATGCGTATTGATGATCGATCTGCCCTAAAAATAACGTTTTCCAGCGTTGGGCAAATTCATATTTAAGTGTATCGTTGATAGATAGTGTGGGTAAATTAAGAACATCATCCGCTTCTTTTTTCCATACCTCATCAGGGATACCAATGCTGGAAAGCAAGCGTGCATCAGGTGATTGAACGAGTTGTTTGATTTTTTCTCGAAGTTGTGTTTGGGTGGGTGAGCTATTTACCCATTGGCTGAGTGAGGTATAGTTTTGAATCAAGCCTTGTGTTTTAAGCGTATCAAGTGATTGGCTTAACTGTTTGTCCAAAGCCAATAATTCAGTTTCATTCGGAGCGGTTATTAAAAAGAATTGGCTGGCTGGATTAATGCCTGATTTTTGAGCAATTAATTTACTTTGGTTTAACCAATACTCAGGCAGGTGAACCCAGTGACTGATGTCATCTTTAAAAGATGGCGGGAAGATTAGGCAAATAGCGATAATCCCTAAATACGAGGCAAGGCGATGAGCATCAAAAAACTGCCAAAAACGATGAATGGTTTTTTGAATAGATGAAATGATTGTTTGGATATTGCTACGTTTAGGTTCCCAGTTTCTAAAGTATTTAGGTAGGACAAAATAAGTGAATAAAAAGGCGGTGATAAGTGTAGCCATTGAGAAGACCGCACTTTCTTGAAGAATCGGAATTGGTGTCCAACATAACATGAAATAACCAAGTAATGTGGTGAGTAGTGCCACAAAAAAAGGCTTCCATGTTTTTTGCATACTACGTTCGGCATTCCAAGGTTCATGCCAAGCATGGCTTAACCAGTGAATTGGGAAATCGATAACTAAGCCAATTAAGCTGGTGCTGATGACTAATGTCAGGATATGTATTTGCCCAAAAACAAGGACGCATACTAAAAATCCAGTGATAAAGCTAAATACGATGGGAATAAAAAGTGAGAGTAAGCGAATGGTTTTAAAACTAAACCACAACAAGGTAATCACTGCCATGACACTGATGAGGGACATCCAAGAACTTTCTTGTTCACCCTGTGTTTGTCCGACTGCACTGTAGATTGGCCCACCACTTAAAAGTAAGGTTCCAGAGTTATTTTTGATCCACTGTTCATTCGCATTAAATTCATCTAATAAGGCTTTACCACGAGCGATGGGTATCGCGGTGATCAACACCCAATGATAGTGGCCATCATGGATTTGCAAGGTATTGGTGCTGGGGTGAAGTTCAATATACGAATGGTGAGATAGTTTTTGAATGATTTGTTGCGAAAAGCCCAACCAGTCTTTATCTATTGGAACGATATGGGGAGTAAATGGATTGGTGATGGATTGGAGGCGACGTGTAAAAAAATCGTGGGCGTTGTCAATACTTTGTTCGGAAATCCCTGCTAACCGTAACGACGCTATATCGTGAATGAGCTGGTTTTGTTGAACATCTATTTGCCAATCGATGCGTTGGAAGAGGTGACTGTTTTGCCATGTTGAAACAAGTTTAGAAGCGAGTTGTGCAGATGTTTCTGAATTAGGGCTGCCGACGAGTGCAACGATTCTCTCATTGAGCGGTTGGTTGATGTGATGAATGGCTTGAGTTTTTTTCTCGCTGTAATGAGATTGTGGCAAGAGGGATAATAAGTTAGTATCAATCGCCTGACCTGATAGAATTTTGGGGAAACAAAGTGATACTAAGATCGCTAAAATGATCAGGTAGGCGATTAAAAATATTTTTTTATTCCAAAGCATGGAGTGCCGCCCCTTTTAGAGCTTGGTTAATTTTTTGTTTAGAAAAAGAAATAATCGTGTCATCACCTTGTTGTTCAAAAATATGCACGGATTCTAGCGAAGATGAACCTTTGATCTCGATTCGATCAAAGATCTGCTTGAGAATGATGCCTTTTGGGGTGAGGCTTAATTGCCAGTTTTCAGAGGTCCCCGTTAAGCTCATGTTAAATTGTTCACGTAAAGACTCGATATCGCCATTGAATAAATCAAGTAATAAGGATTCTTTGCTTTGGTTAGAGGCAGGTAGCCAAGAACCATTGGCACTCAGTTCTTCGATCCCATTTTTAGTGACGCGAAGAGTGGATTCAATGGGCGAGGACATATGCCAATACAGCCCCTTATCCTGTTGTATCGCAAAATTTCCAGCACTTTTAATCGGAATAGGAAGCGATTTTAAATGACGAATTTGTTCAAAATCACCACTGACGGTACGAGTGTTTTTTAGCATTTGACTTAATGCGTCCATCTGTATTGGCTGAGCAAAAGCTAGTGAATTCGCCATCATCAGCAAAACAGAGAGAAAGATTTTTTTCATGCTTTAGCCTCTAGGTATTGTTTAACGGCGTTTTGCCAGCTTTCTGGTGTCACAAATTGCATTTCGCGAGTCTCTAAACTCACAGCAACTTGTGTGGTTGAGCCTCTGGTTAAGCGGGTGCCTGTTTTTTTGTCATAAACTAAATAGTTCACTTTAAGTTTACTTTCCCATTCCACTAAATCGGCACGAATAACGACATCCATATCAAATAAACAAGGCTGTATGTATTTGACTTCGACCCCAACAACTGGCCACATATAACCTTTTTCTCGCATGATGTTGTAATCGTAGTTTAAAAGGCTAAGAAGCTGACATCTAGCCATTTCAAAGTATTTGATGTAGTTACCATGCCAAACGATATGAAGACTATCTACATCAAAAAAAGGAATCTTTATTTCTAATTCGGTAAAAATATCGCTTCTTTTTCTCATTTTACTACTTCCAGAATGAATAAAAGTTAAACCAATCAAAAGGGGCTTCAAGACACTTTTCTTCCAATGCTTTGATGAATTTTTGGGCATGCTCAGTGATGACAGCTTCTTTGTTTTGATGATTCCATTGGATGACGGGTGTTAAAGAAGATACCTGCAACTCGTAACCATGTTGTTTTTTAATACAGAACAGCATATTCACTTTGGTTTTGAGTAAGCCAGCTAGAATCCAAGGGCCTTGCGGAAATAAAGCACGATGACCTAAAAAATCTAATTCAATTACTTTCTCGCTTAAAACAGGTGTACGATCGCCTGCAATGACCACCCATTCGCCACGTTGCACTCTTTCGGATAGTTCGATAATAGTGGGCATATCAAGTTCTGTTACTTGTATCATGTTGATATTGCCTTGTTCTTGGTAAACGGCCTGATTGAATTTAACCGCATGTTTTTGGTGTATCAAGATGTTTAAAACAAAGTTTTGTTGCGTAGAAAGTAAGCGACAAATTTCGACATTCCCCAGATGAGAACAAATAAGAATTTCGCCTTTTTTAAGACCTTCTGTGCCTTGACGAATCGTTTGATAAATATGATCAGGGTCCACAATGGTGAGCTGTTCATAAGTGATCTTGCCTTGTCTGACCAAAAACCTATCTTGTATGGCATCAGCAAACCGCATAAATTGTTTAAATATAGATCCTCGCTTTAAAAAGGGGTTAGGAGAAAGTCGCGAACCCAAGTATTGTTGATAGGTTGCAATGGCAGCTTTCTCTTTGGGCGAGGTGAGATAAAAATAACTGACCACGATAATGGCGATAATTTTTATTAACCAAGTAGGGCAGTATCGAAGACAAAAGGCCGTAATTTTTAATGATAAGGACGTGCCTCTTTCTTGTTTTTTGGACCAGTGCATTTAAACCCCTTTCCCAGTGATTAAGCGGGCAAGCATGGTGAAAAATAAACGAGCGTGCATGGATGAAATGAGTAAGTTATCTTTTAGTGCCTTAAAGTGAGAAACACCGTTTTCTTCATAAGTTACTTGTGTCGGCACCCAGATAAAAGTAGCTTTTTCCCAATGAAGTTTAATCAAAATCTCAATATCAAACTCCATTCTGTCCCCTATTTTTGCAAGATTTAAACGCTTGATAAGGGAAAGTGGATAGAGTCGAAACCCGCACATGGCATCTTTGATGTCCAAAGAACAAGTGTTAATCGCTACCCAAAAATTGGTGATTTTGCGACCATATAATCTAGATTTTGGAGCAGTGTGATCGTATTGAGGATGGCCTAGAATCAAGGCATCAGGATGTTGATCAGCGTATTGAATAAATGTTTTTAAATCTTGCAGATTGTGTTGAGCATCCGCATCGACTTGAATGGCATGCGTGTAACCCAAGGCTTGTGCTTTTTCTAGGCCTGTTTTCACTGCGGCACCTTTGCCACCGTTTTGTTCACGATACATGATAGTGACTTGATCTATTGCTTTAAGTGGTTCAAGTGCCTTGAGGCCTGCTTCATTAGAACCATCATCGATAATCAGACAGGGTAATGACTGTGACAAAAGATGATGAACGACCTTTGCAATAGTATCTGGGTGGTTGTAGTAGGGGATTAATGCGATATATTTATTCATGGCTATCCCTGTAATGCACTCGTCCAGAAGAATAAGTAACCGATTCGGGTAAATCAACGCTTTGTATCGTAAATTGTATCTGTTTTTTGTCAGGCTGATGTGTCATGCTCAGTTTAATGGTGTCATGGGGTCTAAGAAATTGCTGGTATTTTAGGTTCACGATGCGATCGATCTGATAGGTATAACCAAAGTGTTTAGCTGCTTCAATCGCCCATTCCAACTGCACAACGCCAGGTACCAAAGGAAATTGAGCAAAATGCCCAGAAAAATAATGTAAATCCAATGGAATTTTGCCGATGGCGGTGTAGGTGTTTTCGTGATGGATTTCTTCATCCCATTCGACCTGTTTCGGTTTATGAATAAAACGATGTAATGCGTCTTTATCCAATTTGCTTTGGGTGTTTTTAGGTAATTCAGTTGTAAAACGCCAGAATCTGGGTACAAAAACAGGATCTAGTTTTTCATTTAAAAAGTCACGTAAGTGAGTCACCACGCTTTGTCTGCCTGAGTCCCTGAGTAACTGGATGCCATCTTGAGTGAGGGCGATCACTGCTACTAATCGTGTTTGCTGAGAATGAGGAAACACAAAGGTTTCTTTTACAAAAGAATGGGTATTAATAATGTGTTCGATTTCGTCTAAACTTGCACGTTTTTCGGCTAATTTAATCACTCTATCCATACGTCCATTTAAGGTAAATTGTCCATTTTCTTTTAGATGAATCCGATCGCCGATGGCCTGTGCTTGGTCGGTCCAATTGGATTGAATGACCGTTTGATCAGATGATGAGGTATCGATATGCACGCTGTGAAAAGGTTGCCATGCTTGATCGGATTGGCGAGTAGCAATCACGCCTGTTTCCGTGCTCCCGTATATTTCTTGAATGGGCATTAAGTTTTCTTTGAACAAATTAGCGGTTTTGGGTGGTAAGGGGCCACCTGACGAGATAATCAGGTCTATCGAGGGTTTTAATGTCTCCCAACCAGTGAACGCCTCGAAATGATTTAAACAACTGGGACTGCTAATCCATATGCAAGATCGTTTTTTTAAATGCGTTTGTTCGACTAAAAACTCGGGGTAAGTCAGTTGTTGAGGTACACAATCGGCTCCAGTGAATAATGACATCATCACCTTAAAGCTAAGTCCAAATAAATGTTGATGACTAACGCTGGCTAATAAATAATGATGTTTTTGAATGCTTAATACATCATTGATGGCATGAAATTCTGACTCAAACTGACGTAAAGTTTTTTTGATGATCTTGGATTCGCCACTGGATCCTGATGTTCTTAAATATAGAGAAGCATCAGGTGATAAGGGTTTGAGAAGTGCCGTTGCGGATGCTGAAAGTGACTGTGTGGGTGTCGCTTGAGAGGGGTTGTCTGATGATGAATGCAGGCAAGCCGTCTCATTATCTGAAAAAGGTAAATGAATGATAGGAATAGTGGATTCAATTATTTGATCGCTGAGTAAACAGTCTGCGGTATGGCTCCACTGAATGCTGGATTCGGATAAGTTAGGTAATAGTAAAACCTCACAACCTGCATGCCAAGCGGCGAGTAATGCTTGTGTAAACAGGTGGCTGTCATGGCACCATAAAGCGACTTTGGTATAAGACGATAGTTTCTGACTAAGTAAGAGTAATCCATTTAAAAACTGAGGATTGCTACGTTCAAAATGCTCAAGATGAAATGATGGATACAATAGATGCGACATAATTAAACCTTGATAATATACTTTCTATAAAGCCATTCACCGATAAATAATATACCCATGAGAATATAAGCGATAACACCAGTATATAAGGTCCACCATGTTAGATGAGTGTGTAAAAGAATGGCGGTAATCAGAATATTAAAAAGAAAAAATCCTATCCATACCTTGGTCACTTGACGCGTGTAATGCACGGCTTCTGGTGGTAAGTCTGGGTGTCTGAAACGAGCGATTTTTTCGATCACGGTTTGTTCAGACCAGAGACTTTGGGCAAAAATAATCAGCAATAGACTGCTGATAATAATCGGATACCAATAGGCCAAAGCGGACAAATTAAACGCAAAAATCAGAAAAAAGAATCCAGCAAGAACAAGGTTTCGATAGGGTTTCTCGGGTAATGCGACGATAAATTTTGATAAATATAAGCACGCTAATACGAGGAAAAAAGCACGTCGGGTAAGTGGGGAATGATTGAAATAAAGGATAAACGGATAGGCAATCATGATGATGATCAAAAGCCCATTAATGATTTTTTTCATTCGATCATTCCCGTGAATACCTAAGATGCAGAGGCGTTTAGTTTCGTATGCACAATTTTAACAACGTCTTCAACGGTTCTAACAGATTTAAAATCTTCTACTTGTAATTTATAGCCAGTTTCACGTTTGATATGATCCATCAAGTCAATCGCATCGATACTATCGATTTCAAGGTCTTCATAAAGATTGGCGTTTAAGGTGATTTTTTCAGGTTCAATTTCAAAAGTGTTTTCTAAAGCGTCTTTTAAGATGTTAAAAATTTCATTTTCTGTCATGATCTTATTCCTTGTTTTGTGAAGCGATATAGTTAGCTAAGGTAGCAACGCTGTAAAAGTTTTCTTTGATGTTTTGAGATTCACTATCCATGGTGATGCCATATTTTTTCTGTATGGCCAAACCTAATTCTAGAGCATCGACCGAATCTAAACCAAGTCCATCGCCAAATAATGGTGCATCAGTGTCGATATCTTCGGGGGTCATATCTTCTAATGAAAGCGTGTCAATAATTAGCTGTTTAATGGATAATGCTAAATCTGAATTCATTTCTTGAGTTCCTCAATAAAATAATTTTCCAAAAAGGTGTTTAGTTTGCGAGTCGCAATTGGGATAGGCTTTTCTTTTAGCCAATCTTGCGGATCAATATCCTCTCCCACTATAAATTCATAGAAGATTTTCTTTTCTGGTGCCTTATACCATGCTTGGCCTTTTTTCAGTGCGGGCGGATGCATTTTAATGACGACTGGGGTAATGACTTTGGCCCCTCTGACAGCAATCGCACAAGCCCCTCTATGAAATTGAATTTTACCATCTTGTTGCGTTCGCGTGCCTTCGGGAAAGATAAGTAACGATTCTCCATTTTGAAGGATGGAGGCACATTGGTCTAACATCTCAATCGAACCGTTGTTGGGGATAAAGCCACAGGCACGAATGGGGCTATTTAAAAAGATATTGCGAGATAGGCTTTCTTTGACCACGCAGTTTGAAGTTTTAATATGGGAAAACATAAACACCACATCCAGTAAAGAGGGGTGGTTACAAATAATGACTTGTCCAGGTCTTCCCAGTTTTTCTTGACCTATAAACTTAAAGTCTAATGCACCAATGAATTTTAAAAAATGAATATAGAACCACCAAATCTTTGAAATAAAGCGTCTGGCGGCTAGTTGGTTTTTTAAAGATGGTTTTCGGTAGATAAAAGGGATGAGTAAGATTTTGACTAATAAAACCGAAAAGAAACCAAAAGTAAAAAAACCGATCGCGGTGGCAATACTTCTCCAGACTCTGTTAAGCGACCATTTCGATGTCATGCTTTAGCTCCCATAACCACTGGCGACGGTAATCTTGAAGTGTATGCGTCCATTTTTTGTGATGTTGAAGTATGTGTTGGATATTATATAAAACCCCTTGATGATTAGAGGTCGATTCATGATCGGATAAGGTGTTTAAGCTTAGTTGTAGTTGGTCACCTTTTTCTAATAAAAAAGACGCAGCATAACTAAAAGGTGATTTTTGAACCATATAGTCATCAGGCATCGAGATATCGGGCGATTCTTCTGCATGGATGACCAAAACGGTTTGATGGCCTTGTTCGAGCATTAAATAGGCTTCCAAAAACGCATGCTCCAATCCATCCTGTTTGCAAGAAATCGCCGTCATATCGCTGGTATCTTTTTTGATGATAGACCATTGTCCGATAAGGGAGTTATGAACAGATAGCCCAAACGCGGTGGGAGAAAGCGGTTCTTGTCGGCTTAAACTATGCAGTAGTGAAAAGTTGCGAGAAATCTCACCATTGCTTGAAGAAAAAATAACGGGGTAGGAGCGGTCTTGCGTAATATCCCATGCTGATTTGAAACATATTCTTGCAAAAGGACTGAGTCGTCGGCGTAACATGGGCGGCAAAAAAGAGACATCGATCGCCATCGCTTCTTCGCTCAGGTAGCTCGGATCGTTTGCCCATTTTTCCCATGCTTGACTATCGGGTAATCGGGGTGAGATAAGGTTAAATTTTTGAATATTTAGAGAAAAACGGCTCATATCGTATGGGTGTTGACAAAGTAATGTTCATCGATATTCTATTGAAACATGGGATCTTTTGCAACCATCTGGATGCTGTTTATTTTATATATGTTTTTATTTTTATTAGGATTTGTTGGCATTCATCGGGTAAGGGGGCGGTAAGATGAAGCGGTGTTTGGGTCACGGGGTGCGGAATATCTAATTGGCAGGCGTGAAGAAACATACGTTTGAATCCTAATTGTTCAAACTGTTGGTTCGTCAGTTCGTCACCGTATTTGTCATCATTGATGATGGGATGTTGTTGAGAAGCTAAGTGGACGCGGATTTGGTGGGTGCGACCTGTTTTGATTTGACATTTAACGAGGCTACATAGGCCGTTATAACGTTCTTGTAGGCTAACAATGGTGTGAGCATACTTGCCCTGTTCTTTGTCCACCTTAACACGACGTTCACCGCTAGGCGTAAGGTATTTGTACAAAGGCAGTTTAATATGCTGGCGTTCATTAACCCAATCGCCTTTCACCAACGCTAGGTATTCTTTATTACCTTGTGAATGACGCATATAGTCTTGCAAAGTGACCAGTGCAGAACGTTTTTTTGCAATCATCAGTAAGCCTGATGTTTCTTTGTCAAGACGGTGAACAAGTTCTAAAAACTTGGCATCAGGGCGACTGGCACGAATCTGTTCTATCACGCCAAAAGAAACACCACTGCCTCCGTGAACAGCCACCCCAGCAGGTTTGTTAATCACCAATAACACCTCATCTTCATACACAATGGGGAAATGGGCTTGAGGAACCCAATTTGTATAGGTTTCTGACTTATCGGCCATGCGTAACGGCGGTATTCTCACCACATCACCAGGACTTAGACGTGTTTCTTGCTTGGCACGACCGCGATTAACTCTGACCTGCCCACTTCTAATCGCTTTGTAAAGATGACTTTTTGGTACACCTTTACAGATTTTGATCAAAAAGTTATCTAAACGTTGTCCATTTGAGGATTCGTCGATGGTCAAGAGTTGCACAGAATTTTGTGATTTATTTTTTTTAGAATCTTTATCCATGATAAAAAAACAGTCTATAATTAGTATGCCGTTAGAAAGACATGGTGTTGAGTATGCTCCGCCATCGATATTGTACGCTAAAAGATGTTGTTAAATAAGTTGATAACAACAAATACGTGCAAGTTATGTCTTTTTGTAGCTATCCATTGTCTTATTATGTTGTTTTAATGCGGTAGGAAGGACATATCATCTACTCACAGCCTAATAGAGATAATGTGTTGGTATGTTGATTGTGAGAATGAGACAGTAGTTGATGAAAAGATTTTTGGAAGTTGTTGATGACAGCTTTTATGGTAATTATATATAAGAATATCCCAAGGGTATGAATATAAGAATGATAAATTCTAACAGTGCTTCTCAAGCATAATCAAATCCCGATAGCTCCCGGTTGATAATGTATATTAAAGAACCATGGAGTAGAACATGAAACGTATGTTGTTTAACGCAACCCATCAAGAAGAGTTGCGTGTTGCGATTGTAGATGGCCAGAAACTGATTGATCTTGATATTGAGACATCAGGACGAGAACAACGAAAAGGTAATATCTACAAAGGTGTGGTCACCAGAATTGAACCAAGTTTAGAAGCCTGTTTTGTGAATTATGGTCATGATCGTCATGGCTTTTTACCGTTCAAAGAAATTTCTAGAAGTTATTTTAAAGAGGGTGTTGATGTTCGATCTGCTCGTATCCAAGATGCGATTGTAGAGGGACAGGAACTGATTATCCAAGTAGAGAAAGAAGAACGTGGCAATAAAGGGGCTGCGTTAACAACCTTTATTTCTTTGGCGGGTCGCTATCTTGTGTTAATGCCAAATAATCCTCGCGGAGGCGGTGTGTCTCGCCGTATTGAGGGAGAAGAGCGAGCAGAATTGCGCCAAGCGATGGACCAGTTGGATTTGCCAGCAGGTATGAGTATGATTGCTCGTACGGCAGGGATTGGTCGTACGGTAGAAGAATTACAATGGGATTTGCGTTATTTGCTTCAGTTGTGGACGGCCATCGATAATGCCGCGAAACAATACCCAGCACCGATTTTGATTTACCAAGAATCAAGCTTAGTGATTCGTGCGATCAGAGATTATTTTTCACCTGATATTAGTGAGATTTTGATTGATACAGATGAGATTACATCTCAGGTGTTGGCGTTCATGAAAGATGTGATGCCAGATAATCTCTCTAGAGTGAAACGTTACTATGATGAAGTGCCTTTGTTCTCCAGATTCCAGATTGAGCATCAGATAGAAACGGCGTATTCTCGTCATGTACAGCTTCCTTCAGGTGGATCGATCGTGATTGATCATACCGAAGCGTTGGTGGCCGTTGATGTGAACTCTGCCCGTTCAACTCGAGGTGGTGATATTGAAGAAACCGCTTTGAGAACGAACTTGGAGGCAGCTGAAGAGGTCGCTAGACAGCTAAGATTAAGAGACTTGGGTGGTTTGATCGTTATCGATTTTATCGATATGTTGGAAGCACGTAACCAAAGAGCGATTGAACAGTGCCTAAGAGATGCCTTGCGTGTGGACCGTGCAAGGGTTCAAATGGGCAAAATCTCTCGTTTTGGTTTGATGGAATTATCGCGTCAACGCCTACGTCCCTCGTTAAGTGAGGGCTCACATATTACTTGTCCTCGTTGTACAGGTACAGGGGTGATTCGCGATGTAGAATCTAGTGCTTTGAATGTCTTGCGTTTACTGCAAGAAGAGGCGATGAAAGAAAATACGGCTGCTATTCACGCTCAAGTACCTGTAGAGGTGGCTACTTTCTTAGTAAATGAAAAACGCATGGATCTGGTTAAGATGGAATCACGTTATCAGACCCAGATCGTGTTGTTGCCGAATAAGTATTTGGAAACGCCTCATCATATCATTGAACGTTTGCGTTATGATGACAGTCGATTGGATGAACCAACGATTACGCCTAATATGGTGCCACAGCCTGACACCCACGTAAAATGGGAAGGTGCAGAACCTAAGCAGTTAGTGAAAACTGAGGCGATTATTAAGCAAGTCAATCATGACCAACCTCCTCCTCAGATTTCTGATAAAGAACGTGCCAAATTGAAAAAGGCTAATAAACCAGGTTTATTGGCTCGTTTCTGGGCGTGGGTGACAGGTTCTCAAGCGAAGAAAACATCTAAAAAACGTGTGAAGAATCAGCAATCGAATCGTAATGGTGCGAAAAAGAATGTGAACACACGTAAACGTCAACAACGTCGTTCTGAAGAAAAGCCAGTGCAATTATCTCCTCAAGAAATTGCTGAAACGGCTAAAAAAGCGGATCCTAGACGTAATCGTAATGCGAAACCTAAACAGAATAACAAATCTGTTCCAGCTGAGAAACCATCGGAACCAACCGAATTAAAAGTGTCTCAAGAACCGATGGAGTCGTTGTTGGATGAAAAAACGCCACCCGTTTCATCAGAAGTGGCGACAGAACGAAAAACAGAAAGACGTGCTAACAATATGCGTCGCAACAGACGTCGTAATAACCGCAAGGAAGAGGCGGGTGCAGCGATGAATATTTTGAGCAACGATGAATTGCATGCGATTCAACATTACGTAGATGAACATCAGAATCAAGAACCGATAGTGATTGATTTGTCGGCCGATGATACTTGGGAGCCAAAGGTTAAAAAGGACAAAAAGTCTAAATTTAAGCCCCAAGAGGAAGCCTTGACTCATCAAGATACTGAACAGGTGGCATCAGAATCGCCTGCGGACCGTTCAGTGGCCACTGAGATAGTGGTTGATGAATCGTCGGCACAGGCTGAACCTGTAGCGGTGAATGAACCGCCAGTAGAACCTGTAGCGGTGAATGAATCGCCAGTAGAACCTGTGGAGCCTGTGGTGATGCCAGAGTCGCCTGTACAGACGGAAACGGTCTTGGTAGATGAACCTGTTACATCGCCAGACAAGGTGCTTGAACCACAGGAACAGGTAGTAAGTGAGGATTCAGAAAAACTGACGGTATCTCAAGCTGAGGTCGATGTGCCTGTGGAAACAGTTGAACCCGTAAGGTCTCAAGTCAGTGATGCCCAACCTTCTTCTGTGTCAATGGAAACAATGCGTCAAACGCTTAGCCAAACCGTTGCAGAAGTAGGCTTAGAGTGGGTGGAGACTAATCCTGAACTGGTAAAAGAAGTTGTCTTGCCGACCCCTACGTTTGGTCGCCCAAGACCGCCTGCTGTGGTGATTTCTAAAGAACCATTGATTCAGGTAGAAACTAAAAAATCATAGCAAATAGGCTTAAAAAAGAAGTCGGACATGAGAGGAAATGTGTCCGACTTTTTTTATTCTTATGGATAAAGAGGTCATCTTTGTTAATGTCTGGCAAACGGTGTGAAACATTAATTTTTGATGGTTATTATTTTGAGAATGATTTTTATTATATTAAAATATAAACCTTGTTTGCCTAGCGTTATGCTTATTGGATGATAACTTATCGTAATCGTTAAAAAATATCTTTTTCATACGAAATCAGTTAAAAAATCAATAATTGTAGTAGTCAATAAACAACACTTTAAAATAAATTTGCTTTGAAATTACTTTTAGGCTTGAAATCAAAATTGTTGTGTTATAACATAACTAAACATAAAGCTGATTTTTAAAGTTAGGCTGAGGGGGAAGAGATAGAAGTAGCGAAGCTACCTATATTGTCGGAAAAAGGAGTTAAGTTCGCCGAACTTATATTTGGTCAAGCAACGATTCCTTGTAAGCGCTTTGCAGTCCCATTTAGGGGACTGCGTTTTTTTTTGTTTGTAGATTTTTAGGCAAGAAATAGGAATAGACAAGGCTGTTTGTCAAGGTTCGGTATTTGCGTTTTTCGCCAAGCAGCCACGGTTTGTGTGCGTATCCATTCTTGAGAAGTGTTGATGTGACACGCTAAACAAAGACGAGTATTGGGATTTAGTGTTTTAAGTAGGGTGTCAATCATGCTCATATTTCTATAAGGTGTTTCGATAAAAATTTGAGTTTGGGAGAGTTTTTGGGAAAGCGATTCCCAATGTTTAAGCTGTTTGGCACGTTCTGCAGGGGCAATGGGAATATATCCGTGAAAAGCAAAGCGTTGTCCGTCTAAACCGCTAGCCATTAGGCCTAGAAGAATGGATGAGGGGCCCACCCAAGGAACCACTTTCCAATTCATTTCATGAGCTAAACGTACCGCCATGGCACCAGGATCCGCTACCGCAGGGCAACCCGCTTCGGACACAAGACCGATTTCGTTCTCAGGGCATTGTTGTAACCATGTTTTGATCTCGTTTAACGGTGTTTGGGCATTGAGTTCGTGGATGGTAATATCGCGAATAGTGTGAACCGTACCGATTTCTTTGAGATAAGCACGGGCGGTTTTGGCGTTTTCAGCGATGAAAAACTTGAGTTGACTGGCTAGTTTTTGACAATCGCTCGGTAACCACAAGCTACAAGGTGATTGACCGAGACTGACGGGAAGCAAGTGTAATGTTTTCATTTTGATGCGAGTAGTGTTGGATTTAAGCCACAATCTCTAAGCATGCGAGACAAAGCAATCAGAGGTAGTCCAATAATGGCGGTGGGATCATCGCTACGCATGTACTGCATAAGCGAAATACCTAAGCTTTCTGCTTTGGCACTGCCTGCGGTATCAAAAGGTTTTTCGGTATGAAGATAATGAGTGATCTCGTCGTCGCTTAGTTCGCGATACGCACAAATAGTCGGTACGTTTTCTCGATAAACAATGCGAGGCTGATGCTCGGCAACATGCCATCCATGGATTACCGTTAAAGCCGTGTGAAAATAGAGCGTTTGATTAGACTGGGCTTTTAGTTGTTGAAAAGCTGTCTCAAAATTTCCAGGTTTGCCAAGTACCTCATCGCCAAGACAAGCGACCTGATCAGAGCCTATAACGATGGCATCTGGGTGTGTTTGGGCAATGGCACATGCTTTTTCGTAGGACAAACGTAGTGCAAGATCCTGTGGAGACTCTTGTTGGTGGCGTGTTTCATCAATATCAGGGCTGATGGCTGTAAAGGGCAGCCCGAGACGTTTAAGCATCTCTTGTCGGTATTTTGAGGAAGAAGCTAATATCAAATGGAAGTGTTTCATTGACTTACTATATGAATTTAGGGTAATATACACAGTTTACCATTAATATGGGCTGATAATTTTAGCAGCTCAAAGAATTTTCGGTTTTGAGACGATAATCGTTTGTTGTTAACGTAAAACTGAAAGCCACGAGCTTAACGAGTTTATTAGGCATGTTGGTTAAAGATGATTAAGCACAATGATTTGATAATTGATAGCTTGGATTTTGCTCGAAAAGAGAAAAGCCTAAGTGGTTCGTTTCCTATAAAAAATTTGGAACGAGTGGTACGCGATCTGGAAGTCCCGCAGCAGCGAGATGGTCAGGACATTATGGTGACATGGTCTGTAAGAGGTCATACCGATAATGTTGGAAAGTCTTTTTTGACTTTATCAGTCAGTAGTGTGGTATTGTTGGTTTGCCAGCGTTGTACACAACCGTTTGACTTTGATTTGGAAAGTACGACCGTCCTAGAATTGGTATCAAAACCTGAAGATTTGGGTGATGATTCGATTGAATCAATTTGGGAAGAAGTTCAAAATGAAAAAGAACAGTCTTTCTTTAGTGATAAAATCTTATCAAGCACTCGATTGGATTTGTTGGAACTGATTGAAGATGAAGTGATTTTATCTTTGCCTTATGTTCCAAAGCATGAAGATTGCTCGGTTGAGCAAGATTCGGGTTCTGATGAAGCTTCATCAGATGAGAAAACTTCGCCTTTTGCAGTTTTGAAGAATTTAAAATTGCATTAGGCTTTTGATAAACATTTATTTTTTGGAGTCATTAAAATGGCTGTTCAACAGAATAAGAAAACCCCTTCTAAACGTGGTATGCACCGTTCACACGATCATTTAACGGCACCTGCTACAGCGATTGAAAAAACAACAGGTGAGGTACATCTTCCTCATCACATTAGCCCAAATGGTTTTTATCGCGGACGTAAAGTTCTTAAAACTAAGAACGACGAGTAATTAGGACATAGGCGCCTTTTATGGTGATCCCTATAGCGATTGACTGCATGGGTGGTGACCACGGTTTATCGGTTACCATTCCAGCAGCGGTAAAGGTGGCTAAGCTTCGCCCCCAAGTTAAATTTTTAGCGGTTGGAGATAGTCAGCTTATTACTGCTGCGTTATCTTCACAACCACAAGATGTTTTAGAGCGTTTTGAGATCATTCATGCTTCCGAGGTGGTGGCGATGGATGATACGGTGGAAGTGGCTTTGCGTCGTCGTCGTGACTCATCTATGCGAGTGGCTTTGAACCTTGTAAAAGAAGGTAAGGCCCTTGCTTGCGTGTCTGCAGGCAACACAGGGGCATTGATGGCGGTCGCTCGTTATGTTCTAAAAACGTTAAACGGCATTGATCGTCCTGCTATCTGTACTGGATTACCCCAAAAACTAGGTGGTAAGACAAATGTATTGGATTTAGGTGCTAACATAGATTGCACGGCCACGCATTTATTGCAGTTTGCAATTATGGGTGTGGCTAAAAGTAAAGCAGTCGATGGCCTAGAAAATCCTACGGTTGGTTTGCTAAACGTAGGTACTGAAGAGATTAAAGGCGGCGAAACGGTGAAAAACGCGGCAGAGTTATTGCGCCAAAGTGGTCTTAACTTTGTGGGGTTTGTAGAGGGTAACGACATTTTTACTGGTAAGGTAGATGTCGTGGTCTGTGACGGTTTCGTTGGAAATTCGGTTTTAAAAGCGGTAGAGGGGGCGGTACGTTTGATTGCCTCCACTCTAAAAGAAGAATATAAGAGAGGTTGGTGGAGTAAGCTGGCCGCTCTTTTTTCAATGGGCGTCATTAGTCGTTTGCGTAAACGTTTAGACAATCGCAGTTATAATGGTGCTATGCTATTAGGTCTAAATGGTATTGTCGTTAAAAGCCATGGTTCAGCGGATATTTTTTCTTTTTCCTGTGCTTTGGATAATGCTATTGAGGCCGCTAGCCACAAGATGTTGGACCAAATCGGTTCCGTTTTAAATGAAATTAGTACTCGTGATGATGTTGCTCATAATGGCGAGAAAGTAGAAACATTAAAAGAGCAGAAAGTTTAGGAGGTCACGATGGTCTTTGCAAAGATTATTGGCACAGGGAGCTATCTTCCCAAGAATGTCGTTACAAATGATGATCTTGCCGAACGCTTAGCGAAATTGGGTGTGGAAACATCGGATGAATGGATTTACACTCGCACAGGTATTAAACAACGATATATTGCAGAAGAGGGAGAGCTTTCTTCTGATTTAGCCAGTGCAGCGGCAAGAAACGCTTTAGAACGTGCAAACATTTCCCCTCAAGAGATTGATTTAGTCGTGGTAGCAACCACAACACCTGATAACACCTTTCCAAGCACAGCTTGTATGGTCCAAAGTAAATTAGGCATAAAAGGCCCTGCTTTTGACGTGCAAGCCGTCTGTAGTGGCTTTGTTTACGCTTTGTCTGTTGCTAATAACGCCATTCGTTGTGGTGAAGCAAAATGCGTGTTGGTAATTGGTGCCGAAGTTTTTTCACGTATTCTAGATTGGTCTGATAGACGCACATGTGTGCTGTTTGGTGATGGATCAGGTGCCGTTGTGCTAAAAGCCAGTGAAGAGGCGGGAATCATTGCGACCGATTTAGGAGCAGATGGTAGCCTAAATGGCATTTTGCATACAACAGGGCATATTGCAAATGGACAGATTGAAGGTAATCCTTACGTCCAAATGGATGGACAGGCTGTTTTCAAACAAGCTGTCACAAATTTAGAAAAATCGGCTGTAAAAGTTTTTGAAAAAGCAGGACTGCCTTTTGATGCATTGGACTGGCTCGTACCTCATCAAGCCAATATCCGTATTATGCAATCATTAGGTAAGAAGCTTGGACTGGATGAATCCCATATCGTCGTTACGGTAAGTCGTCATGCAAATACCTCGGCGGCATCCGTACCTTTAGCATTGGATACAGCGGTGCGTGCTGGCGATATTAAAGAGGGCCAATTGCTATTATTACAAGGTGTCGGTGGTGGCTTTACTTGGGGTTCTGTGTTAGTTCGCATGTAATGAATGTTTTGAGGTAATGAATATGAAACTTGCTTTTTTATTTCCTGGACAAGGTTCACAAACCGTTGGTATGTTAGATGCTTGGTCTGATAATGAACAGGTTAAGGAAGTGATGCAGCTAGCAGATCAGGCTTTATCACAAGATTTATCAGGATTGATTAAAAACGGCCCTGCTGAAGATTTGAATTTAACGACGAATACACAACCTGCGATGTTGGCAGCCAGTGTGGCGATGTATCGTGCTTATTTGGCAAAAGGCGGTCGTCAGCCTGATTGCATGGCGGGTCACAGCTTGGGTGAGTATTCTGCTTTGACCGCTGCGGGAACCTTTAAACTAGAGGATGCCGTGCGTTTGGTACGTGTGCGTGCTGACGCGATGCAAGCCCAAGTACCAGTAGGAGTAGGTGCGATGGCGGCGATTATTGGTCTAGATGATGAGACCGTCATAGATGTTTGCTCAAAAGCAGCAGAGGGTGATGTGGTTCAGGCGGTGAACTTTAATGCACCGTCTCAAGTGGTGATTGCAGGACATAAAACAGCCGTGGAACGTGCTTGTGAACTCGCTAAAGCGGCAGGTGCAAAACGTGCGTTATTATTGCCTGTATCGGCACCATTTCACTCACGTTTATTGGAACCAGTAGGTAAAATTTTAGAAAACTTCATGAGCACCATCCAAGTAAATATGCCGACTGTTCCCATTATTAATAACGTTGATGTCGGTGTCAGTACCAGCCCATCGGAGATAGTAGATGCTTTATCGCGTCAAGCGTGGCATCCAGTGCGTTGGGTAGAGACGATTAAGCATTTACACGCCCAAGGAGTTACTCATGTGGTGGAATGCGGTCCAGGTAAAGTATTAGTGGGGTTGATGAAACGTATTGAACCAAGCATGACGGCTTTATCAATCACGGATCCAGAGTCATTACAAGCGACTTTGGAAGCGTTAAGCGTTTAGGAGAAACGAATATGTCAACATTAACAGGTAAAATTGCATTGGTGACAGGTGCCACTCGTGGTATTGGTAAAGCCATTGCACTTGCTTTAGCACAACAAGGTGCCAAAGTCATCGGTACAGCCACATCAGATAGCGGTGCTGAAACGATTTCTGAAACATTAGCTCCTTACGGTGGCAAAGGCGTTAAGTTAGATGTCACGAATGCAGCTGAGTGTGATGCGTTGTTAGCTGAGTTAGCAACAGAGGGCGGTCCTTATGTATTGGTAAATAATGCAGGGATTACGCGTGATAACTTGGCAATGCGTATGAAAGATGAAGACTGGGATGCGGTGATCGCAACGAATTTGACTTCTATTTTCCGCCTCAGTCGTGGTGTGCTAAAAGTGATGATGAAAGCACGCGAAGGCCGTATTATCAACATTACTTCGGTAGTGGGAGCAAGCGGCAATCCGGGGCAGGCTAACTATGCGGCCGCCAAAGCAGGGGTGACAGGGATGACTAAAGCCTTGGCACGTGAATTAGGTAGTCGTAATATTACTGTTAACTGCGTGGCCCCAGGCTTTGTGGAAACGGATATGACGCGTGCATTAGGCGAAAAACAAACAGATGCATTGTTAAGCCAGATTCCTTTAGGTCGTTTAGGTCAGCCAGACGATGTGGCTAATGCAGTTGCGTTTTTAGCAAGCCCAGCTTCAGGTTATATCACAGGTGCTACCATCCATGTGAATGGTGGTATGTACATGGAATAATTTTTTGATTTCGTATTTTATACAGTTACATTTTTTTTCGTTATTGTATAAAATACACTTACCTAGAAGAGTAGCTGTAAGAGGTTACTTGTGTTTAACAAAACCGTCATCATGATGACGATTACTTTAGGGGATATCCCTTTAAATTGGAGATTTACATGGAAAGCATCGAACAACGAGTCAAGAACATTGTTGCCAATCAGTTAGGTGTTAAAGAAGCAGAAGTGAATAACACTTCATCTTTCCTTGACGATTTGGGTGCCGATTCTCTTGATATGGTAGAGTTGGTAATGGCTCTTGAAGATGAATTTGGCACACCTATTCCTGATGAAGAAGCTGAAAAAATTACAACAGTTCAACAGGCAATCGACTATATTGTTCAAAACCAAAAGTAATCAAAGATAACGATTCGTGAGGCGATTCGTCTCACGAATCTCACCTAGGAGTTCTCAGTGCAAAGACGTGTTGTCATTACTGGGTTAGGTATCGTTAGCCCTGTGGGTAATACGATTGAAACAGCGTGGGATAGTATTGTTAATGGTCGTAGTGGTATTACGAACATTACTCGTTTCGATACGACAGGTTTTACCACCACCATCGCTGGAGAAGTGAAAGATTTTGACGTATCAACATACCTGAACCCGAAAGAAGCTCGCCAGATGGATACCTTTATTCATTATGGTATTGTAGCTGGTTTACAAGCGTGGGCGGATTCTGGTTTAGAGGTAACAGAAGAAAATGCAGAACGCATCGGTGCGATCGTGAGTTCTGGTATCGGTGGCTTACCTCGTATTGAACAAACAGAAGAAATGTACATTAATAAAGGACCTAGCCGTATCAGTCCTTATTTTGTACCAGGCTCTTTGATTAATTTGATTTCAGGACATTTGAGCATCCGTTTAGGACTCAAGGGTCCAAGCTATGCTGTTGTATCGGCATGTACAACAGGCTTACACTCAATTGGCGATGCTGCACGTCTCATTGCTTATGGTGATGCAGATGTGATGATCGCAGGTGGTGCAGAATCTACCGTGTCTCCTTTGGGAATTGGTGGGTTTGCTGCTATGCACGCCTTATCTCGTAGAAATGATGATCCAGCGACAGCTTCTCGTCCATGGGACAAAGATCGTGATGGCTTTGTATTGGGTGAAGGTGCAGGTGTGCTGGTTTTAGAAGAATATGAACATGCGGTAAAACGCGGTGCTCGTATTTACGGTGAGTTTGTTGGCTACGGAATGAGTTCAGATGCTCATCATATTACAGCCCCAAATGCAGATGGTCCAGCTAGAGGTATTCGTAATGCTTTGCGTGATGCAGGTATTAATGCTGATCAGATTCAGTATGTGAATGCTCACGGTACATCGACTCCTTTGGGAGATAAGAATGAGTCAAATGCTTTGAAATTAGCATTAGGCGATCATGCTTATAAAACAGTCGTGAACTCTACTAAATCCATGACAGGACATTTGTTGGGAGCTGCTGGTGGTATTGAAGCCGTATTTACCACGCTTGCGGTTCATCATCAGATTTCTCCACCAACTATCAATATCTTTAACCAAGATCCTGAATGTGATCTGGATTATTGTGCGAACGAAGCTAGAAACTTGAAGATAGATTATGCTTTATCTAATTCATTCGGGTTTGGTGGCACAAATGGTTCGATGATTGTTAAGAAGTTATAAAGGTTTTTAGCTATGTCAACCCAGTCGCAATATCCGATCTGGCGTTTGACCGTGCCAGAACATTTATATATCAGTAAATTTATAGAAGCATCCGTACTGGGATCTTTAGTGTTATGCTATTGGTTAGGCATGGGTGCTTTTTTTATTACTACTATTTTCGTGCATTATTTGCTTTGTCGATGCCCATTTTATCGCTGGGTAATCAGTCGCGATTACCATCTTTATGCTTATCATCAAGGAAATTTTAAAAAAGTCATGATCAAACAGTCGTTTTGTTTGGGACCGCTTATTTGGATAAGACATGAAGAAGGGACGAATAGTTTTTGGCGATGGAATTACCAAGCTGATGAATGGCGTTTATTAAGAATAGTGGCTGAATTTGCGATGTACGATGCCCAAAAACGCAAAGAGGAAATAGGGGTATGGGACATATAGATACCGATTTAGAATTAGTCAAAAAAGTCCAATCTGGAGACAACCGCGCCTTTGATCTATTAGTGATTAAGTACCAAAGTCGCGTTAAGAATCTTATTTCACGTTTGATCAAACAGCCTGCTGTGGTAGAAGAGGTGGCCCAAGAGGTTTTTTTCAAAGCTTACCGTTTTATTCCCAATTTTCGAGGCGATAGTAATTTTTATACTTGGCTATATCGAATTGCGGTCAATACAGCCAAGACATGGCTGAAACAACAAAATTTTCAACTTACTTCTGATGTCATTGGACCAGAAGATGAAACTTTTACGGAAGACGAGAGTCATATAGATGAAAGGACACCCGAGTCTGAGCTGATTCATGAAGAATTAGTGGCCGAGATGAATAAGGCGATAGAAGCCTTGCCAGAACATCTGCGTACGGCTTTTTTGCTTAGAACAAGGGATGAATTAAGTTATGAGGATATTGCCGAAGTAACCCAAACGCCCATTGGTACTGTCCGTTCAAGAATATTCAGAGCAAGAGAAAGTATTGCTCAGCATATTCAACATTTGGTTGATTATAAAATTAGGTAAGTCATATGCACATAGAGTTTAAACGTGATGCAGATGCTGAAAAAATATCTGCTTTTATAGATGGTGAAGAGCCAAAGATCAGCTTTGATAAACTCTGTAGTCAAGAAGGTCAAGAGGTTTGGCGAACTTATCTGATGATTGATCAGTTGGTCAAAGACCCGAGTATGAAATGTTTGGATACGCTTGAGTTTGTCGCTAGCGTTCACGATAGAATCGCAAAAGAACCGAAAGCTTTTGTACCGCGTCATGTTTGGTTGAAAAGAGCGGTGGGGGCCTTTGCGACCGCGTTTGTCGTGGGTGGCATTATGTATTTTGCTTGGCCAGAACGTGATAGTTTGAATGATCGTATCGTGGCTAGCACGGAAAGAGCTTCTGATGAGGCGATTAAACGTCAGCAACAAGATTACCAAGAATATCTTAAAGAACACTATCAGGCGGTAGGCAGTAATCCTAACGCATTTGACGGCTAATGGATGGGGTGAAGTAGTATGACAGCAGCAAGATGGCTTGTCTTGGGTTTGGGCATGTTAGGTAGTAGTGTGTTAAGTGCCAATACCATGCCTTTGCCTGATGAGTTATTGGTCATTGGAAAACCAAGTTTTGATACCAAAAACCTCACTGATTTTGAAAAAGTAAATATTAACGCCCTGAATGATGAGTTGGCGAAGTTTTTGATTGGGGTCCAAAAAGCGGCGGAACACACTGATTATAGCGGTGTTTACACATGGCAAAGTGGCCCAAGAGTGACGTCAACTAAAGTCGTTCATATTGTGGATGGTGAGGGTATTAAAGAATATGCCCAAGTTCTAGACGGTCGTAAACGTGAGTTCTTGAGACGTAATGATCAGTTGTACTGCGTGATTACCGATGCCAAAGAACGTACCGCGAAAATCCCGCCCAGACCTAACCAATTTCCTCGTATTTTGGTCTCTGATCCTAAAAACATTAGCAAATATTACCAGATAGAGACAGACCCTAATGCCAAGGATCGTGTGGCAGGGGTGGACTGTGTGTCGTATAACATCAAACCTGTTTTTGAAGATAGAAATTATTTTAATATTTGTGTCGAACCTAAACATCAGTTGTTGTTGAAATTTAAGCGAATGAGTGTGGATGGTAGTATGATTGAACAAGTTATGTTTACAAGCTTGTCGATTAACAAAAACATTCCTAATCGTGATTTAAAAGATGTTTACGATAATGTTCGTCAAGAAAGAATGTCGGTTGAACCGTTGAGTAGTCCTGCACCCGTTACCATCACGACCCAAGTCGGCGAAGACGGCGATGTGCAGATTTCCTTGCCAGTCGCCTTATTACCTAAAGGTCCTCCACCTGATGCAATGGGGCCAGGTACCTCTGCACCACCGCCTGTTGACAAAAAATCAATGCCAAAACCGTTGAGTGATGAACGCAAGAAAGAAATTATTGACAGTTACGGCGATTCGGTCTGGCGTATTAAAGTGCCTGCAGGGTTCTCGATTTTTGAGAATTCACCTAGACCAGGCGGTTCACAACATCTTCTACTATCAGATGGGATGACTACGATTTCGATTTTTATGCAAAAAATCCAATCAAACGAAATCAAGTTGCCACCTAAAGATGAAATGAAAATTGGTGTGTTTAATATTTCTCGCAAACGAGTAGATCAGTATTGGGTGACTGCCGTTGGTGGTGTCTCTAATGAGGTCTTGGAGAAGATTGTAAACAGTGCGAAATATACCCCTGATAGCAGAAAATAAAAGATTTTTAATTTCCCCTTTGAAATCTTTAATCATAGTGAGTTGTATATGAAGAAAAACCCTTTGAAAAAAATCCTTTTATCTAGTGCCATTGCTATGTGCTTTATCGCTCCCACTCCCTCGTGGGCTGATGATGTGGCACCCAGCGTGACCGTTCCTAGTGTTGCTTTGCCCGATTTTACGTCGGTCATTGAGAAAACTGAAAAAGCGGTGGTTAATATTCGCACGACGCGTAAAGTCTCATACAGAGATGGATTCTATAGTTTTGGTGATAATCCCTCGTTCTCGCCTTTTGACGACCCAGATGATTTATTTAACTTTTTCTTTGGGTTTAATGATGATCATTGGGAACGTGGACGTGGCGGTAAGTTGAACAAAAAGCCAGATTCACCGAAAAAAGAACGTAGCGTGCCAAGTGGCGTGGGTTCTGGATTCTTGATTTCAGAAGATGGTTATATCATTACGAATAACCATGTGATTGACGATGCCGATAAAATCACGGTTACCGTAGAAGACAAAGAATATACGGCCAAAGTGATCGGACAAGATGAACGAACAGATATCGCTGTATTAAAAATTGATGGCCAAAAATTCCCATTTTTGAAAATTGGTGATTCAAGTAAGTTGAAAAAAGGACAATGGGTGTTAGCGATTGGTTCACCTTTTGATTTGGACACAACCGCTACAGCAGGTATTGTCAGTGCCATCAATCGTGATGCAGGGGCATACCTACCCTTTATCCAAACAGATGTGGCGATTAACCCAGGTAATTCAGGCGGTCCATTGATCAATATGGCTGGTGAAGTAGTGGGCGTGAACTCCGCGATCATCACACGCAGTGGCGGTTATCAAGGCATTTCTTTATCTATTCCTATCGATGAAGCCATGAAGATTGTTCAACAATTGAAATCTACGGGCAAAGTGAATCGTGGACAGATCGGCGTTCAGATAAGTGATGTCAGCGATAAAGTGGCCAAAGCGATCGGTCTAGAAAAATCTAGAGGTGCCATGGTAGCAAGCGTATTTCCTGATTCTCCAGCCGAAAAAGCAGGGATTAAAAACGGTGATGTGATCATCAAATATGATGGCAAAGACATCACAAAATACTCTGATTTGCCTCGTCTGGTAGGGATGACTAAACCTGGGTCAAAAGTCGCGATAGTGGTTTGGCGTTTAGGCAAAGAAGTGAGCTTGAATATAACCATCGGATCTTCTCAAGATAAAAACGACAAAGTGGCCAAAGGTGAAGACAAGAAACTTGATGTACAGGAAAAACTAGGTTTTTCAGTTTCATCTTTGCCTAAAGATGAGGGCGATACAGGTGTCATCGTGTCTGAAACATCTGAGTTGGCCGCATTGCAAGGCTTACGAAAAGGCGATATTATCTTGGTATTAGGTCAGCAACCGATTAAATCAGTGGATGATGTGGCCAAGTTCGCTAAGAGCTACAAAGGCAAAGAGCTTGCAGTGATGGTCACAAGAGATAAAAACACGTTCTGGTTGATTTTAGATACAGAATAATCATCACCTCACCTAAATAAAAAGGGTTCAGATATTTCTGGACTCTTTTTTATTTATGAAAACACCATGAATACTGAATATTAAATGGTAAAAGCGTTTAAAATTTAAGCCATCAAAAAATAAATATTTTTTAGAAAAATATGCAAGAAAATATTCGTAACTTTTCTATTATTGCCCACATTGATCATGGGAAATCCACTTTGGCGGATCGTTTGATCCAACGATGTGGTGGGTTACAAGATCGTGAGATGAGTGCCCAAGTACTAGATTCTATGGACCTTGAGCGTGAAAGAGGTATCACGATTAAGGCCCAAACCGCTTCTTTGCAATATCAAGCAAAGGATGGCAAGATTTATCATTTGAATTTAATCGATACCCCAGGACATGTGGACTTTTCATATGAGGTTTCGCGTTCCTTGTCGGCTTGTGAGGGAGCTTTATTGGTTGTGGATGCCTCGCAAGGTGTTGAAGCCCAAACGGTTGCTAACTGTTATACGGCGATTGATTTGGGTGTTGAGGTGATTCCTGTATTAAATAAAATGGATTTACCCAGTGCAGATCCTGAAAATGCACGTACCGAGATTGAAGATGTGATTGGAATTGATGCCAGTGAAGCGGTGCATGCCAGTGCTAAAACAGGGATGGGTATTGATGAGATCTTAGAAGATATTGTTCACAAAGTCCCTGCACCCAAGGGTGACCCCGATGCACCGTTGCAAGCCCTTATTATCGACTCATGGTTTGATAATTACGTGGGGGTGGTGATGTTGGTAAGAGTAGTAAATGGCTGCATGAGAGTGAAAGACAAACTACACTTTATGGCAACAGGACGTTCTCACTTATGCGAACAATTAGGGATGTTTACGCCGAAATCTACGCCATGTGACGTATTAAATACGGGCGAGGTAGGTTTTGTGATCACAGGAATCAAAGAGCTTGAATACGCAAAGGTCGGTGATACGATTACGTTAGCAAACCGACAAGCAGCGGAGCCTTTGCCAGGTTTTAGAGAAGTGAAGCCTCAAGTGTTTGCAGGCTTATATCCCGTAGAAAGTAGTGAATACGATCAGTTGCGTGATTCTTTAGAAAAGTTACGTCTAAACGATGCCGCGTTGATGTTTGAACCTGAAGTCTCTCAAGCTTTAGGGTTTGGCTTTAGATGCGGGTTCTTGGGACTATTGCATATGGAGATTGTCCAAGAACGTTTAGAGCGTGAGTTTGATATGGACCTGATTACGACGGCCCCTTCTGTTGTCTATGAAGTGGAAAAGTCGGATGGTACCGTTCAAATGGTGGATAGTCCCTCACGTATGCCAGAAGCGGGACAGATTCGAGATATTCGTGAACCGATTATGCGTGTGACGTTGTTTATGCCTCAAGAATACGTTGGGGCGGTGATGACGTTGTGTAATAACAAACGCGGTATCCAGACAAATATGTCCTATCATGGATTGCAAGTACATTTGACGTATGAAATTCCTTTGTCAGAGATTGTGCTTGATTTCTTTGATAAGTTGAAATCTGTGTCTCGTGGCTATGCATCGATGGATTATGAATTTATCGAGTATCGTTCAGCAGATGTTGTGCGAGTGGATATGTTGATTAACGGTGACAAAGTAGATGCATTGTCTATGATTGTTCACCGCTCAAATGCTCGTTATCGTGGGCGTGAAGTGGCGGCTAAGATGAGAGGACTCATTCCTCGCCAAATGTATGATGTCGCGATTCAAGCAGCGATTGGTGCCGAGATTATTGCCCGTGAAAACGTAAAAGCCTTGCGTAAAAATGTCTTGGCAAAATGTTATGGTGGCGATATTACGCGTAAGAAAAAATTATTAGAGAAGCAAAAAGCGGGTAAAAAACGCATGAAACAAGTCGGTAGCGTAGAGATTCCGCAAGAGGCTTTCTTGGCAATTTTGCAAGTTGAGGATAAGTAATGAGTTGGGTTGATGTACTGTCTATTGTTATTTTCTTTGGAACGATTTTTTGTTTGGTGGTGAGAATCATCGGCTGGAAAAAATGGCGTCATCAAGAAGAAAAAGATCGTCGTGGCATCGTTAATTTTGCTTATGGCTGGACGAGTGTTTTTGTATTCTTGTTTGTATGCCGTTTTATTTTGGCAGAACCTTTCCGTATTCCCTCGGCTTCGATGTTGCCTACACTAGAAGTAGGCGATATGGTGCTAGTCGAGCATTTTAGTTATGGGTTCCGTTTACCCGTATTGAATACAAAAGTGATTCCTGTTAGTTCACCTAAACGTGGGGATGTGATTATTTTTAGATACCCTAAAGATTGGTCAACGATTTTTATCAAACGCGTCATTGGTGAACCAGGAGACACGGTAGCGTATCATAAAAAACAGTTGATTATTAATGGTAAACCTTTGCGTCAAGAGTACTTGGGGCCTTATATTAATCCTGAACAAATGCGTTCAATGGGGAATGTGCCCGCTTACCAATATCGAGAATATTTGGAAGATGGTACTTCTTATTTAACGTTACAGATCCCAGCATTTACCTCTAAATTGCCTGAACACCCTGATTTTCCTTACGCAGAAAATTGTACTTTCTCGGGAAATGATTTTGAATGTAAGGTACCAGAGGGACATTATTTTGTGATGGGAGATGATCGAGATAATAGCGAAGATAGTCGTTTTTGGGGCTTTGTACCCGATAAGAATGTGGCGGGTAAAGCTTACTTTATTATGATGAACTTAAAAGGTAATTTTAAACGAATAGGAACATTTGACTAAGATGAGACTGGATATACTGGAAACAAAATTAGGCTACGAATTCCAGGATAAAGCACTATTAAGACGTGCTTTATCCCATCGTAGTTATGGTGGTAATAATAACGAAAGATTAGAGTTTTTAGGAGACTCCATTTTAAGTTTTGTGATGGCGGATATTTTGTATCAGCTCATGCCTCAACACCCAGAGGGTGATCTAACTCGTGTGCGTTCAACTTTAGTCAGACAAGAAACTTTGGTGAAGATCGCCCATGACTTAGATCTCCCTAATTTTGTGATTTTAGGCGAGGGGGAGCTAAAAAGTGGTGGCTTTAAACGAGCTTCTATTTTAGCTGATACCGTTGAGGCTATTATTGGCGGTGTTTATTTAGATGCAGGTGATGTCTATGTGGCGTATCAGCTGATTAAACGTTTGTTTGACACGTATATCAAATCTGTCGATATGGATCATGTTGGAAAAGACAAGAAGAGTCTGTTACAAGAAATGACACAGACCTTTTTACGAGGAACCTTGCCTAAATACGAGGTGATTCGTAACTATGGAGAACCCCATGATCAGACCTTTGAAGTTTCCTGCAAGATTGATGAATTAAGTATCTACACAGAGGGTAGTGGTTCGTCTAAACGGATTGCAGAACAAGTTGCTGCAGATAAGGCGTATCAAATGGCTAAAGAAATGCTCAAAAATAAAAAACCAAGCAAATCGTTACGAAAAGTGAAGCAGTTAACACTACCTGTATCGGTTGCCCAAAGGGATGAATCATGAAAAAGTGTGGATATATCGCCATGGTAGGGCGACCTAATGTCGGTAAATCGACCTTAACGAACGCCCTAATTGGAAGTAAGATTTCTATCGTTTCTAGAAAAGCACAAACAACGCGTCATCGTATTAACGCAGTGTTAACGGATGATCAGGCTCAGTTTGTATTTGTGGATACGCCAGGTTTCCAAACACGTCATGCAGGTGCCATGAATAAAATGATGAATCGTGTGGTCACCCAGACTTTGTCCGATGTAGATGTTATCGTGCATGTCGTAGAAGCAGGTAAATGGTCAAAAGCGGATGAAGAAGTTAAAGATTTATTGCCGAAACATGCACAAAAACCAGTGATTCTGGTGTTAAGTAAAGTCGATGCATTGAAAGACAAGAATTCATTATTTGCATTTACCACTGACTTATTAGAAAAATATCCCTACGCAGCAGTTGTCCCTGTTAGTGCGGTTAAACAGGTACAGCTTTCCGTTTTATTAGATGAAATACGAAAATTATTACCCGTCTCAGACTTTATGTTTGATGAGGATTCTTTAACCGATCGTTCTGTTCGATTCATCGCATCAGAAATTATTCGTGAAAAGATATTTCGTTTGGTAGGGGATGAGTTGCCATATGCTTGTACCGTGACGATTGAACAGTGGGAAGAAACACCAAAAGGGGTTCGTATTGCGGCGTGTGTGATTGTCGAACGAGAAAGCCACAAGCCGATTTTATTGGGTACAGGTGGTATTCATATGAAACGAATCGCTACTGAAGCCCGACAAGATATTGCCAAACTTTTAGAGATGCCTGTTTATTTGGAAGTATATATAAAGGTTAGAAAAGGATGGTCCGAACGGGAAAGTGCATTACGAGAACTAGGATATGAGTAAAAAGCAACATACGCATGATATTGGTTTTATGCTTCATGCCATTGCTTGGAAAGAACGTTCAGTGATTGCCAATGTATTTACAAAAGAAAGTGGCTTGGTTACCATTGTAGCGAAAGGTGCCAAACAGGCGTATTCTGTTTACCATGATATTCTTCACTCATTTACGCCATTGCATATTAGCTGGAAAGGTACAAGCGAACTACATACGCTATTATCCGTTAAGACGGCTGGATTTATCCCTATCGATACGGCAAATTTGATGTCAGCGTGGTATTGTAATGAGTTGATTTTAAGATTGCTGGCAAAAGAAGATCCGCATGCTAATTTATTTGAGTATTATACGAATACCTTGCAATTGCTAGCTGAGGGCAAGAATAATCAAGCATTGCGTTATTTTGAATGGCATCTGTTGACCGAAATAGGTTATGGCTTTGCGGATAATGAGCCTGATTTTAGTGATGAACATCAGGTATTTTTATGGCGACCTGTTTTGAAAAACCGTTTGGATCAGGTGTTGGAAAATACTTTGCTGAGAACCAAAGAAGTGCAGTTACAAGTTAACCAGATCAAGCGAAGTATTTAGCGTGAGTGGATGTTTTTGACCTGCGTCTGATAAAAAACGACGCAACTCTTATTACTATTTATCTATGTTTGCACAAGAATTAGTGAACTGGCAGAAAGTATTTGGTCGTCATGGTTTGCCTTGGCAAGGTACTCAAGATCCTTATAAAGTGTGGTTGTCAGAAATTATGTTACAGCAAACACAAGTCAGTACCGTCATACCTTACTATGAGCGATTTATCAAAAAATTTCCTCGTGTTCAGTTACTCGCACAAGCAAAAGAGGATGAGGTTTTAAGCCTTTGGGCAGGGCTGGGATACTATGCCAGAGCAAGAAACTTACATCGAGCAGCCCAAGAAGTCGTCAGCAGATTTGGCGGGATATTTCCAGAAAACATTGATGATTTAGTATCCTTGCCAGGTATTGGTTTGTCCACCGCACACGCCATTGCTTCGTTTTGCTTTTCTAAACATACTCCTATTATGGATGGCAATGTCAAAAGGGTATTTGCTCGTTATTACGGCATTAAAGGATATGATCGCCACTTTGAAAAAGTATTGTGGCAACAGGCTTGGGAGAATGTCGATAATCTACCTGATGATTTTGATATGCCAGCTTATACACAAGGGTTGATGGATTTAGGTGCGACCATTTGCACTCGGACCAAACCAAAATGCTTAACTTGTCCGTTTAAAGAAAGTTGTTATGCTCATTTAAATAATCAGCAAACATCGTTACCGACCCCAAAACCCAAGAAAACAGTGCCTTTGAAAGAAGTGTATATGTTGATTGTCGATACGGGGCATTCGGTGTTGTTGGAAAAACGAAAAAGTTCGGGTATATGGGGAGGGTTATGGTCTTTGCCTGAGTTTGAACAAGCATCACAAATGAAAGCCTTTGTACAAGCTAGTTTTTCTGGTGATGCGGTCTTGCAAAAGATGGCAGAATTGACACATAAATTTAGCCATTACACCTTATTAATTCGTCCCTTTTATTTTTCTAATCCTACGGAAAATAGGCTGTCGGAGTCAGTTGCGTATGATTATCTCCAAACTCTCTCAAAAGAGGATAAACCTCATTTTAAATATCTGGATTGGGATGCATTAGAGACGATAGGGTTGCCTAAACCAATTCAAGATTTGTTGTCGTGGCGTGTGAATGATACGCAAGACGTACGTAAATAGGGGCGTATGCCTGAGCTTGAGTGATATTTAATAAAGATTCTTTGGCCAGTTCTAACATGGCAATAAAATGAACGACGACCACGGCAACAGGGGCCCCCTCACGAATCTGATCCATAAATAACTCTGAAAACTCAATGAATTTGACTTGACTGAGTTTTCTTAAAATCTGACTCATATGCTCGCGTACCGATAATTGTTCTCGAGTAATTTGGTGTTTTTTGTTTAACTGAGCACGTTTAATAATCTCTAACCAAGTTTGCTTGAGATCCTCAGCATTCACTTGAGGTAAACGTTCCACCGCTTCCAGATCCATAAAGGCACTGGCTTTCTGATAGTCTCTACCTAATTGGGGTAGTTCGTTTAATTGTTGGGCGGCTAATTTCATTTGCTCGTATTCTAACAAACGGCGAATAATATCAGCTCTAGGATCGTCTTCCTCTTCTTCGCCAACCGTTTTTTCACGTGGCAGTAACATGCGAGCTTTGATATCGATAAGTTGGGCCGCCATCAGTAAGTAATCAGCGGCTAATTCTAAGTTATGCTCGCGAATCTGATAGACATACTTGAGGTATTGATCCGTTACTTCTGCCATGGGGATGGTCAAAATATCGAAACCTTGTTTGCGAATCAGATAAAGCAATAAATCTAGAGGTCCCTCAAAGGCTTCTAAAAAAATTTCTAACGCGTCAGGCGGAATATACAGGTCGTGAGGAATGTTAAATAAAGGTTCGCCATTGATTCGGCCAAAAGCAACGGAATCAACCGTATCGGGGGTGGAATCAGGAACTTTAAATAACTCGTCTTGTACGGAAGACACAAGTAATCCTATTTGTTGTAGTAAACGTAAGGTTTTTGGTTAACCTTAGCTTCTTTAAATTCTTTTTGTTGTTCAGGATCGATTTTTTTGTCCCAAAGACGAGCACGACCAGCTTGCTGTGCTTGTTCGGTTTCAGGATGTGTTTTTTTGAATTCGTTCAGTAATTTTGTCGTTTCGGAAATAAAAGTAGGTTTCATACCATCGCTTCCTTAAAGTTGTCACTTTTTAACCCATAAGTTTAGCTTGAATTGGCTAACTTGTGTAGTAAACTGTAGTTTTCAAGTATTATAGTTGGTGATATAAGAAAGCATATGCCTTAGTTTCAAAAAAGATCGTTGATAAAAAGATCAGAGGTATATCTTGAATTCTATATGATATGGACTAGAGGATGTCTGGTAAAAATTTTTCTTGGCAAAACCCTAAAGTTCGTGCATGGGTGTATCAGATAATAGTGCTGATAGCCGTTGCATTAGGGGTATGGTATTTAGTAGATAACACATTGCATAACTTGAGTTCTAGGCGAATTGCAACAGGATTTGGATTTTTAGACCAAGAGGCAGGATTTGCGATTGGTGAGTCAGTCATTGATTTTCAGCCCTCCGATACTTATCGTAAAGCGATTGTGGTGGGGTTGTTAAATACCATCAAAGTCTCTGTTCTAGGTATTGTGTTATCCACGATTTTTGGGGTTTTATTAGGATTAGCACGATTATCTAAGAATTTTCTTTTGGCAAAATTAGCTTCGATTTATGTAGAAGTGGTCAGGAATATTCCCCTGATTATTCAGCTGTTCTTTTGGTATGTCATTATCATTGAGACCTTACCTTCGATTCGTCAAGCTTGGTCTATTTCAAATGCCATATTTTTATCGAATCGTGGTTTGTATCTCCCTTCTTTATCAGGAGGATCGCTAATTCCAGTATGCGTGGCCTTGGTAATAGCCGTGTTGGCGTGCTGGGTGGTGGCAGGAATATCGAAAAAACACCAAAATAAAACAGGTAAATTATTACCAACGGTTTGGATAAATCTGGTGATATTATGTGCTTTGCCTGTGTTGACTTATTACTTCTCTGGTACGGATTTACATTGGGAATTACCTCATCGTGAACGATTTAATTTCGTCGGTGGATGGGTGGTTACCCCAGAATTAACCGCCTTATTACTAGGTTTAGTGGTTTACACAACAGGCTTGATCGCTGAAATTGTTCGTTCGGGAATCAGTAGTATTGATAAGGGACAGTGGGAAGCTGCTCAGTCTATCGGTTTAAAAACCAGATGGGTGTTGAGATTAGTCATTCTGCCTTTGTCATTGAGAGTGATTATTCCGCCTTTGACTAGCACATATCTTAATTTTGTCAAAAATAGTTCATTGGCCATCGCCGTAGGTTACCCTGATATTGTGGCCGTTGTTAATACGATTATGAACCAAACTGGCCAAGCGATTGAAACCGTGATGATTATTATGGCGACTTATTTAACGGTAAGTTTGGCCATATCGTTATTGATGAATTGGTATAACAAACGTATTGAGTTGGTGGAGCGATAATGTCAGAACCATTTGCTTTTAAACCTGCGAGAAACGCTCCAAAAGAGGCTTCTGGAGTTCGTTATTGGATGCGTCAGCATTTATTTTCTTCGCCTTTAAATATGTTTTTAACGTTCTTATTGGTGTGGTTGTTGCTTTTGGCGATACCTGCTGTATATGAATGGGCGATTGCTAAGGCGACTTGGCAAGCTGCTAATAACGCAGCATGTAAGCAAGGCGGCGCGTGCTGGGCATTTATCTCACACCAATATCGTTTGATTTTATTTGGACTTTATCCTTACGCAGAACAGTGGCGTCCTTTGATAGCAAGCGTGATCTTATTAGCATTGATCGGGTTGAGTGCTTGGCAAAAGGTTTGGTCCTCATTACGACATCTCCTTATTTTGTGGACGGTGGGCTTGTTAATCGTTGGCGTGTTGATGTGGGGCGGTGTATTAGGACTCAGTTATGTGCCTAATGATCTTTGGGGAGGATTGCCTTTGACGCTGATTCTCTCTACGTTTGGCATTATATTTGCATTTCCATTAGGGATAGTATTGGCGTTAGGCAGACGATCAGAAATGCCGATCATCAAGGTACTATCTGTATCGTATATTGAGTTAATTCGAGGTGTGCCACTCATTAGTATGTTGTTTATGGCATCGGTCATGTTGCCATTATTTTTGCCAGAGGGTGTCTCGATAGATAAATTGCTAAGAGCGTTAATTGCAATTGTGATGTTCGCGGCCGCTTATGTGGCAGAAGTGGTACGTGGAGGCTTGCAATCTATTCCTAAAGGTCAGTATGAAGGGGCTGAGTCATTGGGCTTGAGTTATTGGCAAAAAATGCGATTGGTGATTATGCCTCAGGCCTTGGCTGTTGTGATTCCGCCATTAGTGAGTATCTTTATTAGTATTTTTAAAGATACGTCTTTAGTGGTGATTATCGGTGTGTATGATTTGACCCAAGCCACACGGGCTGCTTTGTCTGACCCGAATTGGCAAGGCAGTAGTATTGAGGCTTATATTTTCATCTCAATAATTTATTTTGCATTTTGTTATGTGATGTCAAAGTACTCACAATCACTTGAAAATCGCTTGGATCGTGGACATAAGGCACAAAAGTAAATGGAAAAGTCGATGATAAGTATTAAAAACTTGAATAAGTGGTACGGGAAATTTCATGCATTAAAAGATATTAATCTAGAAGTTTCCCAAGGTGAAAAAATTATTATTTGCGGTCCATCAGGATCAGGCAAATCCACGCTTATTCGTTGTATCAATCACCTAGAAACTCACCAAGAGGGTGAGATTATAGTGGATGGTATTCCATTGGATAATAATCTCAAACACATTGAAAATATCCGTAAAGACGTTGGAATGGTCTTTCAACATTTCAATCTTTTTCCTCATTTAAGTGTGTTAGATAACTTGACCTTGGGTCCTATCTGGGTGTTGAAAAAGAATAAAGCAGAAGCTCAAGCGATCGCCATGAAGTATTTGGAGCGTGTAAAAATCGCTGACCAAGCTCACAAATTTCCTAAACAGTTATCAGGAGGCCAACAACAAAGGGTGGCGATTGCTCGTTCCTTGTGTATGATGCCTAAAATTATGTTATTTGATGAACCTACTTCTGCACTAGATCCCGAAATGGTCAAAGAAGTTCTAGATGTGATGGAAGATTTAGCGAAAGAAGGCATGACGATGTTGTGCGTGACGCATGAAATGGGCTTTGCTAGAAGTGTGGCTGATCGCGTGATCTTTATGGATAGAGGGGAGATTATTGAACAGAACACGCCTGATGAGTTTTTTGAACGCCCTCAAAACGAACGTACGAAATTATTCTTGAGTCAGATTTTATAAAAATGAACTATATTAAACTTTATTATAAATGTCTGGGAGGCTTGTTTTTAGCCTTATTGATTACCTCGATACTGGCTCTGATAATCGTGAATACGAGTAATCCGCAGATGGCTGTGCCTGTCGATCAATGGATATTATATTTATTACAAACGATGTTTAAAAGTGCGGCGATATTATTTATATTGGCTTTTGTGGGCGTAGGGATCATGATGTATTTGCCTTTTCCCGCATGGATATTGGGGGCAGTGACCTTATCGATCATGACGTTATTATCGACCGTTGGCAGTTCTAATTGGAAAGATTATCTTTTTATCAATAGTGTTTTTGTGTTGTTTGAAATACTATTGGTAGGATGGTTTACTCGCAGAGATCCTTTGAAAAAATTTAAATAAGGTGACTACATGAAACACTTACTTTCAGTTGATCAATTATCTTTATCAGATGTTCATGAATTATTGACGTTAGCGAAAAATTTAGAACCGATTGCTAAACGACAAAAGGTGACGCGTGTATTGGAGGGGGCTGTGATGGCAGCCTTATTTTTTGAAGCCAGTACACGTACCCGAGTCAGTTTTAATGCCGCGTTTTGTCGATTAGGCGGATCGGTCTCCAGTACAACGGGTTTTACATTTTCATCGATGGCAAAGGGCGAGACGATTTATGATACCAGTCGCGTGATAAGCGGTTATGTGGATGCGATGGTGATTCGTCATCCCGAAAAAGGGTCTGTAGCACAGTTTGCTCAAGTGACCAATATTCCTGTTATTAACGCTGGAGATGGTCCGGGAGAACATCCTACGCAAGCTTTATTGGATACTTATACGATTGAAAAAGAATTTTCACGTTTGGGCAAAATGATCGATGGTTGTCATATCGTGTTTTTTGGTGACCTTAAATATGGTAGAACCGTACACAGTTTGACGAAGTTGTTATCTTTGTACCAAAAGATTAAATTTACCTTTGTGTCGCCTCCTGCTTTGTCAATTCCGCCAGAATACATCGAGTTGTTAAAAGAAAGAGGTCATGAAGTAGCGGTGGCCCATCATCCCAAAGATGTGCTCGGTAAGATCGATGTGATTTATGCAACGCGTATTCAAAAAGAACGTTTGACAGGAGAGTCTTTGGATGAAGTCATCCCTGAATACCAAATTAATCTTGAATTAGTTAATTTAATTGCTTCGCCTGACACGATTATCATGCACCCATTACCTCGTGATAGTGCCCCTGGAACCAACGATCTTAGTACCGATCTGAATGCAGATGAACGATTGGCTATTTTTAGACAAACGGATAATGGTATTCCTGTTCGTATGGCGATTTTTGCAAAATTATTGGGTGTTGAAAAAGAAGTGTTTAAAGACTTACGTGAACCCAAGTGGAAAACGCCTCATCAGATTAGTGATATGGATGCAGCCTTTTATACATTAGATTAATGCTTGAATGGCGTTATATTTGTATGGCTGATAATATGGGCGAGTGTGAATGGATGTTTGTTCGATTCAATATAATAAGAATCAAACATCCTGAAACCCGACTCATTCCTGATTTTCAATGTTGTTTAGCTGTGTGAGTAGATCACGTTCAAAGTTTTTTCATCAGTGGCGAGTTTAGTTCGATATCCTGAAACCCGCCTCATTCCTGATTTTCAATGTTGTTTAACTGTGTGAGAAGATCGCGTTCAAAGTTTTTTTATCAGTGGCGAGTTTAGTTTGATATCCTGAAACCCGCCTTATTCCTGATTTTCAACGTTGTTTAACTGTGTGAGCAGATCACGTTCAAAGTTTTCCAATTCTTGTTTGTTTTTCATCAAACGATTATTGATCAAATAAGCAAAAATAATCGTATCACCATCTTTATTTTTGAACTGGCCTACAAAACAATTTGCACCATAGATGGATCCTGTTTTGCCGATTAAATCAGGATAGTCTTGAAAAGCCTTATGACTGGCCAATGTACCCTGTTTGGCAGTGGGGAAAAGATGAAGTAAATGAATGCGTGAATCTTCAAGATTAATGGCTTTCATAACGTTTACTAAATCATAAGCCGTTGTTCGGTTGTGGTAACTTAAACCGCTACCATCTACTTTTACCGTATCAAGATTCAAAGAGTCCATAAAGGCTTTTTCGATATGCGTAGCGATAGTGTAGTTAACCGAGTATTTGGTTTGAGCATAAGCGATATTGCGAAATAATTGTTCAGCAATATGATTGTCTGAATTGGCCAGCATCTGTTGAATTAATGTGCTGATTTTTGCTCCTTTGATTGAAGCGATAGTCAGTAAATTCGGGGGTAAAGGCGTTTCTTGAATTTTAATACTTCTAAACGAAATGCCTTCGTTTTTTAAAGCGTTTGCTAAAACATGTGCGGTATAAAGATTGCCATCAGGGACCGCAAGATTAAGATAAACAGGATGTTTGCTAGGGATTAAACAACCAGACAAAGTAAAGGATAAACCAATATCATTTGAATAATTAAGTTCACATTTCTCATATGAATCTTTAGGAGCGATGCGAACTTTATTGGTGACCTGAACAATCTCGTCTTTGGTCTCAAAAGTAGCCAATTCACCTATTTTTTTATTAGGCCGTAAAGTCGCGGTGACACAATTGTAATTGACTTGAGCCGCACTATTGCCACCTGCAAAACAAATACCTCTATCAGAAAAATTCCATGCTTTGGCTCGATCATGGCCTGAATATCGATTGACATTAATGATGAGATTGCCTGTTATTTTTTCAATACCTGCTTCACGAATTTTTTTTGCTAGTCTTTGTAATTGTTCAGTTTTGAGACTGGGATCGCCGACAAATTCCACCGTTAAACTCGTGCTTAATACGCCATTTCTGGGTTTTCGAGAGGCGTAAGCAGTCGTTTGAAAACGATAGTCAGGCGAAAAAGTACGTGCTGCGTGCAAGGCGGTAATAATTTTTAAAGTGGATGCACCGTGTAAATGACTGTAAGGAGAAATGGAGATGAGCTCTTTGTCTTTTTCCAAATTGATAGCATAAACGGATATTGTCGCTTGAGGAAAATGTTCAAGTAGTGAGTTAGCTTGAGAAAAAGTGCCACACAAGGACAATACGATAGTCGTTAATAATTTTTTCATGAGTGCTGATGAAAGAAAACAAGGGAAAATTAATATTCTAACTTAAAAAAAGTAGTACCAGTGTGAGAGGGATTTTATCAAAGAGGTTGAAAATCGAATAAAGGTGAATGAGGTCAAAAGGTGTTTTCTGAAAAGTAGGTGTGAAGCGGATTTTGTGAGGATAAGAAGAATGTGGGAGAGGGTTAGTAGGGTGGTGAATGGATGATGATTACGTGAGAAGCGGATTTTGTGAGGATAAGAAGAATGTGGGAGAGGGTTTAGTAGGATGATGTGAATGGATGATGAGTAGGTGTGCAGCGGGTTTTATGAGGATGAGGAGAACGTGGGAGAGGGTTTGGTAGGATGATGATTAGGTGTGGATCGGGATGAAATGGTGTTTCTGATCTAAACAAAGTCGTTGTCGAAGCATAATTTTGTTTATCGAAAAAACTGGTAAATCTTCAAAGATCAAGAGGATTGAAGATGGGTTTGTTAAAATAAAAGGTTGTTTAATTATTATTTAAGGAGTGTTTCCATGTCTCAACGTGAGTCGATGGAATATGATGTGGTTGTTGTCGGTGCAGGTCCTGCAGGCTTAGCAACAGCGATTCGTTTAAAACAAATAAATGCAGACATCAATGTTTGCGTATTGGAAAAGGCATCTGAGGTTGGTGCACATATATTGTCTGGTGCAATTATGGACCCCAAAGCCTTGTCAGAACTAATTCCTGATTACCAAGAAAAGTCGGCTCCATTAAATACTCCAGTAAAAGAAGATGAGTTTTATTTTTTAAGTCAGCATGGTTGTAAGGCGACTCCATCGTTTTTCTTGCCCGCCTGTTTTAAAAATCACGGCAATTATATTGTGCGTTTGGGTGAGTTAGTTAAGTGGTTGGGAGAACAAGCTGAAGCCTTGGGGGTCGATGTTTTTCCAGGATTTGCAGCAACTCAAGTGCTTTATGATGGCGATAAAGTGATCGGTGTCGGTACAGGAGATATGGGGCTGGATAAGGCTGGTAATCCTACGTCTATGTACCAACCTGGTATGAATTTATTAGCTAAATATACTGTTTTTGCCGAGGGTTCAAGAGGTCAGCTTGGTAAAGAATTAATCCAAAAATTTTCATTAGACAAAGACAGCGATCCTCAAACATACAGTATTGGCATTAAAGAACTTTGGGAAATACCTGCACAACAATCAGAAGCAGGCAAGGTGATTCATACAGCAGGTTGGCCCTTGGATAGCGACACCTATGGAGGTGGATTTATCTACCATCTTAAAGACAATAAGTTAGCCATTGGTTTGGTCGTAGGCTTGGATTATAAGAATACATGGTTATCGCCGTTTGAAGAGTTTCAGCGATATAAAACACATCCTAAAATTGCTGAGCTGTTAAAAGGAGGTAAACGCCTATCGTATGGTGCGAGAGCTATTACAGCAGGTGGTTTATTATCATTGCCTAAAACGACGTTCCCTGGCGGTTTGTTGGTGGGCTGTGAAGCAGGGTTTTTAAATGTTTCACGCATTAAAGGTAGTCACGCAGCGATTAAAACAGGTATGTTAGCTGCAGAGTCGATTGCCAAAGCATTGAGTGAAAATCGTGAGCATGAGGATTTAACGGATTTTACACAGGCCTTTAAACAATCATGGCTTTATACAGAGTTGAATAAAGCACGAAATTTTAAACAATGGTTCAAAAAAGGGCGTACAGTGGGCGTTTTGATGACAGGCGTGGAACAGTGGTTGTTAAAAGGCAATATGCCTTGGACCATTCACAATAAAAAAGCGGACTATGAAAGTTTATTGCCCGCTTCACAATGCCAGCCTATCCAATATCCTAAACCCGATGGCGTATTAAGTTTTGATCGTCCGAGTTCTGTATTTTTGTCCAATACGCATCACGATGATAATGAGCCTGTGCACTTGGTGTTAAGTGATCCTGCTAAAGCGATTACGGTTAATTGGGCGGTTTATCATGGTCCAGAGGAACGTTTCTGTCCTGCAGGGGTTTATGAGTTTATTGATACCCCTGATGGTAAACAATTACAAATTAATGCACAAAATTGTGTGCATTGTAAAACCTGTGATATTAAGGATCCGAGTCAAAACATCACTTGGAAAGCACCTCAAGGTGGTGAGGGACCTGTTTATTCGGGCATGTAATGAATGTCCAACGTTAATGATGTCGGACTAAAAAGCCGTAAACAAGCGAAAGACGAAACGCCCTTATCCGAAAAAAAACTGTAAACAAGCCGATCTTGATTAATGTTGGCCATGGTTGAAAATAGATAAGGGTAGTGGTCAAGGCGTGAGGTAGTGGCCAAAGCATAGGTAGTGGTGGATTATCAGCATTTTGATTAAACAGTTTGGTTGGGATAAAAGAGGCTGAGAATCCTTCTTGAAAAACCTATAAACCTTTGTTTTATGGTAAAATCCTTTTTTTTGTTATTTAAATATTTTATCTTGGAGCTTATTTAAATGAAAACCGCTCAGGAATTGCGTGTGGGTAATGTAGCCATGGTTGATGGTCAGCCATTGGTTGTCCAAAAAGCAGAATACAATAAATCTGGTCGTAACGCGGCAGTTGTAAAAGTAAAATTTAAAAACCTTTTGACTGGTTCAGGCAGTGAAACAGTATTTAAAGCAGATGAAAAGTTTGATGTGATCGTTTTAGATAAGAAAGAATGTTCATACTCATACTTTGCCGATCCTATGTATGTCTTTATGGATGAAGAGTACAATCAGTATGAAGTAGAAGCTGATAGCATGGGCGATGCATTGAATTTCCTAGAAGAAGGGATGACAGTTGAAGTGGTATTCTACGAAGGTCGTGCGATCTCTGTTGAAATGCCAACGATCATTGTTCGCGAGATCACTTATACAGAACCTGCTGTAAAAGGTGATACATCTGGTAAAGTAATGAAGCCTGCCAAAATCAACACAGGTTTTGAATTACAAGTACCTTTATTCTGCAATATTGGCGACAAGATTGAGATTGATACGCGTACTAACGAATATCGCAGTCGTGTGTAAAGAATAGAGAGATTGAAACGAACGCGATGCATACCCATCGCGTTTTGTTTTTTACGAACCAAAGGGAGAGATAATCTTGAGTCGTTTTTTTGTTGCTTTTGGATCTTTGGTTCTAGGATTGGGGGTCGCATTAGGTGCCTTTGGGGCACATGGGTTGAAACACCTTGTCAATCCTGAAAAAGCAACCTATTATATAGATATTTGGCATACTGCCGTTGAGTATCAGTTCTTACATGGAATGGCACTCTTAATATTTGCAGCGTTAGCAGACAAAATCTGCCCTCGTGCATACCGTTGGGCTTCCATTTTTTCGATGATCGGAATGCTCATTTTTTCGGGAAGTCTATATACCATTGTTTTGCTAGACTCCCCAAGGGTTGGCATGATCACCCCTATTGGTGGGGTGTGTCTGATTGCCTCATGGTTTTGTTTTTTTATTGGTACACTGCTTGGAAAAAAGCAGGTACTTAAATAGTAGGTAAATAAATGGATACTTATACATTTTCAACAGCTGCTCAAGGGTTAAGTAGTTCAGTAATTCGTGAAATTCTAAAAGTAACAGAACAACCAAAAGTGATCTCATTTGCAGGTGGCTTGCCCTCTCCAAAAAGTTTCCCTGTCCAAGAGATTAAAGATTCTTTTGATAAGGTATTGAAAGATTATCCTTTAGCGGCACTTCAGTATGGACCAAGTGAGGGTTATCGTCCTTTGCGTGAATGGATTGCAGCAGATTTTACACAAAAAGGTGTTAAAGTTGATGTTGATGAAGTGCTGGTTGTATCGGGCTCTCAGCAAGGCATTGAAATGTTGGGACATTGCTTTGTGGAACCAGGTGCTAAATTACTGGTTGAATCGCCTACATATTTAGGGGCATTGCAGGCCTTTTCTTTATTCCAGCCTCATTATGAAACCGTCAGCACGGATGATGAAGGTTTGTTACCAGAAAGTATTACGGCAGAAAAAGCAAAAAATGCGCGTTTTATTTATTGCTTACCGAATTTCCAAAATCCGACTGGTAGAACCTTGTCTTTGGCTCGTCGACAGGATTTAGTGAAAAAAGCTGTAGAACATCATCTTCCTATTGTAGAGGACGATCCTTATGGTGAACTTCGTTATGAGGGTGAGGCCTTGCCAAGTTTATTGCAATTAGGAAGAGAAGCAGGGGCGACGGTTATCCGCTTTGGAACTTTCTCTAAAATCCTAGCACCTGGCTTGAGAATGGCTTATATTATTGCACCGAAAGAGATCATTGCAAAATTAGTTCAGATTAAACAAGCGATCGATTTACATTCGCCTAGCATTAATCAGATGGCGATTTATGAGACGATCAAAGATGGTTTTCTTAAAACACATATTCCTAAAATTCAGGCACTATATCAGGCACAATGCCAGTATATGCTGAATGCAATGGACAAGGAGTTTCCTAAAAACGTTTCTTGGACACGTCCTAAAGGGGGCATGTTCTTATGGGTAACCTTGCCTGAAAACGTTGATACGACCAGCTTGTTGAAACGTTCAGTAGAAGAGAAAAGCGTGGCATATGTACCAGGCGAAGCCTTTTATACACAGGCCATAAAACCTAAGAACAATATGCGTTTAAGTTTTGTGACCGTCTCAAAAGAGAAAATAGATGAGGGTATCGCAGGTCTAGGTGCCTTGTTAAAAGAAGTGATCTGAATGAGATAGATCGTAAAGCCTGTTAGGGTGTCCCAACCTTAACGGGCTTTTTTACGCCTATAAACTGGATAAACAAAAGTGATCATTTATCGTGTGATATATCCATTAAAGAGGGTACTGGCTTCATGAGTGATTTTCATCGGATAGATATTTTTTGTCGAGTGATTGATAATTATGGCGATATCGGTGTTTGCTGGCGTTTGGCAAAGGACTTATATCAACGTTTATCAAAAAATCAATCTCAGCATTTCGCTCAGCCGTTGAGATTAAATGATTCGTCTGATCCTGAAAAGCCCATCATTCGTTTGTTTGTAGATGATTTGAATGCTTTAAAAAAAATCGTACCTGATTATTCGGATACGCAACAACATGGTGTTTTCGTCTTTTCATGGAATGATGCAGAACAGCTGATACCCGCTACTTGGGTGATTGAAACCTTTGCTTGTGAACTGCCTACTCCTTATTTAGACAAAATGTCTGGCCATACGAAAGCATGGGTAAATTTGGAATACTTGAGTGCGGAATCATGGGTGGAAAGTTGTCATCTGTTACCCTCGCCACAAGCCAATGGTGTAAAAAAATATTTTTTCTTCCCTGGATTTTATTCACGCACGGGAGGCTTAATTAGAGAGTCAGATGCTTTAACAGATAAACCGTTGAAACTGGCTTCACAGCTTGGTTTAGCAGAACGTCTTCGTGATCTAAAAGCTCAAGGTAAACGTTTGTTTTTTTACTTTGCCTATACTCATGCACCGATTCATTCATTATTAGAAAGCTTACCCAAAGACGTGATATTGCTAGCACCGCAGTTAGACGCTTTTCATCCACAGATATGCCCGATTCCTTTTGTCTCACAATCTGATTTTGATGAATTATTACAATACTGTGGTTTTAATTTTATTCGTGGTGAAGACAGCTTTGTACGGGCGATTTGGGCGGGTAAACCTTTCTTATGGCATATCTACCCTCAATCTGAACAAACGCATATTGAAAAACTTAAAGCGTGGTTAGCGACCACTTCATTTGACGAACGCATTCAAAAACAATTTTTGTCGTGGAACATTGGAGATAACTTTGTTTGGGACGATGCAATGTATGCACACTGGGAGAAACAACTCACCGACTATCGTCATACATTAAGCACCCAAAAAGATTTAACCACACAGTTAATTGAATGTTTACAAAAATCTTGACATACCCCCCCCCTATGCTACAGTAGCTCATTGTTTTATAAAATATTTATGGGGTTACTGATGAATGTCGTTGTCAATATTTTAAATAGAACTATTTTTGGTTTATCGCCTAGTTATTATAAAAAGCACTTGATTGTCGCATTAATTATGTCGGCGGTAATCAATATAATGGCTATATATTTGAGTATAAAAAATAATGGAGCTTTTCCATGGTTCTTTTTACTAGCTTTTTTTGTGGTGAGTATCATACTTTCTTTAGTATATCCTTATGCAAGATTTGTTTGCGATCTTGTTGTTGATGCGATAACCTCATTTCTTTCAGGAGTTGTTGTTGTGCATAACGGTATTTTCGATGCTATTTTCAAGAAAATATTGTTTAAATATCTTATTTTTGCCACTTCTTATACTTGCTCTTTTTTCCTAGCACCGATCGGATGGATTATTTTATTCTTCATGAATAAACCTGGAAAGGAAAGTGTTGAAAACACAGATACGTCTGCTAATTAAGAACGTAAAGTTTTTACCCTCATCCCCCACACTTTAACCATAATAATCGAGTGTCGGGGATGAATCCTAAGGTTAGTCATTAAGTTCGATCAATACATCCTCTGGTGACAATGCAGTGGCGTATAAATAAGATCGGATGGGCATATTAGGGTAGTACTGTTTTAGAATATCTAAATACTCCGCCATTTTTTCTTTATAACGCGTGATGAGTCTGGATTTAAATTCACTAATGGATTCATTTTCTAATCGTGCATCAGTCTTGTAATCTAAAAGAATAATTTCATCTTTATCTAAAACCAACAGATCAATGATTCGGTTTTTGGTTTGAGAGTCGTGTTGTGTATAAACCGACCATTCAGGCATACAGTTTTTAGTTTGTATCCATTCTTTTAATTGAGGATGTGAAATCGCCGCTTTTAGTGACTTTTGAATTTCTGATACCGCGTCTTTAATCACTCTATCGGAGACCTTGTATAAGTGCAAGGTTTTTTCAATGAGATCGGAACTGTCATCAATTCGTTGCTCATCCCATCCTTGCATTTTATCTAAAGCCATCCATTCCATAAATTGATGGAATACCTCACCAAAATGTGCTTGCTGTTTTTGTAAATAGTGTTTTGAACGAGGTTTCAGTGTAGAAGAAAAATTTAAACTTCCCCAGAATGAGTCTAATTCTTTCTCTTCATAGGGTAGATATTTTTGTTCGTTTAGAAAATCAATGCCTGCTTTGGTTAAATGCGTGTATTGAGGCTGATTAACACTTTCTGAGTTTTCAATGGACGCATCATCAATAACCATAAGATGATGGTTAGGTAATGTTTGAAGCTCCTCTGTGTCTTGATTGATATGTACGATTTGAACATCTTCTTTAAAATGCTCAGAAATGGTGTGCCATAAGGAACTTTGTTTGACTTCTTCGTGGTTGTCGTTGTACAAAGTTGAAGCAAAGATATGTAAATGCGATTTTGCACGAGTACAAGCAACATAAAGTAAACGCATTTTTTCATACTCATTACGTTGTGTTTCATTACGTTTAATTAGTGTTGTAAATCCAGGTCCCTCTTCTTCAAAAGAAGCCTTTTTGGGGCTAACAATCATTTCACCCGTGCTTAATGTATCGGTGTAAACAATAGGCGAATCCCCACGATTTTGTCCACGATCCAGACCATAGACAATCACGTGATCAAACTCTAAGCCTTTGGATTTGTGCATGGTCATAATCTCGATGGCACCGTCTTGTGCAAAGGTAGATGCGTGATGTTCTTTTACGGCTTTTTCAAATTCATGAACATCTAAATCACCATAAGGAGCGAGTGAATCTAATATTTTCAAAACTACTTCAATATTGTTGCGTGCATTGTCATCAGGGTAGATGATGTCACCACCTAATGCTCGCCAAAGATTAAGTACCTGACTGGAAAAGGGCAGGCCTGAATCTTCTTCTAACTGTCTTAACATGAGATGAGTAAAACGTAATAAACGTTTGCGTACATCGCTTGGAATCTGGTTTAAGAAAGAATCAGGATCATTAAATGTTCTGAATAACAGACTAGGAATAGTCAGATCAGCAAACGGATTATGGTGGTTGTCTAATAATTTTGTCAACGTGGCCATATCCAAACCGCATAGTGGCGAACGCAATAAACTAGCCCATGCGATACGATCATTGATTTGTACCAACGCTTTGATCAGTTGCACGATATCAATCACTTCAGGATAGTCCCAAAGACTTAAAAGATCAACACAATTAATCGGTATCCCGCGTTTTTGAAATTCAGGTAACAAGGGAGTGATATGGGTACGTGAACGCACCAAAATAGCGGTTGATTTGTTTTTAGAAGATAATGTTTGGCATAAATCTAATAATGCTTCTTGTGTGGCTTTTTCAGGATCATCACCCTTATCCTGATAACCCGCATATAAGCGAATATCGACTTGATCAGTAGGTTCTGCCTCTTTAAAGGCAACGGAACGGTGAAAGTGAATTGCACCAGTAGAGATATTGTCGATGATAGGAAAAGCAGATTGAAAGGTCTTATTCACCCAATCAATAATAGTTGGGCTACTACGGAAGTTCTCCACGAAAGACAATGGTTCGATAAATACATTGCCAATACGTTTTTCTTGCCAAACTTTTAAGAACAAGCCAACTTCAGCTTTTCTAAAGCGATAGATAGATTGCATGGGATCGCCAACTAAGAATAATGTACGGTTTTGCGATCCATCCCAGCCACTGACTAATAGATTTAATAAATCCATTTGTGACTTGCTAGTATCTTGGAATTCATCGATCAAAATATGTTGGATCTGTTGATCTTTTTTGAGTAAGAGTTCAGTGGGTGTTTCGCCATCGCTACTTAAAGCTTGAATAGCACGAAGAGCAATCTCTTGGAAGTCAACTTCTGAGGTGCGTTGAAATTCTTTTTGTAGTTCTTCATGAGCATCTTTTAATGTGTCCATAATATAGGCTATATCATGTAATACTTGCTCAGAAGGTGGTTCCGTGGGCATGAATTTGAGGTCTGTTAATGCCTGAACGATATTCTCATGAGTGGCTAATATCTCTAAGTACTCGATAAACGTTTGTTTCTTATCTTCAAGCCCAGGAGGCACTTCTTTGGCTGATGGAAAACCATCTTTTTTGGAGACTGTTTTTCTAATCGCGTGAGTTTTTGTAGTTAAAAAATGGGCCAAATAAATGAATGTCAGATATTCAGAAAAATCAATATTTCCTTGTTTTAAAGGCTTAGGTTCTCGTCCGTCCCAGTTTTTAAGCTTATCCCAAGCAAGAGGTGAATTGCCCAAATATTCACTGGCAGCAATACTGTATTGAGCACATTCATGTAAAAATCGAAAATCAAGTTTGCTTAATGCTTGAGAAACAAACGTGATATGAGATTTTAAATATTCGGCATAAATTAATACCAGCTTATCTGCAATATATTCATCTGAATTCGACACGATATGAATCCATTGATCACGTTTGCCTAACATATCGGACAACAGCTGAATAGCTGAATTCATGTTGTTATCAATGTAATTCAAAAAGTGAATCACATAGTCTTTGTTTTTAGCCAAAGTACGTCTAATCGCGTTTTCATATAAGACTTGAAAATTTTCACTTTGGGTGGGTGCCGCACCTGCACCAGAGATAAACGGTGTACTACGGACTAATTGTGCACAAAACGCATCAATGGTTTTAATGTTGAGACGACTGGGCGTATTGATTAAATCCCACTTTTGGGCATGACTATACTCACGTGCTTTAATCGCTAATTCACTTTGTCCTTCGCGTAATTCTTTAATCAAACGGCTACGCATCTCGCTAGCGGCTTTGTTGGTAAACGTAATGGCGAGAATTTCTTCAGGCTTTTTAACCGTTGGAATAAGGGCTAAAATTCGATGCGTCAATGTATGCGTTTTACCTGATCCAGCGGGTGCTTGAACAATAAAAGATTTGCTTGGATTTAATGCTTTTTCGCGAGCGATAATATCGCTGGGTAACTTATCTTTACTCATTGATTTCCCACTGTCTTAAAAATGGATGTAATTCATGGTTTTTCACATCATTAAAGGATATATTTTCAATACATTCTTTTGCTAACTTCTGACACAACGTTCCAAACACGGTATCTTGATAATAATTTACAAATGCAGTGAATTGGTTATCCTTAAAAGATATATCGGATTTTCTTTCCTTGTAAATATTTTCTATCTTTCCAATATAGACATCGTCATTTTTCGCGGTCAAACTTCTTTTGGCGATAGTGCCATCTTCTTGGCAAAAAGCACTTTCAAACTTTACTTCATGAGGCTGTAAATTAGAATAAGCCAGCTCACCAACAGATAGTTGAGAGGTTTGGGGTAATGCCACGGCATATAACGGTAGTTGATAACTGATTTCGTTGCTACAACTCCATGCATTAATTTCGCTTGATGCTTTAAAGTAACGCCCAGATTTATAATCAATGATTCGCATACCGCCATTTTTCAATCTATCGACACGATCGGCACGTAAGGTAATTTTGATCCCCTCATGGGTCCATTCAACCTGATGTTCTAGATCAACAGAAGTAAAGTCATTTAGCGTGACATCAAGGTTTAACTGCAGTTCGCAAGATTGACGTGCAGTCTGAACTTCATAATCAAGTAGATTGTAGTGGTCAATGCCTAATGTTTGAATGGTTTTTTCTTTCACCGTTTGACTGATGTCATCCAGTAGTTTGTCTTTCTTCTCTTTATTTTGTAATAATGTTTTGAGTGCGGTGAGCGTTTTGACTTTTTTCCACACAAGTTCCATAAATAAGTGTCTTAAATTTCCGCGTGTGGAAGCATTAAAGCCTTTATTAAAATCACGCAAAGCTTGTAGTTGCAAGCGATAACGAGCATGAGCAGCCAGCATGTTTTGTGCGGCCATTTCCAATAAACCGTAACCACCTTTTAACTGACGAGGTTGTTGTTCATTTAAATAAAAGGGTTCTTTTTTAGTGATATGAAACCCCGAATAATCGGGAATATCCTTTGTTTTGGCCTCTAGGTGATGAATGTCATCATCATTTAAGAAAGGACTGATCTGTAGCTCGTTGCCTTTTTCATCTTTGAGATGGGTGCTTAATATGAGTTTTTTAGTGCGTGAACAAATACCTTGGAAACGTGTTAGAGACTGGGCTTTAGAACGATGGATATTAACGGTAGGTACACCTGCTTTATCCTGTGAAATAAATGGTAAAAAGTGATTGATGTGTACAGGTTCAGGTAAAGCATGGTCATTTAACCCTACGATCCATGCGGTATCCCATGATAGACCTTGAGCTGAAGATAAATCTCGAATGGATACGATATTTTTAGTCGTAGCTCTTAACTGTGAAGAACGATTGTTAATAAACTGATTAAATAAGCGTAAAGCCGTTTGAGCATTTAGGGGTGGCACAATATAGCTAAGATTAGTAAAGCTCTCCAATGATTCATTTAAATCATCTGTTACGGTAATATGTGCCGATTGATTAAAACTAGGGTTGGGAAAACCAAATAGCTCCAGACTTTGATAAAAAATGTCTGTCCACTCGTGAATATCTTGGATCTGATTCCACGCGTTTAAAAGTGCAGCCAGTGATGACGCTAATGTAGGACTTAATGATAATTTTTCAATAATTTCAGATTGACGATAAGATAATTTTTCTTTATGACGGACTTCATTGGCCCAGACAATGCATTGGTGGTAATGGATACCTTCCATCTGAAAGGCTTTAGCTTGTTCTAGCCATTTTCCCCACTGTACATTGGTTACCGATTTTTTAATGGCTAAATCTTTCATAAACTCTAAATGAGTTAAGGCATAACGGATTAAAGGCCATTGGTTGAGTTCACGTCCTAAACTGACATGATAGCGATCACCTAGATAATAAGTGGCTATGCGATGTACCTTGTATAAATTTTGTTTAAGGTTAGGCACCAATACAGCAAATTGAGTTTTGGATTCTTTTTCAATCTCTCGAGCATATTGAAAAGCGGCAGCCAGCTCCTCATCAAAGCTATCAAAAGCTAAACATGTTCTGGATTCATTCACTTCATGGTTTGGCTCATATTGAAATAATGAACAATCCAGTGATTCAAGTAATAAACGTTCTTTAGGGGTCAAAGAGTCCAAACTATACAGAATAATTTGTTCGGGGAGATTTAAACGATGTTCCTGAGAGAGTGTCAGCAATAAATCTACTAACATAACCGAGTCGATACATTGCTTGCTTTTTAACGTTTCCAAATAACTTTTTTTCCAGCGACATAACTGTTCGTATTCGGGCGTGGTTTCATGATCATTTACTTGAACTTGCCATAAACTTTCGATCTCGTAGGCATCAAAAGCAGCTCGTGCCGTACCTGATATATCCAGTAAATCAGCTTTGTTTTGCTGAATAATATTTTGCCAAAGATACAAACTCGAGAATTTGTCCAGTAAAGTATAAACATGATCAGGGGCAAGGTTGCGAATAGAATTGGTGTAAAACTTCTGTAATGCTGAACGATAAGGAAAAATAGTGGGTAACTCAAAAACTTTTTTAGATGACAGTCGGCTTAAATCTTTTCTGAGTTGGTAGGATAAGCTGTTAGAGCCAGTGATAATCCAGGTATTCGCTTCTTTTTTCTCAATGAGAGATAGAAGTTCATCTTGAGATGTTATGAGCTGCATAGTAAAGAAAATGATAGATTGAGATATGCCTATAGGATACCTATATCGAGGGGTTTTGGCAATAAGTCAACGTTTGTTGTGGTGAAGTTTTTGATGTTAAGGTGTCTATTAATGAAAATTTTTGAGTGTTGTATAACTTCCACATTGTGAGCGTATTGCAAGGCAGTATAATAAGGTTTTGAAACAATTTATGAATATTTTGGAGGTCTTTTATGCAACCGGGCATTATGGTTGATCCAAAGAAAAATGGTCGTTATTTAACGTTTGATTTAGATTTGACCTGTACAGATCGTCTAATTGAAGGGCTGAAAACATTGCAATCATTGGCTGATGGTGATCAGGTGATTGTGGGTATTGGTCATATTGTATTAGCCTATTTAAAAAAAGAAATTCCAGGATTTCGCCCATTCCCAGTGTATCCTAATGCCTTAGTGGATGCACCGATTGTTCCAGCAGCAGTATGGATTTGGTTGCGTGATGATGACCAAGGTAATTTGGTGCGTTTGGCTCATAAAATCAAGACCCAGTTGAAACCTGTTTTTATTTTGAAAAATGAAGTGCCTGCTTTTATGCACCACGAACAAGGTACAACGGATAATCGTGATTTATCAGGGTATATTGATGGTACCGAGAACCCTCAAGGTGATGATGCCAAAGCTGCCGCAGTATTAAGTGGATTAGGTGCGGGACTAGATGGTTCTACTTTTATGGCTGTTCAACAATGGGAACATGATTTAGATAAGTTGGCAGGCTTAATGGCTCGTCATGAAACCGATGCGATTATCGGTCGTCGCTTATCAGATAATGAACAAATAGATGATAGACCTGCTTCTTCACACGTTAGCCGAACGGATCAGGAAAGTTTTGAACCAGAAGCACATATTTTCCGTAACTCAATGCCATGGTCGATTGGCGAGCGTAGTGGCCTGATGTTCAGTTCTTTTGTGAATCGACAAGCAGCTTTTAACGTGCAATGGCGTCGAATGGTAGGTGTAGAAGATGGTATTACTGACGGTTTGTTTAAATTTACACGTCCTATCAGCAGTACTTGTTTCTGGATGCCACCTATGAAAGACGGTAAGATTGATTTATCTTTTCTTATTGGATAAATAAGCAGAATAATAGGTTTTAAGCCATTCTTAACGAGTGGCTTTTTGATTTAAAATATACCATCTCATGATAAAAGTCCCCGTAGCTCAGTGGATAGAGCGTTCCCCTCCTAAGGGAAAGGTCGCAGGTTCGAATCTTGCCGAGGACGCCAATGATAATATCCTACCACTTATCAAATAGATACTTCTGTGAAGATATAGCAACAAAATGAAACAATTTAGAAACAATTAAAAATTAATTTTTAAAAAACTTGCTAATATTGCTGTGCAATAAGTTAACTGAATGGTTTTTGCATAAGAACAACTAGAAGTTTAAAAAAAAAACGATTCAGTAATTTGCACGATTCATTGAGGGATTTTATGTTTTTGTTGATACGTGGCATGGTGATCATGCTAGCGATTATTTTTTGTCGATTTGCACAAGCTGAACCAGTGGGGCAGCAGGATATGTTTACGCGTCAGCAACAACAGCAAGAACGATTAGAACAAGCGATGCAATCAAAGGTGGATGTTAGATTAGATGCGAACAAAACAGACAAATATGACAAACCGACCACACCATTAAAGCCTGAGTATCCTTGTTTTGCGATTGACCAGATCATTTTATCGGGTGAGCAATCGGAAGATTTTAAGTTTGCATTAAACGATACATTAAAACAGTTAAAGTTCGAGTCAGGGATGTGTTTGGGGGCGATGGGAATTAATCAGATCATGACGCTTACTCAAAATAAGTTAATTGAAAAAGGTTATACAACAACAAGAATTTTAGCGGGTGCACAAAATATTAAAACGGGTAAATTAGTGTTGACGGTGATTCCTGGAAAAATTCATGCCATTGCCTATGATCAACATGAGGCGAAAGAGACACATATTCATCGTTTATCGTCTTTAGGGACTCAGTTTCCGTTTAAGGCAGGAGATGTGTTGAATTTACGCGAGATCGAACAAGGCATAGAAAACTTAAAACGTAATCCCACGGTGGCTGCCAATATTCAGATTGAACCCGCTCAAATGCCTAATGAAAGTGATGTGGTGGTTCGTTGGCAACAAAGAACGATACCGTTTCGTTTATCTTTAAGTGTGGATGATTCGGGTAGCAAAATCACAGGAAAGTATCAGGCTGGTATGACCTTAGCAGCGGACAATTTGTTGGGGTTGAGTGATTTATTCTACGCGAACTATAACCGTGATATAGGTGGAAAAGAACGCCTAGCAGGTGTCAATAGTGGAACATATGGTTATGCATTCCATTATTCTGTGCCTTTTGGGAAGTGGCTATTTTCGACGAATTATAGCGGGTATCAATATCATCAGGCGGTAGCTGGTTTAAATGAAAACTATGATTATCATGGAAAAAGTCATCAGTTGGACATTAAAGTGAGTCGTTTATTGCAACGTAGTCAACGCAGTAAAACATATCTACAAGCGGGTTTGTGGCAACGTTTGTCGGATAACTACATTAATGATGCTCGAATTAATGTGCAACGTCGTCGCATGGCGGGTTGGAAAATAGGATTGTCGCATCAGCAATATATAGGTCGTCGTGTATTGAATATAGATGTGGGATATAAGCGAGGAACGGGCTTATGGGAAAGTTTACCTGCTCCTGAAGAAGTGTTTGGTGAGGGTACTTCACGCATGAAAATTTTGACTTTGGATGTGCAGTGGTACCAGCCTTTTGAGTTGGGTAAAGAACGTTTTAGTTATGAGGCTTATTTTCATCATCAATGGAATCAAACACCTTTGATTACGCAAGATAGATTATCGATTGGTAATCGCTATACCGTTAGAGGTTTTGACGGTGAAGTAACCTTGATGGGTGAAAGAGGGTGGTATTGGCAAAATACCTTGAATTGGCAGTATCAAGGAGAACATCAAGTGTATTTGGGATTGGATGCAGGGCGTGTGTCGGGTTCATGGATGTCTGAACAATTAGGTCGATACTTGATGGGTACGGTATTGGGATTTAGAGGGACGTTGGCATGGGGTGGTCGATTGCATTATGACGTGTTTGTCGGCAAACCATTAAAGCGACCGAGATATTTTCAGACACAGTCGTTTAGTACTGGTTTTTCGTTAAGTTATGAATTTTAAGTGTTGAAAAAAGATGAATAGAATGAATAAAAAGATGAATAAAGGTACAGGTATTCTTTTCGGGAAACAAAAAATGAAATGGTTGCATCGTATGAGATGGGCTTGGTTGGGATTATTGGGAACGGTAGGTGCTTATGCTTCAACGATCGAAGTGGATCGCCAAGCACCTGCTTCACATCAAGCGGTATTGTTAAAAAGTGCGAACGAAACGCCATTAGTTCAGATTCAAACACCGACAGCTGGCGGGGTGTCGATTAATCAGTATCGCCAATTTGATGTTGATCAGAAAGGCGTGATTTTAAATAACAGTCATCGACAAGTGCAAACTCAGATAGGAGGCTGGGTGCAAGCTAACCCACACTTGGCTGGTGGTGAAGCTAAAGTGATTGTCAATGAAGTCAATAGCACCAAAGCTTCATCATTAAAAGGAACGGTTGAAGTTGGTGGTAAGCGTGCAGATGTGGTGATTGCCAACCCATCGGGTATTGAAGTGGATGGAGCAAGATTTATTAATGCTTCGGGTGTGACGCTAACTACAGGTAAGCCACAATATCAAGATGATCATTTAACAGGGTATCAGGTGCGTTCAGGACGTATTGATATTCAATCACAAGGTTTAGATACAGCAGATGCGAACTATACACAGCTATTAAGTGAAGCGGCACAAATTAGTGGTGCGGTATGGGCCAAAGACTTAAAGGTAGTAGCAGGTAAAAATGATCTGGATGCACAAGGACAGGTGCGTCAAACGGTCTCACAAGCTGGTGAGGATGGTGCAAACACTCAAAAAGTAGCGATAGATAGTACAGCATTAGGTGGGATGTATGCTGATCAGATTACAGTTGTCAGTACAGAAAAAGGGGCAGGTGTGCATCATGCAGGACAGATGTACGCTAGTGCTGGTGCGGTATTGATTGATGTGAATGGTAATTTGATCAATGAAGGTAAGGTCATTGCAGCGGACGCAAAAAAACGTTCAACACCGACCCCGATTAAGGTAAAAGCCAAGCAAATAAAAAATGTTTCGCATCTTGCCTCACAAGGAGATATGCAACTTGAGGCAGAGAAATTAGATAATCAAGGCACGATAAGTAGTGTAGGGGCTTTGACAATTAACCAAAAACAAGAAGTGGATAACCAAGGTCATATTGATGCAGGCGGTCGTTTAACGATCCAAGGTGGATCAAATCTGAAGGTGGTCAACCATTCACAAGGACGAATTGCTTCTGATACGGATGTGCAGATTCAGGCAGATAGCTTGATTCATCAAGGACAATTGGTGGCAGGGCAAGATGTTAGTGTGGTATTGAAATCTGATTATCGTTCGCAAGCCGATATTTATGCACAGCGTGATTTAACGTTAGCTACAGAAGGACAGTTAGATCTGGGGCATCATTTAGCAGCAGGTCAAGATCTCTGGGTTATGTCTCGCGTGCTAAATCACCAAGCTAGTGGCGTGATGGAAAGTGGACAAAATACGCAGATTTTGAGCTTGGATGTTGATCAGAAAGGCGTGATAAATAGTCAGGGACTCACGTATTTAAAAGCTATTCGTCAATTAAACAATACAGGGCGTATTTATGGCGATCATGTGGCGATTGATGCTTATTCATTAACAAATAAAGAACAAGAAAATACGGAACAAGCTGGTGTGGTGGCGGCACGTTCACGTTTAGATATTGGAGCCAGCCATGTGGTCAATCAAGAACATGCTTTATTGTTCAGTTTAGGTGATTTGGCAATTGGAGGACATTTAGATTCACAAAAACAAGCCACAGACCATGCTCAAACACTGCTTAATGCGAGTGCCAAAATCGAGGCAAAAGGTGATGCGTGGATTGATGTTGAACAGTTAAATAATGAAAACCGTCATTTTGCAACAGAAACATATTTAGCTCATCAAAGTGAGCGTGTAGAGGACTATGCTGTTGCGGGAAGCCCACAATATTATCAAGATGGAAAAGATGGTTATTTTGATAATTCGAGAGGAAAGAAAGATCAGAGTATTGCTGGATTTCATTTAAAAAACGGTCAAACGATTCAAAGTAAAAACTGGCATGTTAAGAACTATTACACCCAGACGTATCAAGAAAAAGTCGTGCAGAGCGATCCTGCTCAGATTTTGGTAGGTGGATATTTACATGCTCAAGGACAGAATTGGGATAATCACGATAGTGAAATTTTAGTAGGTGACGTATTAGATTCGGTCGTGTTGTCGTTGAATAATCAGGCAACATTGGGTCAGGGTCATATTGACAAAATTGGTCGACAATGGACATCGACTTCAAAGCGTAAATGGTATAAGAGAAAAAAACGTCAACGTCGTGTAGAAATTAATAAAGCTCCTTTATTTGAAACAACGTTGTTTACGCATGAGTTTGAGACGCCTATTTCGATCGTTGAACAAAACTACTCGTGGGATGCTTCTTCTCAAACCAGTAGTGCTGAACCTGTTGATGTGGCTCAGATTCAAGGGCGAGTTAAAACGCTGGTTGATGATCAAGCACGATTGCCTAAAAATCAATTATTTCACATTGTGCCAGAGCGTTCAGCTTATTTAGTGGAGGCAGATCCTGCGTTTACACAACATCGTCAATGGTTGGGTAGTGATTATATGCTTCAAGCATGGTATCAAGATCCGCAACATATGCACAAGCGTTTAGGCGATGGGTACTATGAACAACAACTGGTTAATGAACAGATAGGACGTTTAACAGGATATCGTCGTTTAGAAGGCTATCAAAACGATGAACAACAGTTTAAAGCCCTAATGGATGCGGGAATAACGGTTGGTCAATCGATGTCTTTAGTGCCAGGTGTGGCATTAAGTGCTGAGCAAGTGGCTCGTCTAACCAGTGATATGGTTTGGATGGTTAATCAGGAAGTAACGTTACCTGATGGTCAGAAACAAAATGTCTTAGTGCCCAAGGTGTATTTGAAAGTTAGATCAGGAGATGTTGACGAACAAGGTGCATTAATTAGTGCACAAGATGTGTTAGGACAAGCTCAAACAATAGAAAATACAGGCATTATAGCTGGTCGCAAAGTGGTGGATTTGAATGCGGTGACATTAGATCATGAAGGACGCATTCAAGCTCAAGCCACGCAACTTAAAGCTGAAACGTTAAACGTAACAGGCGGTCAAATTCACGCACAGGATGCGTTGTTATTACAAGGCGATAAGATCAATATACGCAGTACGGTCAGCACCAGTGGTGATGAACAAAATGGTCGCACCGTTATAGACCGCGTGGCGGGTTTATATGTGACTGGTAAAGAAGGCGTGTTATCAGTGGTGGGACAACAAGATGTCGCTATTAATGCGGCACAGATTACCAATCAAGGTGAATCTGGACAAACGCTTATTGGATCACAACAGGGTAAGGTGACCTTAGGTGCGGTGGATGTAGCTGATCATCAGTCTCAAGGGGCTTTATCGGATCGTAATCATCGACAAGTACATCAACACAGTCAAGTGGGGACAACGATTCATGCACAGCATGATGTCACGATCAGTGCACATGACCAGGTTCAAGTAGTACAAGGCGATATTCGTAGTCAGCAAGGACAGGTAACGATTCAGGCTGAAAAAGGCGTGAGCATACAAGAGGGTCGCCGCACCTTAGATCTTGATGAATCGATATCCGTGTCTTCTAGTGGATTATTTTCAAGTTCACGACAAATAGATCAGTATGAACGACATCATGACGAAGCGGTAGCTAGCCAAGTGACAGGACGTAGTATTGTGTTGCGTTCTGGATCGGATATTAAGATTCAAGGCAGTCACGTGGTTTCTGATGAACAAACGCAACTGCAGGCTTTAGGCAATATCGATATTTTAAATGGCATACATCGTGCCAAAGATCGAGAGTTTCATCAATTCAGAAAATCGGGATTGATGGGAACAGGTGGTATTGGTTTTAGTATTGGCAGTAAAAAAGATACGAATGATGTGGACCGTTACTCTGTGGCTCACTTACAAAGTATGGTCGGTAGCTTAAAGGGTAACACTCAAATTCTTGCCAAGGGAGAATATCAACAAAAAGCTAGTATTGTTTCGGCTAAAGAGGGAGATATACAGATAGTTGCCAAAAGTGCTTCTATACTAGCGGATGAAAACTTACATCAAGAAGATCAGTCACATATTTTTGAACAAAAAGGCTTAACTGTAGCGGTTAATGTACCAGCTTTGCAGATGTTGCAAGAAGCGGTTGAGTCAGTTAAATCATGGGATAAGGTAGGACAAAGCCAGCATGATCGCGTCAATGCGATGGCAGCAGTCAACAGTGGTTTCCAGAATTATCAGAGCTATCAGAAATTCCAATCGATGATTCAGTCATTAAGTGATAGCCCTACACCTGCACAAGATTTAAGTCAGGTGAGTGTTTCGATTACATACGGTCAACAAAAAAATCGTGACGAGACGCATCAAAAGAGTCGAACAGCGGTTAATAGTGGGATTTATGCCACAGACAAGGTATCGATTTACGCTACAGGGGAGGATGACGGTGATATTCGCGTGGTTGGTTCTGATGTAAATGGACAGTTAGGAACAGCATTGTCTGCGGCTCATCAGATTGAACTTTTAGCGCAAGAACAAAGTGAGTGGTATCGTCATAAAAATCAGTCAATGGGCTTTAATGCGGGATTGGCGATCTCATACAGCAGTCAAGGCGGTGCTTCAATAGGTGTGACGGCTGGCGGTAATTTTGGTCGCGGTCATCGTAATGGAGATAGTACGACATATCGAAACAGTTATGTAGGCGATCGAGGTAGTCAAACTGTATTAGAAAGTGGTGATATAACACGCATTCGTGGTGCTCAAGTTATTGGGCAAGATGTCTCACTTCGTGCTCAATCTCTTGCATTAGAAAGTTTACAAGACACGTTTAAGTACGACAGTAAACAACAAAACATTAGTGCGCAAGTGACGGTGGGTTATGGCTTTAGTGGATCAGGCAGTTATTCTCAAAGTAAGGTGAAAGCAGATTATGCTTCGGTCACCGAACAATCGGGCATTTTTGCGGGTGATAAAGGCTATCAGATATCGGTTGACGATCAGACAAAATTAGTCGGTGCATTGATCACCAGTAGTCAAACTGCTGAAGATCAAGGTTTAAACGTATTACGTACAGGAACCCTGGAAGCAGAAGATATTGCCAATCACGAACACTATCGTGCGAGCAGTTTTGGGATAGGTGGATCGTTTAGTAAAGGTGGTGGCCAAGCACCTAAAGAGTTGGGCGGTATTCCTTTATCAAGTTATGGCACAAATCAGCCTAGTGACGATCAAGGTGAAAAGAGTAATAAGGTTGCTGGGAAGTTTCAAGCTAGTGGTAGCATGGGCTTTGGTCAAGAAAAAGGCAATCAACGAAGTACCACGAGAAGTGGTGTTAATACTCGTCATGTTGAGATTACCCATGCTTCTGAACAACAGGCTTTAACGGGGAAAAGCGTTGCACAAACGATAGAGGAACTACATACCAATAAAACGACTGATAACTATGCTCAACAAGCTGGATATCTCACGAAAAAGTTTGATGCACAGTCTGTCGAAAAAGAAATTCAATTGCAAAAAGAAGTGGTGCAAGAGTTTGGGCAGAATATGCCTGCCATGATAGCCGATGTGTCGGATAGATTAGGAAACACACGAGACTATGAAAAGCACTTGCTACTTAAAGAGTCGATTGAAGCACGCCTTAATCACCTTAAAGATAGCGATTCCAAAGAAGAACTGATGGAGATATATGACGGTGTTCAGCAATACCTGTCAGAGCATCAAACTCGTTATGAGACTTGGAAAGAAGGTGGTATCGGACGTGCTTTATTGCAAGGTGGTTTAGGCGGCTTGATGAGTGGTCAAGTCAGCGGTGCAGTCGCTGGTACAGCTAGTTCTTTAGCTGCTCCTTATTTAAACAAATGGCAATACCAGCTAGGCGATGTTGGTGGGGCATTAATCAATACAGTTGGTGGCGCTGCGATTGGTTATGCAACAGGTGGACAGGCAAGTGCCGCCGTCATCGGGGCAAATATTGATTGGCATAATCGACAGTTGCATCCAAAAGAGACGATTTATTTGCAACAACTGATGGAAGGCAAAACGGATGAAGAAAAAGACCGTTTAATGGCAGCTGCCTGTGCCTTGGTTCACTGTGGTTCAGGTGTGCCAGAAGTTGATCAATTCTATCCGGTTTTAAAAGCTTTAGAAAAGCAGGGTGAACAATACAAAGAAGAACAAAAACAATTGCTTGCTTCTGGAGAATTTGATCATGGTTGGAGAGATAAGTTTTCTGATTATCTTGATCGCAATGACGAAATTGTTACCAGAGTTAAAGGAGCGGGTAACGTAGTAATGGGGGGCGTAACAGCAGCAAGTTCTGTGAGTGCTGCCGCTACTGCTTGTACTGGTTCTGCAGGAATGGGTTGTATTCCAGCTGCGGCTTTGGGAGCACTAGGCTTTCAAGCAGGCTATGAACAATCTCAGGAAGGTGTACAACAGCTATTTGGAGAATATCAATCAACGAAAGGTGCTTACGTTATTCAATCGCTTTACAAACCTACCGAGGATAATTCAACGTTAACGGAGTGGATTAGAAGTGGAGCGTTCTGGGTAGCACAGGCAACAGTATTTAGAGTAGCGAAATTCTCTTATGGAAAATCACTAAATTCAGCAGTAGCCAACTCGATAAAAGTCAGTGACGATGAAATTAAGTTGGTTCAAAAAGCTACGAAAAAAGAAGAAACAATTGTTGATAATGCATTAAATGAAGCAAGTGACTCGGTAAACAGGGTAGAAAAAAAGGCTTTAGAGAATGTTAGTAACTCGAAACAAGCACGAGATACTAGTAAGTTTAATGCTTATGCAGAGAAAGAAAAGAGTGTCGTACTACGTGCTAATCGAGAAGATACTCAGATTGAAACTCTTCTAAATTCAAAAGTAGTTGCACAAGTAACAAAAAATGCACTTCAACACAAACAGAGGGTTAATGAAGTAAAAGAGTTACTAAGAAGTAGAGGTTGGGAAGTTTTTGATGGAGAGTTGAGCTTTAAGGATCCGATAACAAAAGGAAGAACACGTCCTGATATTTATGCTATTACGCCAAGAGGCCAAAAGGTCTTTATTGAAGTTAAGACGGGGAATGCTACTCTTAGTGTTAGACAGCAAGGCATTATGCCAAAGATTCAAAGTGGTGAGGCAATACCAGTTGGAAAACTTGCAGATCGAATAGGATTTGATGTCACGAAACCTTTGATTGAACAAGGGGATCTTAAAGGTATTCCAGTTAAGGTGCTTTATATAAATGAATACGGATGGAAGTTAAAAAGCATAAAATAAAATTAGGGTCGGAGGTACGATAATGATGGTTATATATAGATGAGTGGTTAAAAAAATAGTAATGTACATGGTTTAAGAAAATCTTTATAGGTAGATAAAAAATGGACGCTAGAAAGTTAAGAAGGAAGCTAGAAAAATTAGGTTGGAAATATGATAAAGGTGCATTTATCGGGGATCGATCATTTACAAAAGTGATTGATGATGGAAAGGTGGTTCAGTTATTACCACAATCTAGGAAACATTATCAAGGTGGTATTAAATTTACGTTTGATCCCGCAATTAGTATAGAAGAATTTCTTCAGATAAGAAATTTAGTTTTAAAAGAGGAAAGAGAATATATTCCATTGATTGCTCGTTTTGGATGGCTTGCACCACCGATAGAGAAGGGTGTTCCAGAAAAAATATTTCCTGAATTAACAGAAGAGATTGTAGATGAACTGTTAGCAGAAGCATTGGACTGGGCGAGTTATCAAGACATCGACAAAGCTATAGACTATTACGCTGGATTACCAACAAATTGTTGGGGAACTGCTCCAGGTAATCATATCACGGCACTCGTGATGCGAAATAATAAAGAGAAGTTGTTGCATTATCAGAAATGTTTTGCAGAAGGGAATCGTTTGAGGTTTGCTGCCTATATTACTGATGAGGTTATCAACCGTGCGGTAGAACTAGTGATGAAGCGATAAAGGATTTAAGATAAAAAAATGGATTCTAAAAAGTTAAGAAGGAAACTAGAAAAATTAGGCTGGAAGCTAATGCAATAGAAGCAGGGTTTGAACATAATGTTCCTTTGAATATTTGGAAAGGTAATGATAAAAGAACAATTCGTATTCATATTATTAGATTTTCGGGAGTAAATGAATGAATTTTAAAGAATTGAAGTCTAGATTAGTGGCATCAGGTTGGAAGTTTAACCGAGGTGATGGTACAGTTGATTGTCGATCTTTTTCCAAATGTATTGATGGAAAATTAGTTGAGTTGCACCCTCGTATTAGAAAAGAATCGATGAATAAAATTAGCTTGGTATTATTTCCATCAATCAGCACAGAGAGATTTATGCAAACAAGAAATTTTCTTCTACAAATAGAAGAGGATTATTATCCACTGGTAGCTCGTTCTGGAGTGCTTGCACCCCCGATAGAGAAAGGTGTTCCAGAAGAAATATTTCCAGAATTAACGGAAGAGATTGTTGATGAGTTGTTAGAAGAGTCTATAGCATGGGCAAAATACCAGAGTGTGGATAAAGCATTAGCTTATTATGCGAATTTACCGACATATTGTGGTGGGGCCGCTGTTGAACATTTAACAGCTTTGATTTTGCGGAAGGAAAAAGAAAAAATTTTATATTACAGAGAAATCTTTTCTGAGGCAAAAAAGGGGAAAATGAGAAGATTTCTTCCAGGAATTACAGAAGATATCATGAATAGAGCTGTTTCGTTAGTCATGAAGGAAGAATAGGTTATATAAATTTGTAAAGGACGAATGAAATGGATATTGAAGCGGTAAAAGCAAAGCTTGTATCACAGGGTTGGACGTATGATCAAGATGAGTTTCTTGGTCAGGTTTTTAATGAATATTTTTGGAAGATGATAGGAGATGTACAAGTTTATCTTCAACCTTACATGAGAAAGATGGATGAGGGTCGCATTGAGTTTAGTTTAGGTCCAGCAATTAGCACACAGGAGTTTCAAGATGTTAGGAACTATGTGATGCAAGAGTCGTTTCCACGCGAATTTATACTAGCTCGTTATGCGTGGAGGTGTATGGCACCAGAAACAGAAACAAAATACCCTGAAACAGAGTTCAGTGAAATTACTGATAAAGTATTTGATGAGATGTTGGAATCGTCTTTGGAGTGGGCTAGATGTCAAGATGTTGAGAAAGCTCTAGAATATTATGCTAATTTATCAACGAATCAATTTGAAAGAACTATTGCCAAACATTTAGCCGCACTTGTCATCAGAGGAGAAAAAGAAAAACTTTTGTATTATCAGAAATGTTTTGCAGAAGGGAATCGTTTAGATTTCGTTCCTTATGTTACCGATGAGGCGATTAATCGTGCTCTAGAACTGGTGATGAAAAAATCAGAAACATTCTTACCAAAAGTATGGAAAATCTTTATAGGTAGATAAAAAATGGATGCTAGAAAGTTAAGAAGGAAGCTAGAAAAATTAGGCTGGAAATACAGTAAAGGTGCATTTATCGGGGATCGATCATTTACAAAAGTGATTGATGATGGAAAGGTAGTTCAATTAGCTCCGCGTTCTGAGAAATGGTATCAAGGCGGAGTTAAATTTACATTTGATCCTGCACTTAGTACAGTAGAATTTATTCAAATCAGCAATGCTGTTTTGAATGAGGATGTTAACTATATTCCACTGATTGCTCGTTTTGGCTGGTGTGCACCCCCAATAGAGAAAGGTGTTCCAGAAAAAATATTTCCAGAATTAACAGAAGAGATTGTAGATGAACTGTTAGCAGAAGCATTAGACTGGGCGAGTTACCAAGACATCGACAAAGCTATAGACTATTATGCTGGGTTACCTACAAACTGTAAAGGAGCTCTTCCAGGTGATCATCTAGCAACATTAGTGATACGAAATAATAAAGAGAAATTATTGTATTATCAGAAATGTTTTGCAGAAGGGAATCGTTTAGGATTTGCACCATATATTACCGATGAGGTTATCAACCGTGCAGTAGAACTGGTGATGAAGCGATAAAGGGTTTGAGATAAAAAATGGACGCTAGAAAGTTAAGAAGGAAACTAGAAAAATTAGGCTGGAAATATGATAAAGGCGATTTTATAGGCGATCGATCTTTTACGAAGGTTCTCGATGATGGAAAGATGGTTCAGTTATTACCAGAATCTAGGAAACACTATCAAGGTGGAATAGAGTTTACGTTTGATCCAATGTTAAGTGAAACAGAATTTCTTCAAACAAGAAATTTAGTTTTAAAAGAGGAAAGAGAGTATGTTCCATTGATTGCTCGTTTTGGGTGGCTTGCACCACCGATTGAGAAAGGTGTTCCAGAAAAAATATTTCCTGAATTAACAGAAGAGATTGTGGATGAACTGTTAGCAGAGACACTAGACTGGGCGAGTTATCAAGACATCGACAAAGCCATAGATTATTATGCTGGATTACCTACGAATTGTTGGGGAATTGCTCCAGGTCATCATATCACGGCACTCGTGATGCGAAATAATAAAGAGAAGTTGTTGTATTATCAGAAATGTTTTGCAGAAGGGAATCGTTTGAGGTTTGCAGCCTATATTACCGATGAGGTTATCAACCGTGCGGTAGATATGGTCATGAAAAAATGAAGAAAGAAAAGGTTTACTTTAAACAACATAAATTTATAAAGGATGAATGAAATGGATATTGAAGCAGTAAAAGCGAAACTTGTATCACAGGGTTGGACGTATGATCCAGAGGAAATCTTTGGGCAGGTTCTTGAAGAGTGTTTTTGGAAAATGATAGAGGGTGTGCAAGTCTATCTTTATCTTGAGATGCAAGAGAGAGATGACGGTTGCGTTGAGTTTAGCTTAGGTCCAGCAATTAGCACACAAGAGTTTCAAGATGTTAGGAACTATGTGATGCAAGAGTCGTTTCCACGCGAATTTATACTAGCTCGTTCTGCATGGTGGTGTATGGCACCAGAAACAGAAACAAAATGCCCTGCAACGGAGTTTAAAGAGGTTACTGATAAGGTATTTGATGAGGTATTGGAATCATCGTTGGAGTGGGTCAGATGCCAGGATGTTGATAAAGCTCTAGAATATTATGCTAATTTATCAACGAATCAATTTGAAAAAGCTATTGCCAAACATTTAGCTGCACTTGTCATCAGAGGGGAAAAAGAAAAACTTTTGTATTATCAGAAATGCTTTGCAGAAGGGAATCGTTTAGATTTCATTTCTTATGTTACGGATGAGGCGATCAATCGTGCTGTGGAACTAGTGATGAAAAAATGAGTAATACCTATACTCTTAGTAAAAGAGATTGGCTCAGTATTGACATAGCTTATGGCTCTTTATTGAACTATGAAATAAAAGGGAATGATTTAGATATAGTGATACGTCATGCCGTTCTTCCCTATGAACCCAACGATGATCGATATAAATGTGATGGTAGAGATTGGGTAAAGATAAAATTTAAGGAATGTAGTTATATTCAACTATTGATAATGTATGCAACTCAAGATGAAATAAATCATGGTTGTCATTTGATAAGAATAGGACAGCTGAATGAGGAAAAAGACAAATATTTGACTTTTTCGCCAGGAGTAAGAGTTGTAGGAGAAGAGTACGGTTCTCCAGCAGGGACCTCTCTTGATGTTGCCTGCAAAGAAGTAGAATTAGAGTTTTTGTATGAAGAAAACAAGAGGATAAGAAAAATAGAGGATTTAATTGGTAATGAAGGGCAATTGCCAGTTAGTCCACAACCAGTTCCTTCTTTCTCTAAGGAAGAGTGGGAACGTTTGCATGGTAATGATGATGAGTTATTGGTTTATTTTTTGGATAATGATGAGTTGCAGATTATTATGAAACCAGCAAATCATCGAAAGATATTGAAAGAAACAAATGCTTCACAAGATAAAGAATGGGTAAAAATTAAGTTTAAGAAACTAAGTTATTTGAAACTGAAATACAGTTATGGGCGATACGCAGATGAAGTGATATTTGATGTGTTAGAAAGAGGAGAAATAAAAGAAAACGATGAGGTGAAATATTATTCGGGTGTAATGGATGTATTAAATCAACGTTATGATGTGCCGACTTATTTTTTTTTAGCACTGGTATGTGAAAGCATAGAAGCGTCATCAATACCCCAGAATTTAAGTGAGATTGGAGAATGTTTTTACTCATGTTGTATAAAACATGATGTTGGATTAGCTGAAAACTATAAGTGGTTAGGTAGAATGGACAAATGGACTCCAGAAAGTTAAGAAGGAAATTAGAAAAATTAGGCTGGAAATACAGTAAAGGTGAATTTATAGGCGATCGATCGTTTAGAAAAAATATTGATGGTGATAAAGTAATAGAAATATTGCCACGTTCTAAAAAATGGTACCAAGGTGGGATTGAATTTATACTTTTTACGTCGATTAGTAGAAAAGAATTTATTCAAACAAGAAACTTCCTTTTAGAAGAGGATGATGACTATATGCCACTGATTGCTCGTTTTGGGTGGCTTGCACCTCCGATAGAGAAAGGTGTTCAAGAAAAAATATTTCCTGAATTAACAGAAGAGATTTTTGATAGATTGTTGGCAGATACGTTGGATTGGGCGAGTTATCAAGACATCGACAAAGCCATAGACTATTATGCTGGATTACCTACGAATTGTTGGGGAATTGCTCCAGGTCATCATATCACGGCATTGGTGATGCGAAATAATAAAGAGAAGTTATTGCATTATCAGAAATGCTTTGCAGAAGGGAATCGTTTGAGGTTTGCAGCCTATATTACCGATGAGGTTATCAACCGTGCAGTAGATATGGTGATGAAGCGATAAAGGGTTTGAGACTTAGAATAAAAAGATGTTTGACCAATACCCTCGCCAAGGTCCACTAAACCAGACACTCAATAACAAATACTATTATTGCTACCCATTCTTAACATGGATCCCATGACAACGCCTACGATAGGGATGGGATCGAGTTTTTCGCGGGTGCGTATATCAAACCTAAGAACTTGTGGGGCTCCTTCATCCACCGTCATGAGAAGCGTTTTGCTATCGCCGGTTACCCACATATCTAAAGGTTCGTAAGGGAAGGTGTAACGTTTTTGGTTCTCAGGATTGTCGATGTCGTGAAAGAGTAATCCTCGATCACCGCCAATAATCCAAGTGCTTTCCAGCCAACCTGTGCGGATAAGACGCGGTGAAAAATCTAATTGATAACGAATGGGTTTTTCATCGCCACGTTCTAAATTAAAAAAGGCCATATGTCCCGATACATCAGCAAACATGACGCGTTTGGAGTAAGCATCAATATAAGGGCTAATCATGGGACGGTAGGTGGTACCAGCGGTGTACATAGGTCCTGTGCTTAATAACTTATCGGTTTCTGGAAAATAAATTATTCCCTCGCGACCATCTAAGGTATTAAAAGCAATCATATAGTCTTCAGGACTGGCTACGCCTTTGTCTAAGCCACCTTTGATATTTAAACGCTGACTGAAATCAAGAATATCCCAAGGTTTTTGAGGTTCATGACCATTTTTATGGTAGATGATGGGTTTTGTTTTGTCTAACACCCAAAAAGACTGGCTAAATGAGCTAAATAAAAGCGTGTAATACTGATATAAAGTGGTGTCTCTTTCGCTTGAATCAAAGCGTTTAGCAAAGAGGGTTAATTCGCCAGTTTCGTAATTAAGAAGGCCGACTTGATCGCGTAAGGCCACCGCCACTAGTTTTGATTGGGGGATAAAGAAAGCTTGATAAAGTGGGGAGGGTAGGTCAATTCGCTGAGTACGACGACTTTGCAAATGATGTAAACAAAGTTGGGACAAAGCGTTATTGCCCACAATAATCATAGCATCATCACGTGCCACTTCTAGCACATCAGGTTTGAAATTAAAGTCCAGTAAATCGACGCGTTCAGCAGTTTGAATGTCGATAACGGTAATGAAATACGAAGATTTATCCGCTACAAAAAGATAACGTGTGGGTTGATAAAGTGAGGGAGGACGCTGGCTAATCGCCCATGCATTTGAGCAGCTTGCACCAAACGTTAATCCTAGTGTTAAAGAGATAAAATCGCGTCTGTTCATATTAGTGATGAGGGTGAGTGCTGTTCATTAAGTCTTTTGCATTTTTTACAATCGCTTGGCAAGAAGCTTGGGTGCCATCTTTTAAAAGCAAGATCATCTCAAACTGTTCTCCTGCTTTTGGTAAACGATCGTCAGGGATATTCATGATCATGGCATGATCGCCACCTTTTTGAAACGCGGTGATTCCTTGCGTTAAAGTGGGGTTATCGATTTTTTCCATTGACATCACATGATGGTTCATTTTCATACGATGTAATTCAATATGTTCGCTGATGGCTGGTATTTCAAGGCGTTCAATAGCGACATCAGGTCCCGTATGTTCTACGTTAAAAAAAGCAGCGGTCATATGTTTAGTAGGCAACGGTTCTTGGATCACGCAATGATTCAGGGTGGTTTGAGCAAAAGCGTGAACAGATAAAGTCATGCAAGTAAGCAAAAATAAAGATTTGATCGTTGTTTTCATCATGTTATTGGTCCTGAGTTTTTTGTTGAATACAGCTTGCAAAGTCATCCAAAGCCTGTGTTTTCTGGATAATCCCGTTTTTCAAAGCGACTTGTTTTCCGTGAACAAAAAGAATATTTAAAGGAAGTCCTTTGCCCCCTAATTTTTTGATCAACGTGCTGTCTTGGGTGGTATCAGGGGTAAGGTGTTCGTAATGATTGTCGTGAAAAAAGGCTTGAATGTCATGAGGATCGTCACCAAAATTCAGGTTATGAATGGTTAATGCACTTTGAGAACCCGCATGTTTGTTTAATACAGGCAATTCTATGCGACAAGGAGCACACCACAATGCCCATAAATTCAGCAATACCACTGGTTGATGAGGTGGATGAGCTATCAAGCTTGCTAAATCGTTATCGCTTGAATGGGCTTGAAATCCTTCTGGTAAGGGGCAGTTCTCCACTGTGTGAGCAACAGTGGCTTTAGAAGCGGTACTAGGTTCGTTGCGTTCAGTTTGAATCGAAGAGGTGCTTTCAATCGCCTGCGAATTACCGTTACTTTCGTTGCTAATATGGTTTGTTTGCGTAGTAGGCTTGGATGTGATGCTTGACTCTTTAGAGGCTGCAAGATGTTGATTAATGCTGGCAGCAAGGTCTTTGGCACCGATTTGATAATCATAAACATCAATTAAGTGATGTTCAGGGTCAATCAAATAAATCAAAGAGGTATGGTAAACGGTATAGCCAGATTTGGGTTCAGGATTCTCAATTTTTTTGCCATTGAGTCGATAACCAAAGGTAGCACCGAGTTGATCGGTTAATTGACGGATATGTTGAATATCGCCTGTCAATCCGACAATACGACTGTCAAAATATTTGGTGTAAGCACTTAATGTCTGGATGCTATCGGTGTTCGGGTCGATGCTGACAAATACAGGGGTTATGGCGTAAGGCTTTTCAAGCAGTTTCCATGTATTGGCATATTCATACAAAGTAGTTGGGCAAATATCAGGGCAGGAGGTGTACCCAAACGTTAGTAAAAGGTATTTGTTTTTAAAGTTATCTTGAGTGATGGGGCCATTGGCATCAACGAGTTGGAAATGAATGGCTTGAGCAATAGCTTGAGTGCTTAAAAATATCACACCCAAAAATAAATGACGTAGAAAAAATGAGAGGATGCGCATAAATTCAGTTTGTTTAAAAAATAAGGTAAGGCGTGTATTTGAATATCAAACAGTCGGCCTTACCTTGATTCTAGTCAGAAAAGAATATTAGATTATTTCTTCTCTTCTTTGATCGCTCTAGGTGCAACGACTTGTTCCATTAAGTCGTTATTCCATTTGCCATCCACTTTGATCTGAGCGGCTGCACCTAAGTTAACGGCTTCGATCAAGTTGTGGTTAAGGTAAACGTAAGTGCCAGGTTGTTTGAACGTGTACATTGCACCGCCAGCAGAACCAGCACCAATGACCCAGCTTTCGATATCTTGTACAGGAGCATCAGCTAAGTTACCACGTTCCCAAACATAGTCACCGTGACCACCGATTAAGTGAGGATATGACTGACGGTTTGCCTGAGAGTGATAAATCATCACAGTTTCACCAACTTTGGCAGTCATTGCGTTATCACCAGTGTAAGCACCTTTACGTTCCCCAAACACGACGTGTGTAGGGATAAGTTTATCCATGACTTCTTTGTCATCAGCAGAAGATTCTACGGCAGAAGCGTAACGTTTGTATTTACCGTTAGCATCTTTTGGAATGTAGAAGTCTTGTTCGCCGATGTAGTAAGCACGGTCGTAAGTGATTTTGTTACCGTTTTTGTCTTTAAGTCCGTCTTTTGGAATGACCAAAATAGCACCATTCATACCGTGAACAACGTGCCATGGGGTCATCGCTCCACCAGGTGCACAGTGGTAAACGAATACACCAGGTTTGATCGCTTTCCAACGAAGAACGGTTTCTTGACCAGGAGCAACGTGAGTCAACTCACCGCCACCCAAAGCACCAGTTGATGCGTGGAAGTCGATGTTGTGAACAAGTTTGTTAGTTTTAGGGTTTTTCAATGTTAATTCAACATAGTCGCCCTCATGAACGACGATCATAGGACCAGGAACAGAGCCATTGTAGGCAAATGCCCAAATGAATACACCAGGTTCTACTTCGATTTCTTTTTCTTCAATCGTTAATTCAACTTGAACTACACGAGGTGCGGCAGGAGCTTCTAATGTGTGTTCAGGAACGTTTGGAGGAGCAACGAGTTTTTGTTTGACGTGAACCAATTTTGATAAATCGGGGGCTTGTACGCCAACTTCATATCCTGGAATCCCGCCAGTAATAGCTGGTGTTTGTGGGGCTGCAAATGCTGCACCAGCAATGATTGCTGTTAATAAAGCTAATTTACGCATATTTAAAACCTCATAGTAGTTTAATCCTCTCTTATCTTTCTTATTTAAGAGATTGAAACTAATTGTTACTTAGTTGTGACAAAATGTAAATACTCCTTTTGGAGGATAGGAATACGGAAATTAATATGAATAAATTCAATTTAAATCAAAGAGTTTGATAAGATGATTTTGGTATCATTTTTCAGTGACGTGGTTTCGCTAATGTATCTCAATAACAACGTTTTTTAATTTTTCAGTCTTATATAAGATATAAGAATTAGAGTATAATAAACCATCTTAATTTTTGAAAAGGAAAGCATCATGTTGGAAGCGTACAATCAACATGCGGCAGAGCGTGCAGCATTAGGTATTCCTGCTTTGCCTCTCACCGCAGATCAGACAGCACAGTTAATTGAGCTATTGAAAAATCCACCTGCAGGGCAAGAACAGTATATTTTGGATTTATTTGTTCATCGCGTGCCAGCTGGTGTGGATAATGCCGCAAAAGTGAAAGCGTCTTATTTGGCGGCTCTTGCTTTTGGTGAAGAGTCCTGTTCATTGATTTCTGCTGAAAAAGCAGTGGAATTATTGGGCACGATGTTGGGTGGTTATAACATTCACCCATTAGTGAAGCTTTTAGATGATGCGAAGTTAGGTGAAAAAGCGGCTGATGCATTAAAACACACTTTATTGATGTTTGATGCGTTTCACGATGTTCAAGAAAAAGCGGCGGCGGGTAATGCCAATGCAAAAGCGGTGATTCAAAGCTGGGCCGATGGCGAATGGTTTACGAGTCGTCCAGAAGTACCTAAGAGTTTGAAACTGACTGTCTTTAAGGTAGATGGCGAAACGAATACAGACGATTTGTCGCCCGCACCTGATGCATGGAGTCGTCCTGATATTCCTTTACACGCTTTGGCGATGTTGAAAAACCCACGTCCGGGTATTGAGCCAGATGAACCCGGTAAAGTAGGTCCGATTAAGCTATTAAATGAGTTGAAAGCTCGTGGTAACCAAGTCGCTTATGTAGGTGACGTGGTAGGTACAGGTTCTTCTCGTAAATCTGCGACAAACTCAGTATTGTGGTGGACAGGTGAAGATATTCCCTTTGTACCTAATAAACGTTTTGGTGGTGTTTGTTTAGGTTCTAAGATTGCACCGATTTTCTACAATACGATGGAAGATGCAGGTGCGTTGCCGATTGAGTTAGATGTGACTCAAATGAAGATGGGTGATGAGATCGAATTGTTCCCATATGAAGGTAAAGTGGTGAAAAACGGTGAGGTGATTACGACTTTTGAAGTGAAGTCTCCTGTGTTGTTTGATGAAGTACGTGCAGGTGGTCGTATTCCATTGATTATTGGTCGTGGACTCACTGCGAAAGCTCGTGAAGCATTAGGTTTGCCACCATCGACTTTATTCCAATTGCCTAAAGAACCCGTAGATAGCGGTAAAGGTTATACCTTGGCTCAGAAAATGGTGGGACGTGCTTGCGGTTTGCCAGAAGGTAAAGGTGTTCGTCCAGGTACGTATTGTGAGCCTCGCATGACATCTGTAGGTTCTCAAGATACGACTGGTCCAATGACACGTGATGAATTGAAAGACTTAGCGTGCTTGGGCTTCTCGGCTGATTTAGTGATGCAGTCATTCTGCCATACAGCGGCTTATCCAAAACCTGTTGATGTACGTACGCATCATGAATTGCCAGCATTTATTAGTACTCGTGGTGGTGTGGCGTTACGTCCAGGTGATGGAGTGATTCACTCTTGGTTAAATCGTATGATTTTGCCTGATACAGTGGGTACAGGTGGTGACTCTCATACACGTTTCCCATTGGGTATTAGTTTCCCTGCAGGTTCTGGTTTGGTTGCATTCGCAGCGGCGACAGGCGTGATGCCATTGGATATGCCAGAATCTGTATTAGTGCGTTTCAAAGGACAAATGCAACCAGGCGTGACCTTGCGTGATTTGGTGAATGCTATTCCTTATTATGCGATTAAACAAGGTCTTTTAACCGTTGCAAAACAAGGTAAGAAAAATATTTTCTCAGGTCGTATTCTTGAAATTGAAGGCTTACCTGATTTGAAAGTGGAACAAGCCTTTGAGTTGTCTGATGCGTCTGCTGAACGTTCTGCAGCGGCATGTACGATCAAGCTAAATAAAGAACCTATCATTGAGTATTTGAATAGTAACATCACATTGTTGAAGTGGATGATTGCTAATGGTTACGAAGATGAGCGTACTTTGGCACGTCGTATCAAACGCATGCAAGAATGGTTGGATAATCCACAGTTGTTGGAAGCAGATCCCGATGCTGAATATGCAGCAATTATCGAGATCGATATGAATGAAATTCACGAACCTATCGTTGCTTGCCCGAATGACCCAGATGATGTGAAAACATTGTCAGATGTCGCAGGTACGAAGATTGATGAAGTGTTTATCGGTAGTTGTATGACAAACATTGGTCACTTCCGTGCAGCGTCTAAATTACTAGAAGGTAAACGCGATATTCCTGTACGCTTGTGGGTAGCACCTCCTACTAAGATGGATCAAAAAGAACTATCTGAAGAAGGTCACTATGGTGTCTTGGGTGTGGCAGGTGCTCGTATGGAAATGCCAGGTTGTTCATTATGTATGGGTAACCAAGCTCAGGTACATGAAGGGGCAACCGTGATGTCAACGAGTACACGTAACTTCCCTAACCGTTTAGGTAAGAATACCAATGTATTCTTGGGTTCTGCGGAGTTGGCAGCAGTATGTTCGCGTTTAGGTAAGATCCCAACGAAAGAGGAATATATGAGCGATATGCAAGTTCTTGAGAAAGACAAGCACAATATCTATCGTTACATGAACTTTGATCGTATTCCTGACTTCAAAGAAGTAGCCGATAGCGTGGAGATCTAATATCTGCTCCTTATCTTAGCTAAATAAGCCATCTATGTGTCATCACGTGGGTGGCTTTTTTTTGTGTGTGAAACAGTTAAGAAACAAAATGCTTTGGATTAAAAAAAATTATCCTATAATAATGTGCAATTTGGAAATCTCTTATAAGGATGTATGTCATGCTTAAAAAAATAATGCTTACTGCTGTTTTGGGGTCTGTTTTGGCGGGTTGTGCGGCAACAGGTGATAATTATGCGGCTGATGTATATAGACCTGGCGAATTAAATCGTAAGCAAGAAACGAGAGTGGTTAAAATTATTGAGATTATGCCTGCACGCGTTGAAGTCAGCAATGAAGAAAGTTCTAATATTATTCGTGTATTGGGCACGGTGGCTGGTGCGGTTATCGGTGGTGCGATTGGACATAATTTAGACAGCCAATCAGGTATGCTAGTTGGTGCTGGTGTCGGTGGTGCAGCAGGCTATGCAGGTGGTGCAACGGCTTCTAAACAAACTAACATCGTAGAAGGTGTGACACTGGTATATAGTGAGAACAATAAAGTATATAGTTCGACACAAGTTGGAAAACCATGTCAGTTTGCCAAAGGTCAAGCGGTCATGATTTCAACTTACGGTAAGGGTTCTGAAACTCGCATTCAGCCTAACGCTACTTGCGCGAAGTAATCATTTCTTTTTGTATAAATCTTCATTTGCCTTGCTTGTTTTTGAGCAAGGCTTTTTTTATGCGTAAAGGTGCAAAGAGTAGATCGAATAATAGACGAAAGCAAGGAAATAAGAGGTGATCAAGTGATCGAAAAATAGTAGATGAAGTTATGAGCAAAATAAACATTTTACTTTGTGGATGACATCACATATGCATTGACACTTTAGAAATGAAAGAGGAGTAAGGCTGTAAGGATTGGATGAATGGTGTTTGGTGATAGCGGGTGGTTAATAAACCATGAGAAGCAAGGAAATAAGGGGGGGATAAAAGAAAGAGGGGTTGTTAAGGTTGTGATTTTGATACAGAATAATTGTTTGTATCTTAAACACTTTTTTAAAAAATGATATGATGAAAAAATGTTTTTTATTGAGAGAGAAAAATGAAATTACAGAAACTCACTTTAATAACGTTGATGGGCTTGTTAGTCGTTGCTTGTGGAGATGATAAAGCAAAGACGGTAGAAGAGATGACGTTTCACGATAAGGCTTATTTCTTAGCAAATGAAAAAGAGGCCGATGAAAAAGTTTTGGAATGTGCGGTCGATTTAAGTTTGATGCCTAAAGAAAAGACGTTTAATTTTTTTGGTGAAAATGATGATGACGATCAAGATGGAGAGGATTTATCGAAGTTGTCGCCGAAAGAAATTGCTGATCGTGCTGAACAGAAAATTAAATTGATTAATGCGAAAAAATCGGAATGTCAGGCGGCTAAACAGGCACAAAGAGAAAATGCTCAGAAACGTATTAAGGAGCAGTTAACTAAAGAATTAGCGACTGCAGAAGCACAGTGGGTTGAAGATAATCTGGGATTTACGACTGAACAGTTGATTCAACGTTATGAAAGAAGTGATTGTGCCAGAACGTTTGATATGAGTGCCAAATGCCAAGTGGCTTATCAACACTATCAGAAAAACTTGTCAGACTACATCGACACCTTATCGAAAGATGATTACACAAGCTTATACGCGTTGCAAAAATCATGGTGCGAAAATCGTTTGTCTGATTTAGATCCCGCCTCAAAATGCGGTTTGTTGAGACAAAAATTAGATAGTACATTAAATGCGTTTAGAACAAATGCTAATGCCGAAGCGTTGTCTAATTTTGTACAAAAGAATTGTCAAGATTTGGATAGCTTGCAAGGTAAGGCGTGTTCAGACATTGTTCCTATTGTCCAAGAAAATACGCGTAAATTGCAGGCTAGCTTGAAAAATGATAAACAAGTTTTTGCTCAAAAGCATCATGCTTGCGTGGAACAATTAGCGCAGTATGCGAAAGATAATCAGTCAACGCCTGATAAAGTCTTAAATGCTTTCTTAAACACTAGTGCTGAGTGTACCCAAGTGGGGTTGACGGCCTTAGAGATGGGCTTGAGCATTGAAGAAGCGACCTTCTTAAAAGATATGGCAACGGAATAATGGATGAGAAAATTTAGATAGAGGGAACCAAGATGAAATTCTACCAATTATTAGGTTTAGGTTTGGCAGTGGCGGTGTTGACAGCCTGCGGTTCAAGCGATGATCCAGAAACGCGTTATAAAGAAGCAAAGAAAGAATGGGCAAAATGTCAAGCAATTCGTAACAGCGATGTTAAAAACTGGACAGAAAGTGATTTGTTTGAGTTTATGCAATCATGCGACGCTGCCAAAAGAGTGATTAATGAATATGAGGCAAAAGAAGAGAAAGCGTTGCGTGATAACAAACGTCGTCAAAAACTGGTTGAACAGGCAGTTTGGTTGAAAGCACATTTAGGTTTAAATCGCCAAGAAGTGCTAGAAACCGTTACGCAGGAATGTTCTCAAGATAAGAATGCACCGACGTGTGTGTCAGCAAAAGAACTGTATTCAGATATGTTGGCCGATTTCCAAAAGGAATTAGCGCAGTTTGATCTGAAAACATTAGATGGTTCATATGCTTATTTTTGTTCGAGTATTGAAAAGGATAAACCTTTTTCATATTGTAATGCGGCCTATGATGCATATACACAGCGTATTGTAGATGTGTTGAAAGACAATCCTGTGCCTGATTATGTGAAATATGGCAAGGCATTGGAAATAGAAATGGATTCATTGAAATGCGATGATCGCAAACACTCAAGTTTTGGGATAAAAAAGGATCCAGATACGTATCGCGATTGTACGATGATGGAAAAAGCTTTTGAACAGTCTAGAAATGCGTTCTTTGACAAGTTGAGAGGCAATCGTGAATTGCGTAATGAGCTGTTTGCGGTGTGTCGCGAAGAGTTAAAGACTTTGATAAATCGTGACTATCCAGGTGGCATGAAACGTCATTATGTTTACGATATTGAATATGCTTGGAAAAGTAAGAAGTGGGCAAAAGAAATGCCTGCAGCATGTCTCGGTCTCCAATACACGTTAAAAGCTTTGGGTAATGGAGATGTGAAATTAATTCACTTCTACCGTGACTACACCGCCAATGATCGTTAAGCCGAATTGGTGATAAGACGATTACGCCTCATGCGGGTTTCATCTGTGTGAGGCGTTTTCTTTTGCTTCTTTAGGCCTTATTTGAATCTCATGATTTAAGCGATGTAAATTATGCTTAGGGTTCAGGAGGGTAATGGCACCCTAACTCCTTATCCGCACAAAACCGTAGTGATTCTCCTGTGCACCCCACGCCACTTATAATCGCATTGACAGACATCACTGCTCATCCTCCATCCGCATTGAATTATTACTTACGCGTATCAAGCGATTTAAGGGATGTAAATTATGGTTAGGTTTCGGAGGGTAATGGCACGCCAACTCCTTATCCACACGAATCACTACTTACGTGATTGAACGATTTTTTTACTCATCAAATTCCTCAAACCCATCAATATGAGGCAGACAAAATTCACAACCAATATCGCATAACCGTACAAAAAGAAAGGATATTTTTGTTGTTTTATAACGACAAATTTTCTTTTTTCAATCATTTTAAATGTCACAATTTCATTTGATATGAATTGATAATAAGTTTTATTTATCTTTTTTCTAATATCCTACTGTTTTACTAAGGTATTGATTTTATCAGGGTAATTCCCGAGTTTTTTTGTCGGAAATAAAAATGATTTAAATCTAAATTAGAAAATTAAATGTTCATCTACTACTTTAGAACTAGTTGATACTAACCCATAGGTATATTTATAAGAATAGATGGGCTTGTTAGACTAGGGACGCTATTTGATAATATATGGAGAAATCATGAAATCATATAAGCCGTTTTGGTGGTTTTTAGGTATTGTCATGGTACTGATGTTTACCCTATTAGGTTATTTGGGTAAAGAAGTCTATAACGATGCTCCACCTATTCCAAATGCTTACGTTAGTGAGTCTGGAAATATTGTATATACAAAAGATGATATTTATGCTGGCCAGTCTGCATGGCAGTCTGTTGGCGGTATGAGTATTGGGACAGTTTGGGGACACGGTGCTTACCAAGCTCCCGATTGGACTGCTGATTGGTTACACAGAGAGTTGTTGAACTGGTTAGATATTCAAGCTCAGAAAAAATATGGCATGTCTTACGATCAGTTGACGGCTAGTGAGCAAAACGAATTGCAATTTGCATTGAAAACGGAATATCGTAAAAACACATTCAACGCTCAAACAGGTGTTGTAACGTTAAGCGATGATCGCATTGCGGCTATCGAAAAAACAGCGGCTTATTACGATAAATTATTTGGTAACGATCCTGAGTATCGTCAATCTCGTGAGCATTTTGCCATGAAAGAAAATACGATGCCAAGCGTTCAAGATCGTGCTAATTTAGGTGCTTTCTTCTACTGGTCTGCATGGGCGGCTTCTACAGATCGTCCTGGTACAGATGTTACCTACACTAATAACTGGCCACATGAGCCTTTATTAGGCAATGTACCGACAGCTGAAAACATCCTTTGGTCTATCGCGTCAGTAGTATTGTTATTGTTCGGTGTAGGCTTGGTGATTTGGATTTGGGCGTTCTGTACCAAACATGAAGAAGACCATTTAGTGGCTCCTTCAAAAGATCCATTGACTTTGATCAGCTTAACTCCTTCTCAAAAGGCCTTATGGAAATATCTATTGGTCGTAGTGGCTTTATTCTGTGTACAAGTGTTGTTAGGTGGCTTCACCGCTCACTATACAGTGGAAGGTCAAAGTTTCTACGGTATCGACGTTTCTTCATGGTTGCCTTATAGCTTAACAAGAACATGGCACGTACAATCAGCGATTTTCTGGATTGCAACAGCATTCTTGGCAGCTGGTTTATTCTTGGTGCCTATCGTTAACGGGGGCAAAGATCCTAAGTTCCAAAGAGCAGGCGTAAATATTTTATTTGTGGCCTTGCTTGCGGTCGTCGCATTGTCATTCTTGGGTCAATTCTTGGCTGTGAATAACATGATGCCTCGTGACTTGAACTTCTGGTTCGGACATCAAGGTTATGAGTTTGTGGAAATCGGACGTTTCTGGCAAATTTTATTGTTTGTTGGTATGGTGTTCTGGTTAATCTTGATGTTAAGAGGCGTTTGGAGTGCCTTGAAAGCACCAGGTGACAAGAGTCTATTGTGGTTATTGACATTGTCTGTAACGGCTATCGGTTTATTCTACGGTTCAGGTTTCTTCTATGGCGAGCATACTAACTTGTCAATCATGGAATACTGGCGTTGGTGGATCGTTCACCTATGGGTGGAAGGCTTCTTTGAAGTGTTTGCGACAACAGCGATTGCCTTTATTTTCTACAACCTAGGTTTGGTGGGCTTACGTACAGCAACAGTTAGCTGTATCTTGTCAGCGGTCCTATTCATGTTGGGCGGTATTCCAGGTACATTCCACCACTTGTACTTCTCAGGTACGACAACACCTGTATTGGCGGTGGGTGCCATGTTCTCTGCATTAGAAGTAGTGCCTTTGATCATTCTTGGTTATGAGGGTTATGAAAACTGGCGTCAACAACATCGTGCACCATGGATGTCTAGCTTGCGTTGGCCAATCCTTTGCTTTGTGGCAGTAGCATTCTGGAACATGTTGGGTGCAGGTGTGTTTGGTTTCTTGATCAATACGCCAGTGTCATTGTTCTACGTTCAAGGCTTGAACACAACAGCTAACCACGGTCACGCAGCATTGTTTGGTGTGTATGGTTTCTTATCATTAGGCTTTGTATTGATGATTCTTCGCTATATTCGTCCAAACATGCAGTTCAGCAATAAACTGATGTCTTGGGCATTCTGGACGATGAACATTGGTTTAGCGTTGATGTTGTTTACAAGCTTGTTGCCTGTAGGTATTATCCAAGCTCACGCTTCAATGAGCGAAGGCTTGTGGTATGCTCGTGGCGAAGAGTTTATGCAAACTCCTATCTTGCAAACATTGCGTTGGGTAAGAACATTTGGTGATGTCGTCTTCATCATCGGTGTATTCTGCGTGATGATTCAAGTTGTAAAAGGTTTAGCAAAACGTTCATAATTCGCTTAAATCTTCATACCCGTCTCAAACGAGGCGGGTTTTTTTATGCCCAAAAAAACACTTGTCACCAACGAAACGCCAACACTCCTCGATTCGCGTATCAAATCACGCCAGCAGCTTACCTAACGTGGCGATCTTTCATAGTGGTTGTATGTTTAAACGGCATTCAAAAAGTCGGCGTTTGTGAACTCCTTTAGATTTGCGTCTGAAAAATATACTTGTCAGTGACAAACGCCAGTATTCCTCGAACCTCGCCTTTTGATTCATTGAGATTTTTGCGTATAATCCCTCATCGCTTGTTTGCTAAATAACCATAGTTGGATTGGGGCTGATGGGCAAAAAATGTTTTTTAATATCAACAAACTAAAAATTGGCCTCAAAAGAAGTTTAATTAAAATCAAAAAAAGTTTTAATAATTCGATAAAACGGGCAGAAAATCTGTGTGAGATGGGCGAAAAGTGCTAAAATCTAACAGTTTAACGACTCTATACGGAATTTCTATGTCCAATATTGCTCAATATTTTCCTATATTATTGTTTATTGCAATCGCTACTGGTTTGGGCATTTTCTTAGTGTTTCTAGGTTCGTTTTTGGGTCCTAGAAGAAAGTATGCTGAGAAAGACTCTCCCTACGAATGTGGTTTTAACCCGTTTGAAGACGCACGCATGAAATTTGATGTGCGTTATTATTTGGTTGCAATCTTGTTTATTTTGTTTGATTTAGAGGTAGCGTTTGTCTTTCCATGGGCAATTGCAAACGGTCATGTAGGCTTAGTTGGCTTCTGGACGGTGATAGTGTTTTTGGCAATCTTAACCGCTGGCTTTGTCTATGAGTGGCGTAAAGGTGCCTTGGATTGGGACTAAGCAGTTGGAGAAAGTATGTCTGAGAATGTGATGAATAAACAAGGCTTCTTGGTAACGACCGCAGATAATGTATTAAAGTGGTGTAGTTCGAATTCTTTATGGCCGATGACATTTGGTTTGGCGTGCTGTGCGGTAGAAATGATGCACGCATCCTGTGCTCGTTATGACCAAGACCAGTTTGGTATTATTTTCCGTCCGAGTCCACGCCAATCTGATGTGATGTTGGTGGCTGGAACCTTGACAAATAAGATGGCAGGTGCTTTGCGTAAGGTTTATGACCAGATGGCTGAACCTCGCTGGGTGGTGTCGATGGGATCCTGTGCAAACGGTGGTGGTTACTACCATTATTCCTATTCCGTTGTCAGAGGATGTGATCGCATCGTGCCTGTAGATATTTACGTGCCGGGTTGCCCGCCAGCTGCTGAAGCATTGATTTATGGCATGATGCAACTTCAGAATAAGATTCGTCGTTCCAATATGATTAAGCGTGAAGCTTAATGGGAATGTGTTTTGTGACTAAAAAAGGTCTTTCAAATGACACGCCTTGAACAATTAAAAGAGAATTTGCTTGCTGTTTTTGGGCAAGAATACGAGATAACGGAGCATGTGGGTGAATTAACACTTCACGTCCCCGTGGAAAAGTGGATTGAAGTCTGTACTCAGTTGCGTGATGATGAACGTTTAAAGTTTATCTCAGCAATGGACTTGTGTGGAGTGGACTATTCGACTTGGGGACAGCCAGGTAATGGTCCTAAACAGCCTTTCCCAGGTCGTTATGCAGTGGTTGTGAATTTATTGTCCGTTCCAAAGAACTGGCGTTTGCGTGTGCAGACATGGGCTAAGAGTGATGATTTTCCATCTGTACCATCTTTGGTTACTGTCTGGAATCCATTGAATTGGTTTGAAAGAGAAGCGTTTGATATGTATGGCATCGTATTTGAAGGCCATCCAGATTTAAGACGTATTCTTACGGACTATGGTTTTATTGGACATCCGTTACGTAAAGATTTCCCCGTTTCTGGCTATGTTGAAATGCGATACGATGAAGCACAAGGGCGTGTGGTCTATCAGCCAGTAACAATCGAACCTCGAGAAATCACGCCACGAGTTATTCGTGAAGAGGGTTATGGAGCAAATCATGTCAGAGATTAAGAATTATACGATTAACTTTGGTCCGCAGCACCCTGCCGCTCACGGTGTATTACGTTTGATTTTGGAGCTAAATGGTGAGACCGTTGAACGTGCTGACCCGCATATTGGCTTATTACATCGTGGTACCGAGAAGTTGGCAGAAACGAAAACATTTACCCAAGCGATGCCTTATATGGATCGTTTGGATTATGTATCGATGATGTGTAATGAACACGTTTATGTGAATGCGGTAGAGCGTTTGTTAGGTATTGAAGTACCGATTCGTGCCCAATACATCCGCGTGATGTTTGATGAGATTACCCGTATTTTGAATCACTTGATGAGTGTGGGTTCTCACGCTTTGGACGTGGGTGCCATGGCGGTTATGTTGTACGGATTTAAGGACCGTGAAGATTTAATGGATTGCTATGAGGCGGTGTCAGGGGCTCGTATGCACGCGGCGTATTACCGTGTAGGTGGTGTGTATCGCGATCTGCCAGATAGCATGCCTCGTCACACGTTTGAACCTAACAAATACCACAACAAAAAGGCCATCGATCGCATGAATGAAGACCGTTCGGGTTCTTTATTAGATTTTATCGAGGCTTTTACCCAACGCTTTGATCATCATGTGGATGAATATGAGACCTTGTTAACGGATAACCGTATTTGGCGCCAACGCTTGGTGGACGTGGGTATTGTGACACCAGAAAGAGCGATGGAGCTTGGTTTTAGTGGTCCGATGTTACGCGGTTCAGGTATTGCTTGGGATTTGCGTAAAAAACAACCGTATGAGGTTTATGATCGCCTTGAATTTGATATTCCAGTGGGTAAAACTGGGGATTGTTACGATCGTTACTTAGTGCGTATGCAAGAGATGCGTGAAAGTAACCGTATTATCAAACAATGCGTGAAGTGGTTGCGTGAAAATCCAGGTCCTGTGATGGTGGAGAATCATAAGATTGCACCGCCTAAACGTGCGAAGATGAAAACAGGGATGGAAGAGTTGATTCACCACTTTAAGTTGTTCTCAGAGGGATATCCCGTGCCAGCAGGTGATGTGTATGCGGCAGTGGAGCATCCAAAAGGCGAATTAGGTGTGTACATGGTGTCAGATGGTGCCAACAAGCCTTATCGTTTGAAGATCCGTTCTCCCGGTTACGTTCATTTGCAATCGATTGATGAGATGGCTCGTGGACATATGTTGGCCGACGTGGTGACGATTATTGGTACACAAGATATTGTGTTTGGTGAAATTGACCGTTGATTTCAGGATAAGAATATGTTGTTAACTCAAGAAGCGTACAAAAAGATTGATAAGGAATTGGCGAAGTATCCTGCCGATCGTCGTCAATCTGCCGTGATGTCTGCATTACGTATTGCTCAGCAAGAAAAAGGCTGGGTATCAAATGAAGTCATTCAAGATATCGCTGAATACATTGGTATGCCTCCTATTGCCGTTCAGGAAGTGGCTACTTTTTACAATATGTATGATTTGAAACCAGTGGGTAAGTACAAAATTACTGTATGTACAAACCTGCCCTGTGCTTTGCGTGATGGTGAAGTGGTTGGTGAGTACCTAAAAGAAAAATTAGGTATTGACTACAACGAAACGACACCAGATGGATTGATTACGCTAAAAGAGGGTGAGTGCATGGGAGCTTGTGGTGATGCCCCTGTCATGTTGGTCAATAATCTTCATATGTGTGTTCGTATGTCCAAAGAACGCATTGATGAAATGCTAGAAGACATCAAAAAAGAAGAGGGTCAATCATGAAATTTTTAGAAAAATATGGAAATGGTATGACACCTAATCCAGGTGGAAACTGGGAAAACAGTATGTCTTTGCACAATCGTCATATCCAGCCACAGATCTTGGCAGGATTAAATGGCGAGAATTGGCATATTGAAGAATATATTAAACGCGGTGGCTACGAGGCTTTGCGTAAGGTATTGACCCAAATGCAACAAGACGAAGTGATTGAGCAGATTAAATCATCTGTTTTGCGTGGTCGTGGTGGTGCAGGGTTCCCGACAGGCCTAAAATGGAGCTTCATGCCTCGTAATTTACCTGTGGATAAGTATTTGGTCTGTAACTCGGATGAGGGCGAGCCAGGTACGTTTAAAGATAGAGAAATTCTAAGATGGAATCCCCATACTGTTATCGAGGGGATGATTATTGCTGGTTATGCCATGGGTGCTTGCACAGGGTATAACTACATTCATGGTGAAATTTTTGAGGTCTATGAGCGTTTTGAAGAAGCCTTGGAAGAGGCTCGTAAAGCAGGCTTTCTTGGCAAAAACATCTTAGGCACTTCTTTCAGCTTTGATATTCACGCTCACCATGGTTTTGGTGCTTATATTTGTGGTGAAGAGACGGCCTTGTTGGAATCTTTAGAGGGCAAAAAAGGCCAGCCACGTTTCAAACCGCCTTTCCCAGCTAGTTATGGTGTGTTTGGTAAACCTACAACAATTAACAACACAGAAACATTCGCGTCCGTTCCTTGGATTATTCGCAATGGTGGCGAAGCGTTTTTAAATGTAGGTAAACCCAATAACGGCGGCACAAAACTTTTTTCTATCACGGGAGATGTGGAATTACCTGGTACTTATGAGATCCCGATGGGTACGCCGTTTTCTAAATTGTTAGAGTTGGCAGGTGGGATGCGTGGTGGACGTAAGTTAAAAGCCGTGATTCCAGGAGGATCTTCAGCACCTGTGATTCCAGGTGACCAAATGATGGAATTAACGATGGACTATGATTCTATCGCTAAAGCAGGATCGATGTTGGGTTCAGGTGCGGTTATCGTGATGGATGAAACTCGTTGCATGGTGAAATCTTTGCTTCGCCTTTCTTATTTCTATCATGAAGAAAGTTGTGGACAGTGTACTCCCTGTCGTGAGGGAACAGGCTGGCTATATCGCATTGTGAATCGCATTGAGAATGGACAAGGTCGTCCTGAAGATTTAGAGTTATTGGATTCTGTAGCAGGTAATATCATGGGTCGCACCATCTGTGCTTTAGGTGATGCAGCCGCCATGCCTGTTCGAGGTTTCTTAAAACATTTCCGTAATGAATTTGAATACCACATTGAACATAAAACATGTGTGGTTCCTAAATACCGATAGGTCAAAAAATGGTTGAATTAATAATTGACGGTAAACCCGTTTCTGTGCCAGAAGGTAGTATGGTGATGGATGCAACCACCAAGTTAGGTGTGTTTGTTCCTCATTTTTGCTATCACAAGAAATTATCAATTGCAGCGAGCTGTCGTATGTGTTTAGTGGAAGTCGAAAAGGCTCCCAAAGCATTGCCAGCCTGTGCAACGCCCGTGACAAATGGTATGGTGGTATATACATGTTCGGCTAAGGCTGTTGCTGCTCAACAAGCGGTGATGGAGTTTTTGTTAATTAATCACCCACTGGATTGTCCGATTTGTGACCAAGCAGGTGAATGCCAATTACAAGATATCGCCGTTGGTTATGGTAAGGACGGTACGCGTTATCAAGAAGAAAAACGTGTCGTCTTTCATAAGAACTTGGGGCCTTTGATTTCAGCAGAAGAGATGGCTCGTTGTATCCAATGTACACGTTGTGTGCGTTTTGGCGAGGAAATTGCAGGGATTCAGGAACTGGGCATGATTAATCGTAATGAGACTTCTCAGATTACGACATTTATGGGTCAGTCGGTCAGCTCTGAGATTTCGGGTAACGCGATTGATATTTGTCCCGTTGGGGCGTTGACCTCTAAACCATTCCGTTATTCTGCACGTACATGGGAGTTGGCACGCCGTTACAGCATTACACCGCATGATAGCGTGGGTTCCAACTTAGTCGTCCAAGTTAAAGGCGATAAAGTGATGCGTGTAGTGCCTTTTGAGAATGAAGACGTTAATGAATGCTGGATTAGTAACCGTGATCGTTGGTCTTATGAGGGCTTAAATGCTGAAGATCGCTTAACGACACCAATGATCAAAGGTGATGATGGCGTATGGCGTGAATCTTCGTGGTCAGACGCGATTACGGCTGCAGCACAGGCGTTAGGCCAGATTAAAGAGACTCAAGGTGCTGATAAAATCGCGGCATTATCGACAGACTATGCGACATTAGAAGAATTGGGTCTGTTGTCACGTCTCATGAAAGGTTTGGGATCAAAACACATTGATAGCCGTTTGCGTTTGGTGGATGCTCGTTTTGATGAGGGACGTGCAGGTGTGCCATGGTTAGGCACGTCTATCGCAAGTCTAAATAAAGCAAATCGCGTGTTGGTGATTGGATCGGATATGAGAGCCGAACATCCTTTATTAACACAGCGTTTGCGTCAAGCAGCAAAATCAGGTGCGAAGATTGCTTTGATTGAAAGCGTTGGTACCGATCCTTATATCAAAAATATTCGTCATCACGTTGTGTCTCCTGCTGAGATGGCTTCGGCCCTTGCAAAAGTATGGGATGCTTTGAAAGGTCAGGAAAATGAATATGCTAGCACCGCAGCAGCCTTGAAAGAGGGAGGTGAGCATGCTTATGTATTCCTTGGTAATATGGCGATGAGTGCCCCAGATGCGTCTAATTTGGTGGCTTATGCCCAAGCGATCGCTCAAGAAATCGGTGCCAAATTAGGTTATTTGACATCAGGTGCAAACACAGTAGGTGCTTATTTGGCAAAAGCTGTTCCTCAGAAAGGTGGCTTGAATGCTAGTCAAATGGCTGATAGTGATTTAAGTGCCTTTGTGGTTTTGCATGCAGAACCTTTGTTAGATGCAGAAAATGGTCAGAAGTTGGAAGCAAAATTAGCCAATAGCTTTAGTATCGCATTAACTTCTTATCGTAGTGCTGCAGAAAAATGGGCGAAGATTATGTTGCCTGTTGCTCCTTTTACTGAAACTTCAGGTACCTTTGTGAATGCTGAGGGACGAGTCCAAAGCTTCAAAGGTGTGGTACCAGGTAAAGGTGAAAGTCGTCCTGCATGGAAAGTATTGCGAGTGCTTGGTAATATCTTGAAGTTAGAAAACTTTGAAGATGAAAGCACAGAAACAATCAGAGATGAGATCCTCAGTGAAGAAGTGAGTGCTTTGTTGAATAACGCGTATCAGCTTGCACCTAGCACACCTACTTCATCACAAGGGTTACAACGTGTAGGCAATATCCCTGTTTATCGTTCTGATGCGATGGTAAGACGTGCAGAGGCCTTACAAAAAGACAACCATAGCTTGCCACCAAAAGCCTATATGAATGAGTGGACAATGGGCCAATTAGGGGTGACAGCAGGTCAGTCTGTTAAGGTTTCTTCATCGCAAGGAAGTGTAACGTTAGAAGCAGCGGTGGCTAACCAGTTAGCAAACCATACCGTGAAAGTGGCCCAGTCTTTTGAACAAACAGCGGTGTTAGGTAGCTCATTTGTAGAACTAAAAGTGGAGTGCGTTTAAATGAATATTTGGTCTTGGTTTACGGATTTTATTCATGCACTTAATGCGTGGGGAACAGGTCTTGTTGGAGAGACGCTTTGGACGATTATTTGGTACGTAATTTGTATTCTTGTGATCGCTTTCCCTGTCATTATCAGTGTGGCATTTTTAACGCTATGGGAACGCCGTATGATCGGTTACATGCACATCCGTCGTGGTCCTAACCGTGTGGGTCCGGGCGGTATCTTGCAACCTTTTGCCGATGTATTGAAGTTGTTGACGAAAGAGGTGTTAACACCCTCTAAAGCTAACAAAATTCTTTACTACATTGCACCCGTTATCGTTCTTGCTCCCGCTTTGGCAGCATGGGCTGTGGTTCCCTTTGGACCAGAAGCTGTGTTGGCCAATGTAAACGCTGGTTTGCTTTACATCATGGCGATTACCTCATTAGGTGTTTATGGGGTGATTATTGCGGGTTGGGCATCTAACTCAAAATACTCTTTCTTGGGAGCCATGCGTGCATCAGCACAAATGATTTCTTATGAATTGGCAATGGGCGTGGTGTTGTTAACCGTATTGCTAGTGACAGGTTCTTTGAACATGAACAGTATCGTGATGAGTCAGACCAGCGGTTGGTTTGCTGATCACGGAGTGACGTTTATGTCATGGAACTGGTTGCCTTTGTTGCCATTATTTGTGATTTACGTGATTTGTACGGTCGCAGAAACGAACCGTCACCCATTTGACGTGGTAGAGGGTGAATCTGAGATTGTAGCGGGTCATATGGTGGAATATTCAGGTATGGGATTTGCTTTGTTCTTCCTTGCTGAATACGCCAATATGTTGTTATTGTCAGCGATGGCAAGCATTATGTTCTTGGGCGGTTGGTCATCTCCTTTGGATTTTGCTCCTTTTACATGGATCCCAGGCTGGGTATGGTTGGCCATTAAAACCGTATGCGTGGTTTCGTTCTTTATTTGGTTTAGAGCGACATTCCCTCGTTACCGTTACGACCAGATTATGCGTTTAGGCTGGAAAGTCTTCATACCTTTAACAGGTGTATGGTTCTTGGTCGTTGCCATTTGGATGCAAACACCTTTTAATATTTGGAAATAGGAATATGAGTATCAAAAGATTTTTTAGTAGCTTACTGCTAACCGAAATGCTCAAAGGTATGGCCATAACGGGAAAATATTTCTTTAAGCCAAAGTTTACGTTGATCTATCCGCTTGAGCATACACCTACTTCTCCACGTTTTAGAGGCTTACATGCACAGCGTCGTTATCCTAATGGTGAAGAACGTTGTATTGCCTGTAAATTGTGTGAGGCCATTTGTCCTGCGATGGCGATTTCGATTGAGTCGCACGTTCGTGAAGACGGTACACGTCGTACCACTCGTTACGATATTGATTTGACGAAATGTATTTTCTGTGGCTTCTGTGAAGAAAGCTGTCCAGTGGATTCCATTGTTGAAACGCATATTCACGAATACCATGGTGAAAAACGTGGTGATTTGTATATGACAAAAGAAATGTTACTGGCGATTGGCGATAAGTATGAATCAGAAATTGCTGCTCGCCGTGAAGCTGATGCACCATATCGCTAAGGGGTAATTATGACATTTACTGATTTTCTGTTTTATGTCTTTTCATTGATACTGATTGTTGCGGGTTTACGCGTCATTACAGCACGTAGTCCTATCGTAGCGGTATTGCATTTGATTTTGACATTTTTTACAGCTTCAATGCTTTGGATGTTATTAGGAGCTGAGTTTTTATCTTTGTTATTGATCGTCGTGTATGTAGGAGCCGTCATGGTGCTGTTCTTATTTGTGATCATGATGATCGATACAGTGCCAGAACAATTAAGAGCAGGCATCAAAGCCTATTTGCCTTTAGGAATCCTAGTGGCGGTGGTGATGGTGTCAGAATTAGGTTTTGTGTTAGCTAGCAGCTTTACAGACGGTTCGAGCATCGTTTTGCCTGAAGGCTACAACAGTACACTAGAAGTAGGTAAATTAATGTACCAAGAATACACCTATGCAATTCAAATTGGTGCCTTAATTCTGTTTGTGGGTATGATTGCAGCGATTTCGCTTACCCTCCAAAAACGCCACAATCCAAAGTATGTTTTAGTGGGTGAACAGCTTAAAGTTCGTGCAAAAGATCGTTTAACAGTGGTTTCTATGCCTGCCGAAGTGGAAACGAAAGCGGAAGCAGAAACGACTGAGGCAACAGAAGAAAAAGGAGTTCAATCATGACTTTATCGCATTACTTGATTTTAGGCGCGATTATGTTTGCGATTGGCGTCTTTGGAATTTTCTTAAATCGCCGAAATTTAATTAATTTGTTGATGTCCATTGAGTTGATGTTGTTGGCAGTGAATATAAACTTTGTTGCGTTTTCTAGCTGGATGCCGACACCTGAGGGGATTCCTGATCCTCATGGACAGATTTTTGTATTTTTTATCTTGACGGTGGCAGCGGCAGAAGCGGCGATTGGTTTGGCGATTCTAGTCTTGTTGTTCCGTAAGATAAATTCTATCAACGTGGACGATTTAGATAGTCTTCAAGGTTAAGGGGAAAATTCAAATGACACAAACATTTTCCGCAACCTTTTTGCTGTTGATTGCATTGGCACCTTTATTTGGCGCGATGGCGGCAGGTTTATTTGGCACAGGTTTCTTTAGTCGCTGTGTCAGTCGCAAAGGTGCTCAGTCTATTACGATAGCTTTGGTTGCTTTTTCATTTTTTAGCTCAGCTTGGGTCTTATACCAAGTGCTGGCAAATGACTACAGTTTTAACCAAAGTCTTTATACGTGGTCCTTGTTGGGCAATAAAGTTTTTGAAGTCGGCTTTATGATTGATTCGTTGAGTGCTACGATGATGGTTGTAGTGACCAGCGTATCTTTGATGGTACACGTTTATACCATTGGTTATATGGCCGATGATCCAGGTTATCAGCGTTTCTTTGCGTATATCTCTTTGTTTACCTTTGCCATGTTAATGCTGATCATGGGTAATAACATGATGCAGTTGTTCTTTGGCTGGGAAGGGGTAGGCTTGGTATCGTATCTTTTGATCGGCTTCTGGTACACCAAACCAACAGCTATTTTTGCAAACCTAAAAGCATTCTTGGTTAACCGTGTGGGTGACTTTGGTTTTGTTTTGGGGATTGGTTTGATTTTTGCTCATGCAGGTAGCATGAACTATACCGAAATCTTCGCTCAAGCAGAAACCTTGTCTGAACAAACCGTGACAGGAACGGGATGGCCTTTATTGACGGCAGCTTGCTTCTGTTTATTCGTCGGTGCCATGGCAAAATCTGCACAAGTACCTTTGCATTCATGGTTGCCTGATTCCATGGAAGGTCCTACGCCGATCTCTGCGTTGATTCACGCGGCGACCATGGTAACAGCGGGTATCTTCATGGTGTCTCGTTTTTCACCTTTGTTTGAATTAGCACCTACCGTCTTGTCTATCATCACCGTTATCGGTGCGATTGGAGCGTTATTCTTAGGCTTGCTAGGGATTATCCAAAACGATATTAAACGTGTTATCGCTTATTCGACCTTATCCCAATTGGGTTATATGACCGTAGCACTGGGTGTATCAGCTTATCCCGTGGCGGTTTTCCATTTAATGACACACGCATTCTTTAAAGCCTTATTGTTCTTGGGTGCGGGCTCAGTGATCATCGGTATGCACCACGATCAGGATATTCGTCATATGGGTGGCTTGCGTAAATATATGCCCATTACTTGGATAACCTTCTTGATTGGTACATTAGCTTTGGTGGGTACACCGTTCTTCTCTGGTTTTTACTCAAAAGAACAAATTATCGAAGCAGCTGCAGAAAGCCATATTTGGGGACATACCTTTGCTTACTATGCAACATTATGTGGCGTATTCGTGACTTCGTTATATTCATTCCGCTTGTATTTCCTAGTGTTCCACGGCAAAGAACGTTATGATCAAGCCGAACATCATGGACATCATGGCGGAAAACCACATGAATCCCCTTGGGTAGTGACGTTACCTTTAGTGTTATTGGCGATTCCATCGATTATTATCGGTGCTATCGCGGTGGACTATATGTTGTTTGGTAGTTACTTTGCTCGAACTATCACGATCCATGAAAATCATGAAGTGATGAGTGAGTTGGCTCAAGCATGGCATGGTTGGGTGGCGTATGGCTTACATGCCTTTACTTCAGTGCCTTTCTGGTTGATGATCGCTGGTTTAGTGGTGGCTTGGTACGCTTATTTGATCAATCCTGCGTTACCTCCTAAGATTTATCGTGCTTTAGTACCTATTAATTCAATCCTTGAGAATAAGTATTTTGTGGATTGGGTGAACGAGCAAGTGGTGGCACGTTTTTCTCGTGCATTAGGTCGCTTCTTCTGGCTTAAAGGCGATAAAGGGGTCATCGATGGTTATCTTATCGGTGGTGCAACTCGATTGGTGGCAGGATTAGCTTGGATGAGTAGAATCTTGCAAACAGGTCGAATTTATCACTATGCCTTTGCGATGATCGTGGGAGTAATCGTGTTAATTTCAGTTTTTGTTTTGATGAACTAAGGAGCTTATGATGACAACATTTCCTTGGTTATCGTTATCTATCTTTGTGCCCATCTTGGCAGGTATTTTAGTATTGGTATTCGGTCGAGATGAAAAGGCTGAGTTTACTCGCAAATTGTCATTATTAGGCGCAATCGTCTCATTTCTTGTAACGATACCTTTATATGTTTATTTTGATCCGCATACAGCCAATATGCAGTTTGTGGAAAACGTATCTTGGATCGATGCGTTCAATGCTAATTATCATTTAGGGGTTGATGGTATTTCTGTTTGGTTTATTTTGTTAACAGCGTTTATCACGATCATCGTGATTCTAGCGGGTTGGCAAGTCATTCAGAAAAAAGTGGCCCAGTACATGGCTGCGTTCTTGATGCTATCAGGCTTGATGATTGGCGTATTCGCGGCATTAGACGGGTTGTTATTCTATGTGTTCTTTGAGGCGACGCTGATCCCAATGTACATTATCATTGGTGTGTGGGGTGGTCCAAACCGCGTGTTTGCAGCGTTTAAGTTCTTCTTATACACATTGTTAGGCTCTTTATTAACGTTAATTGCCTTTATTTATCTTTACGTTAAAACAGGTACGTTTGATATTGCGACTTGGCAAGCCTTACCGCACTTGAGTATGACGGCACAGATTTTGATTTTCTTTGCCTTATTTGCTGCGTTTGCGGTCAAAGTGCCTATGTGGCCTGTTCATACATGGTTGCCAGATGCTCACGTGGAAGCACCTACTGGCGGTTCTATCGTGTTGGCGGCCATTATGTTGAAATTAGGTGCATACGGTTTCTTGAGATTCTCTTTGCCTATCTTACCCGATGCGTCTCAGTATTTAGCGACCTTTATGATTACCTTATCGTTGGTGGCAGTCGTGTACATTGGTTTAGTGGCTGTTGTTCAAGACGATATGAAAAAGTTGGTGGCGTATTCTTCAGTTGCCCACATGGGGTTCGTGACTTTGGGCTTTTTCCTCTTTAATACGGCTGGTATGGAAGGGGCGATCGTTCAAATGATCGCACATGGATTCGTCTCAGGTGCGATGTTTATGTCTATCGGCGTGATGTATGATCGCGTTCATAGTCGCCAGATCGCTGATTATGGTGGCGTGATTAATGTGATGCCTAAGTTTGCAACGTTCTTTATCCTTTTTGGTATGGCGAACGCTGGATTACCTGGAACCGCAGGATTTGTGGGTGAGTTTATGGTGATCATGGGAGCGGTAGAATCGAATTTCTGGGTAGGGCTGTTTGCAGCGACTGCCTTGATTTTTGGTGCGTCTTACACTTTGTGGATGGTAAAACGTGTGATTTTTGGTAAAGCAGAACATGAGCATATATTGAAAATGTCTGACGTATGTTGTCGTGAATTCTTTATATTGCTCGCGTTGGCGGTATTTGTGTTGTTTATGGGTATCTATCCAAAATTCTTTACAGACATGATGCATACTTCTGTGACTCATTTATTAGAACAGGCAGCTGCCTCTAAACTATAAGGTCGAATTGCAATGGAAAATGAATTTAATTTTGTACTTGCCTTGCCAGAGATTTTATTGGCAGTCTTGGCGATGGGAATCCTCTTGCTAGAGGCCTTTGTAAAAAGTAAAAATGCTTGTTTTAGCTACGTTGCATCGTTGATTACATTGGTACTGCTTATCGTCGTCCAATTAATCCAATGGAATGCAGGTGAAAGTGGAACGACTTTTTATGGGATGTTTGTCCTTGATCCGATGGCTCATCTGTTCAAGGTGCTGTCATACATTGCCGTATTAGTCACCTTAATATACGGTCGTCAATATATGATGGACCGCGATATGATTCGTGGCGGTGAACCCTATGCCTTGACTTTGTTGGCTTTACTGGGTCAAATGGTGATGATTTCAGCATCTAGTATGTTGACTATCTACCTTGGTTTAGAGTTGATGTCTTTATCGCTTTATGCCTTGATCGCCATTCGTCGTGATGATCGTACGGCACTTGAATCGGCCATGAAGTACTTCGTATTAGGGTCATTGGCATCTGGATTCTTGTTATACGGTATTTCCTTGGTTTACGGGGCAACAGGCCAAATCAACTTGTCTGCTGTCTTAGAGGTGTCTCGCCAATTAATTGCATCAAACGATCCTAAGTTAATGAGCTTGATGTTGGCAACAGTATTTATTGTTGGCGGATTGGCGTTTAAAATGGGAGCGGTGCCTTTCCATATGTGGGCACCTGATGTATATCAAGGCTCACCAACGGCGATTACATTGACTTTAGGGGCAGCACCAAAACTTGCTGTGATGGTCATGTTAATGCGTCTTTTGGTTGAGGGATTACATGAAACCGTGCTTAGCTGGCAACCCATGTTAATGATTTTGGCTGTATTATCGTTGTTAGTGGGTAACTTAACGGCGATTGTACAAACAAATTTTAAACGTATGTTGGCATATTCAACAATTTCTCAAGTAGGTTTTATTTTCTTGGGATTGTTTTCTGGATATTTGCCAGATGGGTCTGTGGCCACAGGAGCCTACGGTGCTTCTTTGTACTACATCATTATCTACGTGTTAACCACCTTGGCAACATTTGGTATGATTTTAATCTTGAGCCGAAAAGGATTTGAATGTGAACAAATCTCTGATTTGGCGGGTTTAAACAAACGCAATCCAGCGATGGCGTTGGGTATTTTGTTATTAATGTTTTCTTTAGCAGGTATCCCTCCTTTGGCAGGTTTTTATGCTAAATTAGCTGTATTGCAAGCAACTATTGCCGCAGGGTATTTCTCAATTGCCATTTTCGGTGTGGTGATGTCTTTAATCGGTGCGTTCTACTATTTGCGTGTCGTTAAAGTGATGTATTTCGATCAGCCTAGCGAAAATGCGCCAGCTATTGGAAATGCCTTTAGTTTCCGCAGTGGCGTGATGTCGGTAAATACTTTATTAGTATTGTTGCTCGGTATCTTGCCAGGTGCTTTAATGATGATTTGCGTACAAGTGATTGACGCTTCTTTAAAGTTTTAATGAATTAAAATATTTGTCAATATCTCCATACTAAATTTAACAGGATCTCAGTATTTTATTGAGATCCTTTTTTTATGGGGATCAAAGGTGAAAGAAGAGATGGCGTAGAGGGTAACACGAGATGAAAGTTGAGTGGTCGTCATTTTTCGGCTATAGTATTACTTGTCATCTATTCTAGAATGAAGGTATTTGAGATGAAAACAGTAGGCGATAAATTAGAAGCGTTTTCAGTGGTGGGTGTGAAGCCAGGGTTTAAATGTCGTGAGGAAAATGGCGTGAGTGCTTATGAAACGATCACCGCCAGTTCTTTTCCTGGAAAATGGAAAGTGATTTATTTTTATTCAAAAGATTTTTCCTTATTATGCCCTACAGAAATTATTGCATTTGAGGAAATTGCTTCTGAGTTTGAAAAGCGTGATGCTGTATTGATGGGCGGTTCAACGGATAGTGAACATTGTAAATTGGCCATGCGACGAGCATATCCAGAGATGGAGAATTTAAGCCATTATTCCTTTGCTGATACGACAGGATCTTTGGTCGATCAGTTGGGGGTCCGTGATGAAGAAGGCGTGGCGATGCGTGCGACCTTTATTATCGATCCTGACAATGAGATTCGTTTTGTAAGCGTGAATGCTCATCGCGTATGTCGTAGCACGCATGAAGTGTTAAGAGTGTTAGACGCTTTGCAAACAGAAGCTCCTTGTGCGTGCAACCGTGAAATTGGTGGAGAAACATTTTAATGTCGATACCATTTCGTATTGGTCAAGGGTTTGATGTGCATGCCTTGGTTCCCGACAGAAAACTGATTTTGGGAGGCGTGCATATTCCTCATCATTTAGGACTGAAAGGGCATTCGGATGCGGATGCTTTGCTTCATTCCCTTACGGATGCTTTGTTGGGAGCAGTTGGTTTGGGTGATATTGGAACGCATTTTCCAGATACCGATGCATTGTACAAAGATGCAGATAGTCGTCAGCTGTTGAAAAAGGCATATGAAAAAGTTAAAAGTTTGGGATGGCAGATTGTCAATATTGATGCGACTATTCATGCGGAAAAGCCTAAAATGCTACCTCACACCCCTCAAATGAAAAAAAATATCTGTAACGATTTAGGTTTGTCGGCTGACCAAGTCAATATTAAAGCTAAAACAAATGAAAAACTCGGTTATCTTGGTCAAGAACAAGGCATTGCGGCGAACGCTGTAGTGTTACTTGCCAAGGTTTAAATGTGAGTGACGCTGTCTCTGTAAGCAGTGATATGAATCAATATCAGCGTGTGATATAAAACGTATTTGGTCTTAATGATGAGCTTCATTAACCGCTAAAATAAGCCCATACAATAGCAATCACTGCAACAATGAACAGCAGTAATCGAATGAATTTTGGGTTGACGTGTATCATCACTCGGATGCCTAATAATGCGCCAAGTGCATTGCCAATACCCAAGGTAATTCCCCATCCCCAATGGATTTGATCGTAGATGACAAAAATAACCAGTGACACGATCGTGAAAATCAAGGTACAGATAAGTTTCAAAGCATTGGCACGAACAATATCATAACGAAGTAGTTCTGCACAAATCAGTAAGAGAATAATGCCTACCCCCGCTTGAATAAAGCCACCGTACACACCGCCTAAAAACAAGTAAAAGATAGCGATGGGGCGATCTTTGATGTCTAGCGGTTCATGATGATGTTGAGCAAAAAGATTTTTACGCACGGCTATAAACGTAGCAGCAATCAGCATCACAATGAGCAAAATAGGTTTTAAAATTTCTTTGGGAAGATAAGCTACGAGCAATGATCCACTTAATCCGCCTAATGCACAGGGAATCAGAATCCCCCAAAGCTTATGGCCACTTGGCACTTTGTTTGCATGTGAAAATCCCTTTAACCCCGCTAAAGATTGAATGAAAATGCCTACTCGATTGGTGCCATTGGCAATATTTGCATCTAGCCCTAATAACATGAGTACGGGAATCGTGACAAAAGAACCGCCTGCTGCCATAATATTGACAACGCCAGCCAAAAATCCAACGATAAATATCACTATGTAGGGTAAAAAGTCCAATATCATTCTCTTTTCTCAATGTTACAATAGTACGGGTTTTTTTATGGGTTGGTTCATATGTTCTCAACGACTTCTGTTCTGCTTTACACCATATTTGCTTTTGTTATGGCGATGTTGCCATTTTTATTAAATCGACATTTATTGTTTACATATCGTCCCAATATGCCGATATGGCTTTCTGTTGGGCAGGTTCTGCTCAATTATATTTTGGTGTGCTTAGCTACGTATTGTATTGCGGTTTCAGGTGATGATATTAAAATTTTTGTGTTAGGTATTATTTTGTTTTTGGTGATGGCGGTGTCAGCCTTGTTGTTCAATCGCACGCAATACAAAGGTTTTTTTGCTCGCTTGATTGAATGGTTTGCCATGTATCTGATAGTAGGAGCGGTGGGCTTTTCCATTGAAACGCATTACTTTAATTCGATTCAGCAGGGGTGGGAATTTTATGTCGTGACCCTATGTATTTTTGTGGCAATGGCTTATCCTGCCTACGTTTATCGTCATTTATGGTTAGGTAAACAAAAGAAACCCAAACAATCAAAACAAGCAAAATCCACGTTTTCAGAAGATGAACAAGGATATGAGTGATGGAGATCCATGCAATTCTACCTGCGGCGGGTGTTGGTTCACGATTAGGTGCATCGCTACCAAAACAGTACTTGATGATAGATGGTAAACCATTGATTTGGTATAGCATACAAGCGTTATTGGCGGACAAAAGAATCACGTTTGTGCATATTGGTTTATCGCCTCAAGATAAAGAATTTGAACGTTTGGTGGATATTCAGGATGCACGCGTAAAATGGTATTACTGTGGTGGTCAGACGCGTGCAGAAACCGTGTTAAATACGATAAAAACAAGTGGTGCCAAAGATTGGGTGTTGGTTCATGATGCCGCACGTCCCGGTTTGACGATGAATGGATTGGCACGTTTAATCGATATGTGTTTGTCACAACAAAAAGGTGGAATCTTGGCTATGCCTGTATCAGACACGGTTAAATACGGCATTGAAGATGAAAACGGTTGTTTGCATATCGATCATACTCAATCACGTTCATCTTTATATTTGGCACAAACGCCTCAAATGTTTCCAGTTTCTGAATTGTTGAATGCCTTGGAAACAGTGGATTTGAGCAGTGTGACCGATGAGGCCAGTGCAGTGGAATTGAAAGGAGGACATCCTCTGTTGGTAAGAGGGGATTGGCAAAATCTAAAAGTGACATGGCCAGCGGATTTAGAAATTGTTTCTAAATTTTTATCCGCCACCGAAACATAACTCACCCCTTAACATCCTCGTGAAGCAGGATCGAGCTAGTTTTGGCAACTATAGCCTATGAAAAAAAACGTCTTTAAATTAAGCAGAGACTAAGTCAATCCTAGCTGTTAAGCCGTGTGGAGCATGGTTAAAGATAGAAAAGCTACCTTGTGATTGGCTAATTTGTCTTTCCACAATCGATAGGCCTAGCCCCGTACCAGTGGTGTTGGAACGAGCAACTTCTCCTCTTGAGAAAGGTCGTAGCAGTCGCTCAATTTGGTCATCTGGAATCCCTTTCCCTGTATCACTGATCTCAATACGAACGGTTTTGTGATTGAATTGAAAGGCTTTCAAAGTGATATCAGTGGTATGCGTATGAGGATTTTGTCCATAACGCAAAGCATTTTCAATTAAATTATTGATCGCTCGTTGCAAATTGATTTCTAAAATATGTGCATGTAGATTAGGGGCGATAGCTAGGGTAAGCGTGGCGTTTCGATTGGCACAATGCACTTGTTCGCGTTGTCCGATTTCATGAAGCGTTGCAGATAAGTCTATCACACTAGGGTTGCTTTTTTGAATCGTGCGTGCATAATCAATCAGCTGATCGATGCAATGCTCGATTTGAGACATATCTTGTTCAATTCCTTCTTTTGATTTCTCGCTTAAAGGCCCCATTTCTACTTCTAGTCGAATTCTAGACAAAGGTGTTCGGATGTCGTGAGAGATACCTGCTAACATAATTTCACGATCTTCCTCACTTTGTCTTAATTCTTGAGCCATTTTATTGAATGTTTGGTTTAATTCACGAATCTCGTAAGGTCCCTCATTCGTTGGCAATGGATCGGGTTTTTCATGTCGAGCCAGTTGTTGAGCCAGACGCGATAATCGAGATAAAGGGTTGTTTACAAAACGTACGCTAATGGCCGCACCGTTAATCGTAAGAATTAACGCGACAATCCCCCAGCCGAGCCATTGAAATCGCATAGAGTCATGGCTGCTGTTATCAGGAATCATCAGCCAATAATCTTTGTCATGAACACTGAAACTTAGCCAAAGTCCGTTTATCCCATTAACGGCCGCATATGCCTTAGTGTGCTTAGTGAGTGCTTGTTGTTTTAATTCTGTCTGGTAAATATGCCAAAAATTAACGGCATTATGTTCCACCACTTGATCGCTAGGCAAACGAGGCAAAATCACGATATTGTGTGATTGGTTAATGGCATTGATTAAGTCTTGTTGATGAATGGCGTGATTGATGGTAAAAGCATCGTAAATAATGTTAAGAATGGTGGCGTTGCGATGGGCCAGTGTTTTGGCTTTTGGGGTCTCTTGTGCCGAAAAGAAGATAATGAGCCAAACAGTCATGCTGACAATAATGACGGTTCCGATAAATAAAAATGCACGTGTAAACACCCCAAGTTGAAGATGAGGGCTATTGGCTAATGTTGAGAAAAATTTACGGATCGTCATGAACAGCTATTAGGTATTGGGTTCGGTAATAAACACGTATCCTACGCCCCAAACAGTTTTGATATGGATGGGATCAGTGGGGTTGGGTTCAATGAGTTTTCTTAAACGTGAGATTTGGACATCCAAGCTTCTATTAAACACTTCGTACTCTTTCCCTTTGGTTTGTTCCATGAGCTGGTCACGTGATAAAGGCGTGTTGGCATTTTGGATAAATACTTTTAAAAGCCCTAGTTCACTGGTTGTGATAGGAATGATTTTGCCTTGTTTGCTCAAAGTACGAGTGGTTAAATTTAAGGTAAATTGTCCGAATGTATAGATTTCTTCTGAGTGTGATGACAAAGCGTGAGCCGTTGTCGCGGATGAATTTTCTTTCGGAACACGTCTTAAAATGGCGTTAATGCGTGCCAGTAATTCTCGAGGATTAAAAGGTTTTGTTAGATAATCGTCGGCCCCCATTTCTAAGCCCAAAATACGATCGATTTCTTCTGTTTTGGCCGTCAACATCAAAATAGGTGTGGTAATATTTTTACCTCTTAGACGACGACAGATTGATAAGCCGTCCTCATCGGGTAGCATAATGTCCAAAACAATTAAATCATAAGGCTGGGTAGGGAACAGCTGGTCCATTGATACAGCATCTTTAGCAATATCAACATAATACCCTTGACCTTGGAGGTATTGTTGAAGTAACTCGCGCAGACGTTCGTCGTCGTCCACGATTAATATTTTACGGTTGGTCATATTTTTTTAACTAGTTGATATGTTCTATATTGTAACTTTTAAAAAGAAACTTTGGGAAATTAAAAGCGAATATATTAGGGTAAAATACTTTTTATGAGTAAATATATCGTTTCAATAGATACTTCAGGCCAAGGGGCCAGCTTTTCTTTGGTACACCTAGCAGGTGAAAACAAGGAACAATGGTCGATTATCGATGAAAAAGGGCGGCATAAAGTCGATGGCGTTATTCCGTTCATTGAAGCCTTGTTAGAGCAAGCATCTATCACTTTGTCAGATATTTATGCGTTGGCATTTAATCAGGGGCCTGGTGGATTCACAGGGCTTAGAGTGGCTTGTGCAACGGTTCAGGGACTTGCGTCGGGATTAAATATTCCCGTTTTGCCTATTGGCTCGTTGCAGGCTATGGCGTTTGAACACACATTAAATCATCATCATGAATTTTTAGTATCTGTGCTGGATGCAAGGATGGAAGAGGTGTTTTTGGCTGTTTACGAAAAAGATGAGCACGCACCTTTTGGATTGTTAGAGAAACAAGCCCCTTGTTTGATACCTTTTGACAAAATCGATGATTACTTGCTGAAAATGAAACCGATTTGGGAAAAAGAACGGGGCCAAATCATTGCTTTTAAACGTTGTGAGCAAACGGTCAATGCAAATGTCTTGAGCAATATGGCGGTGTATGCGGTTGAACATCACCCAGATGCCTTTATCGATCCTATGATGGCACAGCCTGTTTACGTTCGTAATAAGGTGGCTTATACGATTTTGGAAAGAGAACAGGGATCGGGCGGTAATCCGAAAGCCTTGGATTTTCCATTTCAGTGGCGTGAGGTAACGATTCGTCCTATGAGTCTGTCCGATGTGCCTGCTGTGGTGGCATTGGAAGCGTTGTTGGAGCAAGATCCTTGGACGGCGGGAAACTTTATTGATGCCTTAAATAAGGGGTATTCATCGTGGGTGGTGGTGTTTAATGGACAAATTATCGCTTATTTGCTTCAATTAATTGCTCCAGATGTTGCTCATTTGATGATTTTAGGCGTTCATGAGGCGTATCAAGGTAAAGGTATTGCCCAAGTATTAATCCAACAATCACATGAAAATATGATAAAACATGGTATTTTTGAACAAGTGTTAGAAGTGAGAGAGGATAATACTCGAGCAAGAGATTTTTACGAAAAACAAGGTTATATCGAGATAGGCAAACGAAAAGGATACTATGCCTCAGGTCAGATAGATGCCATTGTTTTATCTAAAAAAGTAAAAGGTTAATCATGATGAATCAAGATTTAAATGAGCTACAGGTCTTGTGGTTAAAAGAGATGGGCGTGACGGCGTTGTGGGGAACGCCTTTGAAAGCCACTCATTTGAATCCAAAGGATAAAACAACCTCTGATTCATCGCTTGAGACAGTATCTCAGCAAACGACTGCTTCAGAATCATTGTCGACTACGCATACCGAGGCGATGATGGTTGAACGAGATGCCCAACAGACCTTATCTGAACTGGTAGCGGCCTCAAAGTTAGGAGAATTAACGTCTCCCGACTCCTCGACACGAACGATAATATCGAATAAGAATCGAGCTTCTTTAAACGCGAATGATGTGATGGAGTCAGCTAATCAGCGTGCATCGGTTTCTCCTGTATTGGAAAAAAGAGTCTATCTGGTCGATGAGCTGGCACCTAATTTCTTGGAGTTCAAGAGTCGCACGCTTGCTGAGCTAGAAGAAAAAATCCAACTTCATCAGTTGCAAGGTAATACCTTTATGTTTGGACAAGGACATCCCAGTGCAGACTTAATGATTGTAGATATTTGTCCCTCACCGCCTGATGTAGCGAACAAAAAAATGTTTACAGGCCAGATTCAGAAAGTATTTTGCCAAATCAGTGGCATATTGGACTGGGAGATGAGTCGCAACTTATTTGCTACGCATATTTTAAAATGTCGAGACAGTGATCATGGTGAGCTCGTGTCATTTTTGAAAGAATATGCGAACGATATTTTGATGGCGCAAATTGATATTGTGCGTCCGCGATGTGTATTGGTGTGGGGAACCGCATTGAAATATATGTTGGGGCGATCGTATGACGTTTCGATGCTTCGTCAAACGGAATTTTGGGTGAAGTTTGATGAGCAGTATACCGTACCTTTTGTGTTTTCATTTCATCCGTTTATGTTGTCCAAAGATGTTTCTTTGAGACCCTTGGTGTGGCAAGATTATTGTAAAGCCACTTCTTTGGCCTTTGCTGGCACTCATAAAGAATAGATAAGGAAGTATTATGTTAAGAAAAAATCCCCGTGGAGATTTCCCTCAAGTTCATGAAACGGCGTTTGTCGATCCGACGGCTATTTTATGTGGCAAGATTGAGGTAGGGCCAGGCGTGTTTATTGGTCCTTATGCCGTGATTCGTGCCGATGAGGTCAATGAAGAAGGACAAATGGATCCCATCATTATCGGTGCCTATTCTAATATCCAAGATGGTGTCGTGATTCATTCTAAAGATGGTGCGGCGGTGGAAATCGGCGAAAATACATCGATTGCACACCGTTCTATTGTTCATGGTCCTTGTAAAGTAGGTAGCAACGTGTTTATCGGCTTTAATACCGTGCTTTATAATTGCGTGGTGGCAGACGGAGCAGTGGTGCGTCATAACTGTGTGGTGGATGGGCATGATATTCCTGAGAAGTTTTATCTACCCTCAGCAACGGTGGTGACACGTGCCACACATTTGGAAGATTTAAATATCGTGCCGACATCCGTGAGAGAGTTTTCAGAGTCGGTGATGACAACGAATGTTAGTTTAGCGAGTGCTTATCTAAAAATACAAAACACGTTTTAAAAAGAGCAGCTTGCTTTTTTTCTAAATGGATGTGGTGCAAACGATGGTTTCTTAATGCAATTGCTGTGTTAAGCACCATCGAATGTATAGAAACAAAGGTAACGGTTAGGATGACAAGAGTCGTAAATGAGTGTGCTCAAGATGAATAGTGCTAAAAAAATATTAAATCGTGTGATATATGGCTTACGACCTAAGCGAGTCTATAAAGATTTACCCCCCTCCCCATAAAAAATTCTTAGAAAGAATGCGACAACCCGTTGATGCATGGGCATTTATGCGGGTTTGCGATGAGATGCGAACCTTGCCTGCGTGTTTAAATAGTATTTTGCCTGTGATTAAAAAAGGTGTCATTGCCTATAATCCTTCAGAAGATCCGGAAGAAGAAAAATTTATTCTCGATTTTTGTCAGAAAAATACAGGTTTTATTCCTTTTAAATATGACTATCAAATAATACCTGCAGGCAGTCGTGAATATTTAACAAATACTGAAAGAGAGCGTCATTTAGATACCTACTATAATGCTGCGTTAGATCAGATTCCAAATGGCGAGTGGATGATCAAAATCGATGCGGATCAGATTTATGATACAGAGAAACTGGCTCGACTATTAAGTATGGTTGATGAGCGTCAAATCGTATCTATCGCCCGAATGAATTTGAATGTTGTTGAGGGTAAACTGCATTTATATGCTCAAACACCTTATGTTGATCCTTGTGATCATTGGTTGCTAAAAAAAGTGTCAGAATTACGTTTTAAAATGTATATTACAGATGCCGATGATTCTAATTTCGAGGCGTATGAACTCTTGGAATTTCCACAATCATTCTGTAAAAAGTACGGTTTGCAAATCGTTCATACTCAGTTGATTACTTGGCATTTTCCACTTTTGAAAAGACATAGACGTTCACTTTCCCTTCCTAGTGTACCGTTGGAACGTTATAAAGAGGTCTTGGACATCGAGGCCAACCACGTCACACTAGAGATGGTGGATAAGGATTATGTGATTTCTTTTTTAAGAAAGGTGGGGTTTCAAGAAGAATTATCTTAGTCTTTTTGTAACAGGCAATACTTGAAAATCGGATAGTCGAATACGTATGGTTTGGGCTATGCTGGAACAAGGAGTGGGGTTAAGATCCTCTAATAAAAAAGGGAAGTAAATGTTTTAAAATCGTAATAAATCGTTGTGAGATTGCTACATTGAGCAATAATTAATTATTAAATAAATTTTTGTAAAATCAATATATTGTGACCTACGTAGTTTTGAAATTGTGCAAAATGACTATAAATGTTTCAAAAGTGTTAAGTTAAATTTAATAAAATCCCTCTACTTTTTATCCCAATCTATTGATTTATATACAAAAATCACTGTTTTGGGTGTACGGGGGGGGGATTTTGATTTTATATGTTGAGACAGGTAAAATCTTCTCATCTATGTAATTCTTTCGCTAACATCGTCTTTTTTAAGAACATTTTAAATATATAAAGAGGGTGTTAGTGTTTACTTTTTTTGTAAGGAAAGCCTATGAATAAGATTTTTAAAGTTATTTTTAATCGTAACAAAAATCGTTGTGAAGTAGCATCAGAATTTGCTAAAGGACATGTGAAATCGTCTGCAGGGCAGAGTTTAGAGCAAGCAGGGGTCTTGCGTTACTTCCCGTTATCAGTGCTGGCGGTGTTGGTGGGACTAATAGGAACACCAGCATGGGCAACCGTTGAGATTAAAGATGGGCAAATAATCTCGACTTCAGGAACGAATGTTTCCAATGTAACGATTGCCGATATTTATAAAGGTTTGCAGTTAGGCGGTGGTAAATCGCAGGTCAGTTATGAGGGAACAGGTTGGGTCCTACCATTGGGCTTTAATCAAACTATTCATGGCGGTGTTTTAAATACAAGTAATTCTACTGACTCTGCGGCTAATTTAGCTAATTATACGAATAATAAAGCAGCTAATGCTAATTCGGTAGGTACCATTGCCATTGGCGGTGGATATACTGGTGCGACAGCGTCAGGCCGCGGTAGTGTCGTAGTGGGGGATGGTGCTTCGGCGACAGGTAATGTGTACTCTATTGGGGTGACCTATTATCATGATGCTTATGGTAATACGCTGGCATATAACCCTGATAATCCTTTAGTTGCGGCGATTAAATCTAAGTCATTAGGTGCATATTGGTCTGGAGCAGCAGCGGCATTTGGTAATAAGGCTAAGGCTGATGGGGGGGTGGCTTTGGCGGTAGGAACAGGATCAACCGCAGAAGGTAACTTTGCAACCGCATTAGGCGGAGCATCTAAGGCATTACGTGATAATACTGTTGCGGTGGGTTATGCAACAGCGACGGCTACTAATTCAATTGCTCAGGGGGCATCAGCATTCGCAGGTTCCAAAGAAGGTATTGCGATTGGTTCGAAAACACGAGCTGGTAATTCGGAAGAGATTGCGAAGTTAGAGAAAGAATATACTGACTTGCAGATGTATTTTAATAATGGTCTTCAATATAATGGGAAAACCGTTACGCAGGAGCAGGTTGGTGCGGCGAAGAAGAAGTTATACGAGGCATATAATGAGTCAAATGTGGCATCTGCCATGGCTATTGGTGATGGTGCGCAAGCATGGTCTTATGCTGGGATGGCATTGGGACGTTTAGCAGATTCTCGAGGATCCGATGCGATTGCGATCGGTAATAGCGTGAAGTCCTATGGTGAAAGGAGTATTGCCATCGGTGCTGTTGCCCATGCCTATAATAACAGTAGTGTCAGTTTGGGTGATAGTGCCCGTTCTGTGGCGGAGCAAGCCTATGCGGTAGGTAGAAATAGTAAAGCAGGGGCGAAAGATGTGATCGTATTTGGTTCAGGTGCTTCTGCTGGCTGGAATGATAATTTAGAGACTTTAAGTCAAGCGGTTAATACTGCAAATGATGCAAGAAATGCGGCGATTAATGAGCAAAATGCAGCGAATACGGCACTTAAGCAGGCTTATACGGATAATAATGCCACCGCAATTAGTGCGGCACGTGACCGTGTGACAAAAGCAGATGCGGACTATGAAACCAAAAATAAAGCTCGGCAAGATGCTATTACTGCATTGAAAGAAGCAGGAAAATCAAATAGCGCAGTGGATGCGATTGCCATTGGTAATAATGCGAATGCAAGTGGAAAAAGTGCATTAGCCTTGATGCGATTCGCGACAGCGAATGCTACGGATGCAATTGTTATTGGTAATAGTGCAGAGGGAAGTGCTGAAAGAGCATTGGCGTTAGGCTATGTGGCAAAAGCTTCGGGTAAAGATGCCATTGCGATTGGTGGTAGTGCAAAAGCGACGAATACAAATGCGACAGCAATAGGTCCTGTGGCGAATGCTTCTGGTGTTGACTCTGTGGCATTTGGTTATAGTAGTAAGGCTATTGGAGAAAGTTCATTGGCATTAGGACGTGTTTCAATAGCCAATGCAACAGATGCCATTGCGATTGGTAACAGCGGCTATGCTAGTGGCAATAATTCGATAGCAATTGGTCGTAGTGCAGCTGTAGGTTATACTTCAAATACTTACAATACCAAAAACGGTAGTAATTATACTCAAGATAAAGTAGTAAATAATTCAATAGCGCTGGGTTATTATGCACGAACAGAGATGGACAATTCTGTCGCACTAGGTACCTTTTCACGTGTTACTGAGGGCGAGGACACTGTTACTGAAAGTCAAAAATCCTATTTAACAAACAAAGATCAAAGTACGAAAGGTATTGTATCAGTCGGTGCAGGTAGTTCTAACTATGGCTCTATTAATGATGTCTCAATGACTAATGCACTTACTCGCCGTATCACTAACGTAGCAGATGGTGTATTAGATGATGATGCCGTCACCGTTGCACAACTTAAAAAACTTCAAATCACGGGTGGTGGTAGTGAAACAACGGTGGCTACTACAGCAGATATTACCGCTTCTGATACATCAACAGATGGGGTTAACCATAACTACCAACTAACTTTAAACAAAGGCAAAGTAGCAGAAAACGAAACCAAAGTGGTAAGTGGTGGTGATGTTTACAGTGCGATTAATAAGGCTAAACCAACAGTTGAGTCTAAAGACAACAGCGTGACCGTGACGAAGACAGCAGCGACAGCAACAGAAGGTGAGAAGTACGACTTATCTGTGAAGAAAGACGGTCAAGTAGTAAGTGGCAACACTGATGTTGTGACGGGCGGAACGGTTTATAGCGCGATTGACACAGCGAAGACTGAATTGACAGATAAAGGCTTGAAGTTCCAAGGCGATGATAGTCAGGCAGTAGCGAAGAAACTAGGCGATACCTTAACGATTAAAGGTGGCGCGACAGGTGAAACAGCTGATGGCAACATCAAGGTGGTTAAAGGCACTGATGGTAGCCTCGTGGTGAAATTAGCGAAATCGCTAACTGGTTTACAGGACATCAATGCAACAGGAACGATTACTGGTGGTACGTTGAAGGCGGGTGATACGAGCATCACGACAGAAGGCTTAACGATCAGTGGTGGTCCAAGCGTGAAGAAAGCTGGTATTGATGCTGGTAACAAGGTAATCAGCAACGTAGCCGATGGTAGTGGTAAAAACGATGCGGTCAATAAAGGCCAGTTAGATCAAGCGATTGAGACTGTAACAGGCAAGATTACGGCAGCTCAAGGCGATCAATGGACGTTAGCGACGAACGATGGAACGAGCAGCACAGATGTTACTGCTAAAGATAAGAAAGTGACGTTAAAAGCCGGTAAGAACGTCAGCTTGGATAATACGAATGGCACGGTGACGATCAACGCGAATACGGATACGGTAGAGAGTAAGACCGTGAAGTTAGGCGATGGCACGAACGGCACAACCATCGCGATAGCAGGTAAAGACGGAGCGAACGGCACGAATGGTCAGAATGGTGCGACAGGCGATGCAGGTGCAGTAGGCTTAGACGGCAATAGCATCACCCGTATCGTGTACACCGATCCAGATGGTACGACCAAGCACACGGTAGCGACCTTAGAAGATGGCTTGAAGTTTGCAGGTGATAGCGGTAACGCGATTGCGAAGAAACTGAACGAGACTTTAACCATTAAAGGTGGTGTGACTGAGTCAAACAAGTTAACTGACAACAACATCGGCGTAGAAAGCAAAGATGGCGAATTGTTAGTGAAACTGGCTAAGGACGTGGACTTAGGTAGCACTGGAAGTCTGAAAGTAGATAAGACAAAAGTAGGATCCGACGGTATTACGTTTGAAGGTGGTGCGGCAAGCTTGAACAGCAATGGCTTAACGATTACAGGCGGCCCAAGTGTCACCACGAGCGGTATTGATGCAGGCGGTAAGAAGATCACGAAGGTGGCGAATGGTACTGCAGGTACTGATGCGGTGAACTTTAGTCAATTAAGTGCGGTGGAAACGAAAGCAGATAAAGCACAAACCACAGCAGACGCCGCTAAGACAGCAGCGGAAACTGCTAAGAGTGCAGCAGAAGCGGCAACAACTCAAGCCAATAAAGGTTGGAACCTAAAAGTAGGTTCAACAACGAAGAACATTGCGCCAGAAGGAAGCGTGACGTTTGCAGATGGCGATCATACAACGGTGTCGTTGACAGATAGCACGGTTAAAGTGAACGTGAAAGCTGATGGTCAGGTAACAAGTGGCAACACAGGCTTAGTAACTGGCGATGCGGTTAATAAAGCGATTGAAGATGCGAAGAAAGTGTCTAAGACAACGGTTGAGTCTAAAGACAATAGCGTGACCGTGACGAAGACAGCAGCGACAGCAACAGAAGGTGAGAAGTACGACTTATCTGTGAAGAAAGACGGTCAAGTAGTAAGTGGCAACACTGATGTTGTGACGGGCGGAACGGTTTATAGCGCGATTGACACAGCGAAGACTGAATTGACAGATAAAGGCTTGAAGTTCCAAGGCGATGATAGTCAGGCAGTAGCGAAGAAACTAGGCGATACCTTAACGATCAAAGGTGGCGCGACAGGTGAAACAGCTGATGGCAACATCAAGGTGGTTAAAGATGGTGATAGCCTCGTGGTGAAATTAGCGAAATCGCTAACTGGTTTACAGGACATCAATGCAACAGGAACGATTACTGGTGGTACGTTGAAGGCGGGTGATACGAGCATCACGACAGAAGGCTTAACGATCAGTGGTGGTCCAAGCGTGAAGAAAGCTGGTATTGATGCTGGTAACAAGGTAATCAGCAACGTAGCCGATGGTAGTGGTAAAAACGATGCGGTCAATAAAGGCCAGTTAGATCAAGCGATTGAGACTGTAACAGGCAAGATTACGGCAGCTCAAGGCGATCAATGGACGTTAGCGACGAACGATGGAACGAGCAGCACAGATGTTACTGCTAAAGATAAGAAAGTGACGTTAAAAGCCGGTAAGAACGTCAGCTTGGATAATACGAATGGCACGGTGACGATCAACGCGAATACGGATACGGTAGAGAGTAAGACCGTGAAGTTAGGCGATGGCACGAACGGCACAACCATCGCGATAGCAGGTAAAGACGGAGCGAACGGCACGAATGGTCAGAATGGTGCGACAGGCGATGCAGGTGCAGTAGGCTTAGACGGCAATAGCATCACCCGTATCGTGTACACCGATCCAGATGGTACGACCAAGCACACGGTAGCGACCTTAGAAGATGGCTTGAAGTTTGCAGGTGATAGCGGTAACGCGATTGCGAAGAAACTGAACGAGACTTTAACCATTAAAGGTGGTGTGACTGAGTCAAACAAGTTAACTGACAACAACATCGGCGTAGAAAGCAAAGATGGCGAATTGTTAGTGAAACTGGCTAAGGACGTGGACTTAGGTAGCACTGGAAGTCTGAAAGTAGATAAGACAAAAGTAGGATCCGACGGTATTACGTTTGAAGGTGGTGCGGCAAGCTTGAACAGCAATGGCTTAACGATTACAGGCGGCCCAAGTGTGACTACGAGCGGTATTGATGCAGGCGGTAAGAAGATCACGAAGGTGGCGAATGGTACTGCTGGTACTGATGCGGTGAACTTTAGTCAATTAAGTGCGGTGGAAACGAAAGCAGATAAAGCACAAACCACAGCAGACGCCGCTAAGACAGCAGCGGAAACTGCTAAGAGTGCAGCAGAAGCGGCAACAACTCAAGCCAATAAAGGTTGGAACCTAAAAGTAGGTTCAACAACGAAGAACATTGCGCCAGAAGGAAGCGTGACGTTTGCAGATGGTACGAATACGAAGGTAGAGTTGGATAGTAGTAGCAATACCGTGAAAGTAAATGTTGAGGCTAACGGACAAGTAGCAAGTGGTAACACAGGCTTAGTAACTGGCGATGCGGTTAATACGGCGATCGAAGGTGCGAAGACTGAGTTGACAGGTAAAGGCTTGAAGTTCCAAGGCGATGATAGTCAGGTGGTAACGAAGTCATTAGGTGATACCTTAACGATTAAAGGTGGCGCGACAGGTGAAACAGCTGATGGCAACATCAAGGTGGTTAAAGGCACTGATGGTAGCCTCGTGGTGAAATTAGCGAAATCGCTAACAGGCTTAGAGAATATTACAGCAACAGGCACGATTAGTGGTGGAACGTTCAAAGCCGGTGATAACACCTTGAATAGTACAGGCTTGACAGTAGGACCGGTGAAAGTAACGTCTACAGGTATTGATGCAGGCGGTAAGAAGATCACGAACGTAGCGAATGGTACAGCTAATACTGATGCGGTCAATAAAGAACAGTTAGATAAAGCGATTGAGGGCGTGACTGGTCAGATTACGGCGGCACAAGGCGATCAATGGACGTTAGCGACAACGAACGACGGTAGCACTGTTACGAATGTTGAAGCTAAAGACAAGAAAGTGACGTTGAAAGCTGGTAAGAACGTAAGCTTAGAGAATGCGAATGGAACGGTGACGATCAACGCGAATACAGATACGGTAGAGAGTAAGACCGTGAAGTTAGGCGATGGCACGAACGGCACAACCATTGCGATTGCAGGCAAAGACGGAGCGAACGGCACGAATGGTCAGAATGGTGCGACAGGCGATGCAGGTGCAGTAGGCTTAGACGGCAATAGCATCACCCGTATCGTGTACACCGATCCAGATGGTACGACCAAGCACACGGTAGCGACCTTAGAAGATGGCTTGAAGTTTGCAGGTGATAGCGGTAACGCGATTGCGAAGAAACTGAACGAGACTTTAACCATTAAAGGTGGTGTGACTGAGTCAAACAAGTTAACTGACAACAACATCGGCGTAGAAAGCAAAGATGGTGCTTTAGTAGTGAAACTGGCTAAGGACGTGGACTTAGGTGCGAACGGTAGCGTGAAAGCAGGCGATACGAAAGTATCAGCAGACGGCATTACGTTTGGAGATGATGGAAAAGCAAGCTTGAACAGCAATGGCTTAACGATTACAGGCGGGCCAAGTGTGACTACGAGCGGTATTGATGCAGGCGGTAAGAAGATCACGAAGGTGGCAAATGGTACTGCTGGTACTGATGCGGTGAACTATAGTCAATTAAGTGCGGTGGAAACGAAAGCAGATAATGCACAAACCACAGCAAACGCCGCGAAGAGTGCAGCAGAAACTGCTAACAAAGGTTGGAACTTAAAAGTGGGTTCTAATACGACAACGGTTAAACCAGAAGGAACAGTGACGTTTGCAGATGGCGATCATACAACGGTGTCGTTGACAGATAGCACGGTTAAAGTGAACGTGAAAGCTGATGGTCAGGTAACAAGTGGCAACACAGGCTTAGTAACTGGCGATGCGGTTAATAAAGCGATTGAAGATGCGAAGAAAGTGTCTAAGACAACGGTTGAGTCTAAAGACAATAGCGTGACCGTGACGAAGACAGCAGCGACAGCAACAGAAGGTGAGAAGTACGACTTATCTGTGAAGAAAGACGGTCAAGTAGTAAGTGGCAATACTGATGTTGTGACGGGCGGAACGGTTTATAGCGCGATTGACACAGCGAAGACTGAATTGACAGATAAAGGCTTGAAGTTCCAAGGCGATGATAGTCAGGCAGTAGCGAAGAAACTAGGCGATACCTTAACGATCAAAGGTGGTGCGACAGGTGAAACAGCTGATGGCAACATCAAGGTGGTTAAAGATGGTGATAGCCTCGTGGTGAAATTAGCGAAATCGCTAACTGGTTTACAGGACATCAATGCAACAGGAACGATTACTGGTGGTACGTTCAAAGCCGGTAATAACACCTTGGACAGCACAGGCTTGACAGTAGGACCGGTGAAAGTAACGTCTACAGGTATCGATGCTGGAAGTCAGAAGATCACGAAGGTGGCAAATGGTACTGCTGATAGCGATGCGGTCAATAAAGGTCAGTTAAGTGCGGTGGAAACGAAAGCAGATAATGCACAAACCACAGCAAACGCCGCGAAGAGTGCAGCAGAAACTGCTAACAAAGGTTGGAACTTAAAAGTAGGTACGAATACGACAACGGTTAAACCAGAAGGAACAGTGACGTTTGCAGATGGTACGAATACGAAGGTAGAGTTGGATAGTAGTAGCAATACCGTGAAAGTAAATGTTGTTGCTAACGGACAAGTAGCAAGTGGTGACACAGGCTTAGTGAAAGGTGGCGATGTTTACAGTGCGATCGAAGATGCGAAGAAAGTGTCTAAGACAACGGTTGAGTCTAAAGACAATAGCGTGACCGTGACGAAGACAGCAGCGACAGCAACAGAAGGTGAGAAGTACGACTTATCTGTGAAGAAAGACGGTCAAGTAGTAAGTGGCAATACTGATGTTGTGACGGGCGGAACGGTTTATAGCGCGATTGACACAGCGAAGACTGAATTGACAGATAAAGGCTTGAAGTTCCAAGGCGATGATAGTCAGGCAGTAGCGAAGAAACTAGGTGAGATGTTAACCATTAAAGGTGGTGCGACAGGTGAAACAGCTGATGGCAACATCAAGGTGGTTAAAGATGGTGATAGCCTCGTGGTGAAATTAGCGAAATCGCTAACTGGTTTACAGGACATCAATGCAACAGGAACGATTACTGGTGGTACGTTCAAAGCGGGTGATAACACCTTGAATAGTACAGGCTTGACAGTAGGACCGGTGAAAGTAACGTCTACAGGTATTGATGCGGGTAGTCAGAAGATCACGAACGTAGCTGAGGGTACAGCTAATACTGATGCGGTCAATAAAGAACAGTTAGATAAAGCGATTAGTGATGCTCAAGAAGCTGTTCAAGCGGATCAATGGACGTTAGCGACAACCAACGATGGTACAACAACTAAGGAAGTTGAAGCTAAAGACAAGAAAGTGACGTTGAAAGCCGGTAAGAACGTGAGCTTGGAGAATAGTGACGGTACTGTGACCATTAATGCAAGCACTGAGCAATTAGAAACTCAGACCGTTGTGTTAAAAGGTAAAGACGGTACGAACGGCACAACCATTGCGATTGCAGGCAAAGACGGAGCGAACGGCACGAATGGTCAGAATGGTGCGACAGGCGAAGCGGGTAAAGCCGGTGTAGATGGCAATAGCATCACCCGTATTGTGTACACAGATCCAGATAACAAACAGCACACCGTAGCGACATTAGAAGATGGCTTGAAGTTCAAAGGTGATAGTGGTGACACGATTGCGAAGAAATTGAACGAAGAGCTAACCATTAAAGGAGGTGCGACAGGTACTCTAACCGGCAACAACATCGGCGTAGAGAGCAAAGATGGTGCTTTAGTAGTGAAACTGGCTAAGGACGTGGACTTAGGTGCGAACGGTAGCGTGAAAGCAGGCGATACGAAAGTATCAGCAGACGGCATTACGTTTGGAGATGATGGAAAAGCAAGCTTGAACAGCAATGGCTTAACGATTACAGGCGGGCCAAGTGTGACTACGAGCGGTATTGATGCAGGCGGTAAGAAGATCACGAAGGTGGCAAATGGTACTGCTGGTACTGATGCGGTGAACTATAGTCAATTAAGTGCGGTGGAAACGAAAGCAGATAATGCACAAACCACAGCAAACGCCGCGAAGAGTGCAGCAGAAACTGCTAACAAAGGTTGGAACTTAAAAGTGGGTTCTAATACGACAACGGTTAAACCAGAAGGAACAGTGACGTTTGCAGATGGCGATCATACAACGGTGTCGTTGACAGATAGCACGGTTAAAGTGAACGTGAAAGCTGATGGTCAGGTAACAAGTGGCAACACAGGCTTAGTAACTGGCGATGCGGTTAATAAAGCGATTGAAGATGCGAAGAAAGTGTCTAGGACAACGGTTGAGTCTAAAGACAATAGCGTGACCATAACGAAGACTGAGGCGACTGATTCAACAGGTGAGAAATATGACTTATCTGTGAAGAAAGACGGTCAAGTAGTAAGTGGCAACACTGATGTTGTGACGGGCGGAACGGTTTATAGCGCGATTGACACAGCGAAGACTGAATTGACAGATAAAGGCTTGAAGTTCCAAGGCGATGATAGTCAGGTGGTAACGAAGTCATTGGGCGATACCTTAACGATCAAAGGTGGCGCGACAGGTGAAACAGCTGATGGCAACATCAAGGTGGTTAAAGATGGTGATAGCCTCGTGGTGAAATTAGCGAAATCGCTAACTGGTTTACAGGACATCAATGCAACAGGAACGATTACTGGTGGTACGTTCAAAGCGGGTGATAACACCTTGAATAGTACAGGCTTGACAGTAGGACCGGTGAAAGTAACGTCTACAGGTATTGATGCGGGTAGTCAGAAGATCACGAACGTGGCTGCAGGTTCTAACGCTAACGATGCGGTGAACTATAGTCAGTTGCAAGCGGTGGAAACAACTGCCAACAAAGGTTGGAACCTAAAAGTAGGTAGTGCTGGTACGACGAAGACTGTGGCGCCAGGGGATACAGTGACGTTTGCAGATGGTAATCATACAACGGTAACGTTGACAGATAGCACGGTTAAAGTGGACGTGAAAGCTGACGGTAAGGTAGCTAAAGATGACACAGGCTTAGTCACAGGTGATACTGTTAATAAAGCGATCGAAGCAGCTAAGACAACAGTTAAATCAGACGATGCTAGCGTGACCGTGACGAAGACAGAAGGCACAAATGGCGCTGGAGATACTTATAACTTAGCTGTGAAGAAAGACGGTAAGGTAGAAGATGGCAATACTGATGTTGTGACGGGCGGAACCGTTTATAGTGCGATTGACACAGCGAAGACTGAGTTGACAGATAAAGGCTTGAAGTTCCAAGGCGATGATAACCAAGAAATTGCTAAGAAACTAGGTGATACCTTAACGATTAAAGGTGGCGCGACAGGCACTCTAACCGACAAGAACATCGGCGTAGAGAGCAAAGATGGTGCTTTAGTGGTGAAACTAGCTGAGTCATTGACAGGCTTAAAAGACATCACCGCAACAGGCATAATTACAGGCGGTACGTTCAAAGCGGGTGATAACACCTTGGATAGCACAGGCTTGACAGTAGGACCGGTGAAAGTAACGTCTACAGGCATTGATGCGGGCGGTAAACAGATCACGAAGGTGGCTAGTGGTTTAGGAAGTACTAACCTAGCTGATGCAAAAGATGATACTTTGACTAATGCTGCTAATATTGGTGACTTGAAAAATGCGATGAACGCGATCACCTCCTCTGTTACAGGTGGATTTGGTCTGAAAGCTGATGATAATAACGAGGTTAAAGCTGATTTAGGTAATACCATTACTGTGAATGGCGATAATCAGAATATCACTACATCGGTGGATAATAATGCCGTGAAAGTTGCCTTAAACGACCAAGTAACATTGGGTAAAAAAGACTCAACAGGTAAGGTGACCTTGAATAACAAGGAAGGTAAGGCTAACGTAACGCTAGATGGCGACAAAGGCTTGACTGTTGGTAAGGTGGCTGATAAGTCCAACGGTACATCGGTATCAGATATGGGCGTGATCAGCACAGATGATCAAGGTAACAAAGCCTTACATATGGCGGCAGGCAGCACTTATATGGGAGCTGATGGCAAGACAGTCAGCATCTCTGCAGATGGCTTGTATAACGGTGGTAACAAGATTACTGGCGTGGCTGCTGGCGATATTAGCGCAGCTAGCACCGATGCAGTGAATGGTAGCCAATTATTTGCAATTCAAAATGCTGTTAAAGGTATTAAGGAGAGCAAGTTAAGCTTCCAAGGTGATGATGGTCAGGCGGTATCGAAGACACTTGGCGAGACCTTAACGATCAAAGGTGGTGCGACTGATGCAACCCAGTTGACTAAAGGCAACATCGGCGTTGTCAATGAAGGTGGCAACTTGGTAGTGAAATTGGCTAAGGACGTGGACTTAGGTGATACTGGTAGTCTGAAAGCTGGTGATACCAGCGTCACGACAGAAGGCTTAACGATTAAAGACGGCCCAAGTGTGAAGAAAACTGGTATCGATGCAGGTAGTCAGAAGATTACCAATGTGGCCGCAGGCACTGCAGACACCGATGCCGTTAACGTATCGCAGTTGAAAGCAGCTACTCAGGCCAATAAGTACTTCAAAGCAGGTAGTACCGGCGATAATGATGATGCGGTTGTTGAACAAGACGCTACATCAGGCTCTGTGGCTATCGGTGCAGGTTCAAAAGCAAAAGCAGCACATAAACCAACACAAGATAATAATGGTTATTATGCGGCATTTGACGGTGAAGTCGCCGGCTTAACGGTGAACGACCAGAACCCAACCGGTCCAGCTGTTGTGTCCTTTGGTACTGAAGGTGCTGAACGTCAGTTACAACATGTAGCTCCTGGCGTGATTTCGGCAACTTCAACCGATGCGATCAACGGTAGTCAGTTACATGCAACCAATATGCAGGTGGCACGTAATTCGCAGGCGATCAGTGCTTTAGGCAAACAGATCGATAACTTGGATAAAGATCTAAGTGCCGGTGTGGCGAATGCGATGGCAACAGCAGGCTTACCACAGGCTTATCGCCCGGGTAAGAACATGGTGGCTATTGCAGGTAGTACCTTCCGCGGACAAAGTGCGATTGCTATTGGCGTATCCAGCATTAGTGACAATGGTAAAGTGGTCATTAAAGCATCTGGAACCACCAATACGCGTGGTGATGTCGGCGGAACAGTTGGTATCGGCTACCAGTGGTAAACCCAGTTACTCGTCGTGACAAGCGATGAGTTCTGACCATTAAGTAAAGCGAGGTGTTTTATAACGCTTCGCTTTATTTTTTGGAATCAAAATTGTTTAAATTCTGTTGCGTTCTTTGTGGTTTATTGAGGAACTTTGATAATTACAAAGTGTTTAGGGGTAAAATGCCAATAGTTTTTTTTGGTTTCGGTAAGTAGTGCTGTAAAAATACACGAGTATCGTTGGTATGGATGAACACAAATTAATAAGCTCTAGATTGACAAAGAAGTTTCTGTATCAAGCTCCCATGCTAGTGACAGGAATGTTGATGTCAGGTTTATTCGTATATGCCGATGCAGCAGTCAGTTTTAATCAAGGGCATATCAACCCAACACATCCGAACCATCATTCCTCTGAGTCAACTTCTTCGGTTACGTTGAATAATCAATATGCTGTCACGGCTTTTGGTGGTCAGCCAGTTCATCTGAGCTATGACGAGAATGCCGTGTGGGTGTCTATTGATTTGTTGCCAAACATACCCGCGACGGAAACAACGGCTGATGACACGAATTCTAGTGGTACTGTATCGCGATCGATAGAAGCTTTGCCAGAAAAAGTGAGTGTTGACGGTGTAGCGGTAGGACAACTTGCTTCGCGTTCAAGCGGAAAAATAGATAAATCGTTAGATAAAGCCTCGTCCAAAAAAAGCATGCAAGCGACAAAAGAGAGTTTCTTTGATTGGCAAAAAACAAATTCTTATGCGGATCAACGTACGATTATTCCAGAGAAAGTTTTTTACCCAGAAAACCCGACTTTGATTCAAGAAAAAAAACAGTCGGAACAGTTTGATAAAACAAGTGTGACCCAAACGGGAAAATCGAATAAGTTAAAAGTAGTGGCTAGTCAACCCGCAACTGTCACGCGTTCTTCAGCACCTGAAAAATCCAGTATTACGGTAGATAAAAGTCACACGCTTACTGGAAAAACAAGACCAGAAAAAGAGTCATGGTTTGATCAAATAGATGAGGATAGACACCTTTCAAATGAAGTGTTGCAAACGTTCCCATTTAAATCAAACGTGATTAGTCAAATGAATGCAGCGTCGACTTATCGTGATGAGAAACAACGTGCACCTATCTCAAAAGTCACGCCTGAACCCGAGGTAGAGCCTACGCCGCCTGTGGTTGAGGAACCAGCTAAACCTGAAGTGACTCCAGAACCCGAGGCAGAGCCTACATCGCCAGTGGTCGAAGAGCCTGTTAAACCTGAGGTGACTCCAGAACCCGAGGTAGAGCCTACGCCAGCCGTGCTGAAAGAAGACTTGTTTAAATTTGATAAACAATTAATTGAGTCACCTAAGATTGAAGAACCTTTAGATAACTTGATATTGACGAATCAAAATAATCAAGTAGTGGCTACCTCATTGCAACATCTTCAATATGGTTGGATTGCTAAATTATTACCTCATTACAGTTTGAACAATACTGTAACGATTGAGAGTATGCGATACGGCGACTTGGTTTATGTTAAGAAAAAGCAGCATTTTGTAAACCGACTTATTGATTTGGGTAAGAAACCTCGTCGCTTAAATCAAACGTATGTGATGAAACCAGCACTTTCGCAGATTGTGGGATGGGGCTATCATCCAGACTATTTAAGTTTAGACAAGATGGACAATGTTCGTCAGTGGGTTGATATTCTTGTTTATGATGAAAAGGTTGCCGAACAGCCGATTTCTCCTGAAGTGATGGAGCTTATTAAACAAGCGAACCTAATGAGAGAATTGATGGCGTTTTTAAGATCTTCGCTAAAAGACGGCGAACAAAGTGACAATCTCGGTCAGATGTACGGATTTGTGGTTTCTAATGCGTTCCGATATTTAAAAGATAAGGAAACAGAACAAAAATAAAATATGCGGAACCTTGTGAGCTGGTAAATATAATACCCGATCATTGTTTAAATGATATAAATCTTAATCCCCAGCAATCAAGCCACTCTCGGCGATTATATAAAACTCAAGCGATCACGCCTCACACATTGCCATTAATCCAACGCCCTAACATCTTAGAAACTATTAAATAACAAGGATGTTGAAACCTAGCAATCAAGCTACTTTCTTATCATGTTCAAAAAGGTGTTATAGCCACATTAATTGAGAAACGGAAATAATACCTGCATCATTTATTCACGACAAGATGGCTTTAAAGATTGAATAGCAACATTGCTCGCCATTAAGCCCATTGTTGCGGTAATCGTTACACACGATCCATAACCTGCACATGATAACCCTTGTAATTGACAATCGGATTGTGTAGGTTTTACGGTCGTTTCTTCAAACCATAAACATTGAACATTCATTTTCGGTACTTTTTTTAATGCTTTGCCTTTTGCATCGGCCCCTTTGGGATAATGATAAGATTTTCTCAATGTTTGGCGAATGCGTTGTAATAAAGCGTCATACTTGCTTTCAGATAAATCGCCGAATCGCAAACTAAGGGGATTTTGTTTACCGCCGGCACTGCCACAGACGATGAAAGAAATTTGTCGTTGTCTGCAATGTTCAATAATGGCTACTTTGGCATCATGCTGATCGCAAGCATCAATCACAAAATCAGGTTGATATTGATCCAATACAGTGGCAATGTTTTCTTGGTTAATAAAATCATCAAATTCATTCACCACGCAATCGGGATTAATCTCACGAATTCTTTCTGCCATAGAACGTGTTTTGGCTTGGCCCAATGTCGAGGTTAATGCGTGAATTTGACGATTGATGTTGGATTCAGCAATATGGTCTAAATCACATAATGTCAATTTGCCGACTCCTGTTCGTGCTAGGGCTTCAGCCGCCCACGACCCGACACCGCCGATACCGACAATCATTACGTGAAACGATTGAGGATTAAAAAGCTCGCCATATAGTCTTTTTAAGCTTGCAAAACGCCTTTGAATATTGATCTCTTTGTGTTCACTCATGCTATCCATTTCAGATGGGCTTATAATAATAAAAGCGATTATATATGAAAAGTCAGAGGTAAATATGTCTTACGAAGATTTGCGTCAGCATTATGACAAAGATGTGTTAAATGAATCTGGATTGTTGGCTAACCCTATCGAGCAGTTTGAAAAATGGTTTCAAGAAGCGATGAATGCTAATATTCTTGAGCCTAATGCGATGGTGATTAGCACGGTAAGTCCTCAAGGCGTACCTAGTGCCAGAACTATTCTTTGTAAAGGTGTCTCTGATCAAGGCTTTAGATTTTTTACTAATTATGATTCTAAGAAAGGCAAGGATTTACAAGCGAATCCTTACGTCAGTGCATTGTTTGTTTGGTTAGAAATGCAAAGACAGGTTCAAATAATTGGAAGAGTCCAAAAAATCAGTGAGGAAGAATCAACGGCTTATTTTCATAAACGACCTGTTGCGTCTCAAATAGGAGCATGGGCATCACCCCAAAGTCAGGTGATTACTCGAGAAGCATTGGAAAAACGAGAACGTGAGTTTCAAGAAAAATTTGGCGAAGATGTACCTAAACCAGCACATTGGGGCGGTTATTTGATTGTTCCTGAGCAGATTGAGTTTTGGCAAGGCCGTCCTTCTCGATTGCATGATCGTATTTTATATACAAAATCCAGTGATGGCTGGCATCATGCGAGATTGGCTCCGTAGGTAACCATATGAATGATCATCAAGCGTTAAAGAAAGCATTTGCACGCTTTCCAACAGGGGTTGCGATTGTCACGATATATCATCCAGAGACTCAAAAATCTTATGGGATGACGTTAAGTTCATTTGCTTCTGTTTCTTTGGAGCCTGCATTGGTGAGCTGGTGTTTAAGCAAAAAATCTCAGTTAGTCCCATTGATACAAGAACGCATCCCTTATCGTTTACATATTTTGTCTAGTTCGCAAGAATCTTTAGCTAAAAAATTTGCGACGGGATCTCAAGAAGAACGATTTGCTGGCGTGGATCTAAACCTAAATCCCCCATTTCTTGATATCGATTCGCAACATACCGCTGCTTGGTTTAACTGCGAACATGAAGTTTGTTTAGACACAGGCGACCATTACCTGTTAGTGTCTAAAGTGCAAGCGTTTGGATACCAAGAGAAAAAACCGTTAATATTTCATGGTAGCCGATTGTTGACAGAGCCCTATGTTTTTTAGTGATGTAATGGTGTAAAAGCTTAGGGGCTGAAACCCTGTGTTTATGCGCGGGTTGGTGGTGTTAAATCAATCAATACACAGATAAAATTATTTATTTTTCTCAAAAAGGAGAATTTTATTGAAAATGATAATTATTTTCAATAAAATTAAACCTTAATTGATGTTTTCTGATTAATTCTCCATAGGTGCTTAGGCACTGATTGTTTAAAAGCGGTGTTTAGGCACTGCTTTTTTTTATCTTTTTGTTAACAAACACGACTGCGATAAACACTTATCATCATTCAATGCTTATTGGCTGATGTCACTAGTTACAAGTAGCTAGTGTTGACGGATAGATTTTTTGTGGATGGATAAACTCTTCAACACCCCTCCATCATGTATCGTAAAGACGGATGGATAGGGTGACATTAGTTTAATAAACAATACTAAAAATGAATGTTAAAACACGACCGTGACAGTTGCTCAGTCACCAAAAAGTTACTTAAATAGGGAGAATAAGGTAGAACCCCCTTTATTAACAGTTGTCTAAAAAGGAATTATCGCGAGATATACTGTATGATCTGCAACCACTACCTTTAATACGAGTGGTATAAAAAAGATGGTGGTGAGTAGGCTTATTTTTTCACAGCATTGAGTGCTTCTTGGACTTCATCTTGAAAAGCTTGCTGCTGAATTTTTTCTTGATTTTTTGCTGTTTCAAGACGTTGTTCGTATTGTTTGTTTTCCTCAATGGCTCTTTGTCTAAAGCGTAATGCCACAAAATGATAGAACGGATGTGGGCAGATTTGTTTAGAAACCATAGAGGCAAAGATAGCGACTAACATTAACCAAAAAAACATGGGTTGTGAACCGACCATTTCCATTACAATGACAGCACTGGTAATGGGCGCTTGTGTAGCGGCGGATAAAAAAGCTGCCATGCACAATAAAACAAGAATATCTTGATGTGGCCACATATTGAACAGACCGCTAAGATGCAGTCCTATTCCCGCTCCTGTAGTAAGTGCAGGAGTAAAGATACCGCCAGAAATGCCTGACCAATAAGAGGCAACGGTAGCGATTAATTTACTAATGCCAAATATTTCGTGGTTGATGTATTGTTCCTGAAATCGCAATGCATGATCGGCAACATCGTAGCTGGTTCCAAACGAAGAGAAGTTTGTGAGGTAACCAATGCTGGCAACGATTAAACCAAGAAAAAAAGCAACAATATAGGGATGATTACGTAAAAAATTTCTGGCACGAGCAGGTGCAAAAAACGCGTATCCTTTGCTTAATAATCGAGCAAACAATCCGCCCGTAATACCGCAAACAACTGCACAGACCAATACCCATAACCACATATACTCGTCGAGTGCTTCGCCATTGAATTTTCCAAAATAAGGGTTGTTCCCCATTAAGGCGACCACAAAGAAACCTGAGGCCAACACCCCTAGTAAAACGACTCTGTGCCAAAGAATATTTAAGCCTTTGCCCAACTCTTCAATCGCAAAAATAACACCCGCCAAAGGTGCATTAAATGCAGCTGCTAAACCACTGGCAGCTCCAGCCGCTAGCCATTCTTGAGCTTTAAACCCTTGAATAGTGAGATTCCATTTTTTGCATAATTTGCCCCATGCGTACATGACCGCCGCTCCGACTTGAACAGATGGACCCTCGCGACCTACGGATGCACCAATTAATAAGGCCAGAAAGGTAAAAGGGATTTTTAATAACGCTTGAAATAAGGAGGTTAATTTGTTACGACCATATGAACTGTCTTTTAAACTAAGACTGGCGATGATTTGAGGGATGCCAGAACCGACTGAGTAGGGAGCAAAGCGGGTGACTAAAAATCTTAAAAGTGGCAAGCCCAATGGTAGGATGATCCAAGGTAACCAAGGCATTTCTCTGACCCAATGAGCGTTTAGATGAATGGCCCAGTCTGCTAGGTGTGCAAAAATCATGGACACGCCTGCCACAAACGCAGCCCCAATCAAGATAATAGAGAACTGTACGGTTTTTTTAGAAAGACGTTTTAAATGATTTTTAGGATGGCGTATGTGCTTTTTTAAAAGAATAATATATTTGTTAAACATGACGTGTGTTGAGCATGGGTGCAAAGCAAAAATTTAATCAAGCAGTATTTTACAGCTGTTTTTTTTTGAGGATAGGTAAAAGAGAAAAGGTTTTAATTTTTTATGAACATACAAAGAAAGTTTTTTATACTTTTTTTGCAAACCATCAGAACATTCACCCGTCAGACAAAGCACTTAAAAACAAGACTCATCACGGAAAACCTAGCGTGAGTGGTTTAAAAATACGCTTGTCAGAATCGTGATGAAGTGAGAACAAGAGGTGAGGATTGATGTGTACATGAAACATCTTAAATATCACCTCTAAAACTAAGGGCTTCGTTTAAATCATCTGTTTGAATAAAGGCGTGGTTGTGAATATCACTGATGGTGCGAGCAATGCGAAGTAATCGTTCAGCCGTTCGCATCGACCAATTAAAATGTCTGCAAAGTTGGCTGAAATGGTTTTTTGTTGGGGTGTCTAATTCTAAAGCAGGGTGTTGGTTAGGAAGCTGTGCATTTAAGCATGATTGTCGATGGATTTGTTTTGTTCGGCAAGCAAGTACACGTTCGCGGATAGCATCCGATGTTTCTGCACGAGGTAAATCATGCCAAGTATCTTTCGGTGTGTGCAGATTTAATAATAAATCAATACGATCAAGAAAAGGTCCAGAAATTTTTTGTTTGTACTTTTGGACTTGTTCGGGGCGACAACGACAGGTTTTGGTTTTACTTCCAAAATAGCCGCAAGGACAAGGGTTCATGGTAGCAACAAGTTGAAATCTAGCAGGAAAACTTAATTGCATTTTTGAACGTGAAATATGGATTTCGCCGGTTTCTAAGGGTTCGCGAAGTGCTTCCAAGGCATTTCGTGGAAATTCAGGCAACTCATCTAAAAACAACGTGCCGTGATGGGCAAGGCTAATTTCTCCAGGTCGTATGGTTACGCCACCTCCAATTAATGCAACTGCCGACGTGCTGTGATGCGGAGATCGAAAAGGCGGTCGCAAATAATCTAACGGTTTGGTTTGAAGAGATAAGGAATGGATCGCTTGGACTTCGAGAAAATCTTCATTAGAGAGATTTGGCAAAATAGTGGGTAATCGTTGGGCAAGCATACTTTTTCCTACTCCTGGTGTGCCAGATAATAAGATGCTATGACCTCCCGATGCACATATTTCCATGGCTTTTACGGCTATATTTTGTCCACGAATATCGGAATAACAAAGAGAAGTAGGGCGTTCAGACTGGTGTTGAAAACAATGATCGGATAGCTCTAATGTGTTGTGATGTAACTGTTGTGCAATATCGTTTAAATGACTGACCCCAACGAGATTCAGATTATCGACTAGGCTAGCTTGAGGAATGTTTTCTTTCGGCAAAACAAGAATCGCATCTTTTTGTCGTCTTCGATGTGAAAATGCCATAATTAGGGAAGATTGGACGGGCTGAATAACGCCTGTTAGAGAGAGTTCCCCAATGAATAATAATTTAGTGAACTGTTGTTTCATAAAGGATTCGCTAGGAGTGATTTGTTCGCTAGCGATAAGAATGCCTAAGGCGATGGCTAAGTCAAAACGACTGGATTGCTTGGGGATGTCGGCTGGAGAGAGGTTGACGGTGATACAACCACTAGGAAATTCAAAGCCACTGTTAATAATCGCGGATCGAACACGGGTACGACTTTCGCGAATGCTGGTGTCGGGCATACCAACAATTGTGAAGCTTGGTAAACCGCTGGAAATATCGACTTCTACATGAACTTCAGGTGCATACATTCCCTGAATCGTACAACTGGATAATTTAATGACTGACATAGGATTGCTCTCATTTTTAATGAGTTTATCGTAACGATAACGTTGTCTTTAAACCAGTTGGATGGCTTATTTTTGTCCTAGCGGAAAATCCCTTATTGCACCTTGTCAAATTAGCCAAAAAGGGGAACTTCATGGATATTTTTGATTAGAGATTAAATAAGAGGCTGATTATCAGTATAATAATGGTATGTGGTGCATTTTTTCTTTATACGGCAGGGTTGTCGAAACTTTGCAAGGCACTCATATTTTTTTATGTAATACCAAAAACCAGCCTTATATATGATGGGTGGTGTCTTAATCGCGTAGTAATCAAGCGACTGATAAAGGGTTTTAAATGATAAAAGTGTCCATTGTGATGGGAGCTTATAACGCTGCTTCAACGATTGAATCGGTGATTCAGCAGACCTTATTGCAAACCTACACATCATTTGAATTGATTATTGTTGATGATGGTAGCGTTGACGATACGGTAAAGATTGTAAAACCTTATCTTGAACGGTATCCTGAAAAAATTAAGTTGATTGCCTTGCCTGATAATCAAGGCACGTATCTTGCTCGCAAAAAAGGCGTGGAGGCTTGTTCTCCAGATAGTGAGTATGTTTTGTTTTTAGATAGTGATGACTATTTGGTACCTGTGGCATTAGATCGATTGGTGACATTGTGCCAAGCATCAAGGCCTGATTACTTGATGTTCCCAGTTTTTCATGAGGCAATTAATGAAATTTGGCCGGTTGCTGATGGGATTCCTAAACAAGTTGAGACCCTGTTGAATACGCGTTTTGTATTGAAATATTTTGTGACTAAAAGGCATACGTTTGCATTTAATAGTGCAGGGAAGTTTATTAAGAGAAGCTTGTTGTTAAAGGTTTATGAGAAAATAGGCGAGGTGCCCAAAGGATACTTTTATTCTGAAGATGCCTTATTGAACACAATTGCTTTGGCTCAGAGTGATACCGTCATGGCAAGCAAAAGAACATTGTATTACTATTGTTTCCACAAAAAAACGTCGCTCGATGATCAGGTCTCTAGAGAACAACACGGTATTACAATCGAAAAATTAAAAGCCATTCGACAACGCATAATGGATGTCCCCCAAAATCTATTTATCCAAACGATAGAGGCTGAATTACAGCTTATCGTGGACTTGATCGGCTGTGATATAAAGGGGGGGGGTAATGAACGTTATAAAACGCCTCAATACAAGGCGTTTATACGCAAATTAAGAGAGATACGATCAGAATATTGGTTAAATTATTATCAAGATGCTTCTTTGATAAAACGTGTGGGTGGGCGTATTAGAGCAATTTACTCACGTTATGTTAAAAAATGATTGTTTATTAGTTTGCTGCGGTTGTTGGTTGAGGTGATTCAGCTGTTTTAAATCGTTATGAAATTTACTTATAAATTATTGAGTCTTAAAAAAGACGTTGAACGAAGAAATATGTTTTTTTCACAACCTCACGCTGAGTTGTTTGAGGTGTTTGATGCGATTGAGGCAGGACAAAACGAGGTGGATGCACTGTTTGATTTAGAAAAAAGCAGTGATTTTTATCACCAAGTTTATGGTAGAACAAATAATATCTCCCGAGGTGAAGCAGCGTGTGCCTTATCTCATGTGGCCATGTATCGTTTATTTTTGAATCAGTCTGATGCTGATTATTTGGTGGTTTGTGAAGATGATGCGATATTGTCAGAAAACTTTTTAGATTTGACCGCTATTATTAAACACTGTGGTCAAGGATTTGAGCTGTTTTTTATCAATTCATACAAAGCCGAACCTTTTGATCCTGATGTAAAAGAGATGTATCTAGAAAAAATTGCCAATCCCATGCAGTTTTTTCCTAAAAAATATCGCTCATATCGAGTGGGTAGAATTTACAGAAATTTTATGAATATGACGGTGGGCTATGTGATTTCTCGACACCTAGCGAAACAGATAGTGCAATGGGTGGATGCGGGTAATAAGGTTTATTGGTTAGCGGATGATTTTAGACTGCAACTCAGTTTGCTTGGGTATCGTAAAAATGTCATTGCTCATGTTCGCCCCGCTTTGGTTAGAGAAAATCAAGCGTTGGTCTCTAATTTGCAACATCAGCGTGATCCAGGCGTGAAACAAATCGATTACAAAGAGTACGGTTATCAGGTGTCCGCGGAAACGTTGAAAAATTTAAAAAGAAAATATGTCCTTAAAAAACTTAAAGCTTGGTTGAAAGATAAATTAAGATAATCGTCATACCAAAAGTTATACCCATTCCAAAAGATAATTTTAAATACAAGTTGTTGTAAAAGAATCTTACGACACTATGATTTTATAGACAATTTTTTATTTAGTTAGTATAATAGGCGGTCTGTTTATTGGTTTTTAGGCTCTATATTTTGTTAGAGTTCGAAGAAATTTTTAATAACAGTGGATGGTTAGGGTTTGTAAAGACTCGAAAAGTTTCGAGGCACCTATAATCACTTATTAGGAATAATTATTATGCCTAAGATGAAAACGAAGAAAAGTGCTTCTAAGCGTTTTATCGTGAGAGGAAGCGGTTCTATTAAGCGTGGTCAAGCGTTTAAACGTCATATCTTAACGAAAAAGACCACTAAAAATAAACGTCATTTACGTGGTATTGCTGCGGTTCATGAATCTAATTTGAACTCAGTAAGAGCCATGATGCCATTTGCTTAATAGGAGATTACTATGCCTCGCGTAAAACGTGGTGTTACTGCACATGCTCGTCATAAGAAAGTTATTAATGCTGCTAAAGGTTACCGTGGTCGTCGTGGTAACGTATTCCGTGTAGCGAAACAAGCGGTAATGCGTGCTGGTCAGTATGCATATCGTGACCGTCGTAACAAAAAACGTACATTCCGTGCGTTGTGGATTGCTCGTATTAATGCGGCAGTTCGTTCTCAAGGTATTACGTACAGCCAATTTATCGCTGGTTTGAAAAAAGCGGAAATTGCTTTGGATCGTAAAGTATTAGCTGATTTAGCAGTAAATGATAAAGCAGGCTTTGCAGCTATCGTTGCTCAAGCTAAATCTGCCTTGGCTTAATATAGTGGCTTAATGATGACGACTGTAACAGATTTAGATAAATTACTGGAAGAAGCGAGAACGCTGTTTAACGCAGCTACTGATGAGGCGAGCCTAGAGAACGAAAAAGCAAAGTTCTTGGGTAAACAGGGAGCCGTGACCGCCTTGATGAAAGGGATGGCACAGCTTTCCATTGAGGAAAAACGTACTCGCGGTGCTCAGATTAATGAGTTAAAAAAGGAAATTGAAAATCTGTTAAATGCTCGTCGAGAAGCATTTGCTGTGGCGAAGTTAAATGCTCGCCTAGCAGCCGAGACCATTGATGTCACGCTTCCAGGTAGGGGGCGTGACAGAGGTGGCATTCATCCCGTCATTCGCACTTGGCAACGAGTGGAAGAGATTTTTCGCTCGATTGGATTTGAGGTAGCAAGTGGCCCTGAGATTGAAAATGACTGGACGAATTTCACTTCTTTGAATAATCCATTAAATCACCCAGCTCGCTCCATGCAAGACACATTTTATGTGGATATGCAGGATGATGAGGGTTTGCCTTTGTTGCTACGTACGCATACCAGCCCTATGCAGGTTCGTTATGCTCGTACCCATCAACCTCCTATTAAGGTCATTGCACCAGGGCGTACTTATCGTGTGGATAGCGATGCGACGCATTCACCTATGTTCCATCAGGTTGAGGGTTTGTGGATTGATAAAAATATTTCATTTGCAGATCTAAAAGGCGTTTATACGAATTTTTTACGTGCGTTTTTCGAGACAGAAGATTTGTGTGTTCGTTTTAGACCTTCTTTTTTCCCATTTACTGAGCCATCTGCCGAGATTGATATGATGTTTACCAGTGGTCCAAATAAAGGACGCTGGCTTGAAATCTCAGGTTCAGGACAAACCCATCCCTCAGTGATCCGTAATTTTGGTTTGGATCCAGAAGAATACGTCGGTTTTGCATTTGGTTCAGGTTTAGAGCGTTTAACGATGCTACGTTACGGCGTGAATGATTTGCGCCAATTCTTTGAAGGCGATTTACGCTTTCTCAAACAGTTTAATTACTAATTAATTTACTAGGCACGAGATATGTTATTTCCAGAGTCTTGGCTGCGAGCAGTTGTTAATCCTACACAAGATACTGAGGCATTGGGCCATTTATTAACAATGGCTGGCCTTGAAATTGAGGAAATTGCTCCTGTTGCCGTCCCTTTTTCCGGCGTGGTTGTCGCTAGAATTGAAGCGATAGAACCTCATCCTGATGCAGATAAACTAAGAGTTTGTCAGGTAAATGATGGTAGTGGCACCTTATTGCAAGTGGTGTGTGGTGCCCCTAATGCGGCGAAAGGATTGACCGTGCCTTTAGCGAGAATTGGAGCCCAGTTGCCTGGTGGGATTAAAATCTCAAAAGGCAAGCTCAGAGGTGTTGAATCATTTGGTATGCTGTGTTCTGCTACCGAGATTGGCATGACACAAGAGCATGACGGATTGTTAGTATTAGATCCTGAACAAGTCGAATTAGGCCAAGATATTCGTGATGTTTTTAGATTAGATGAACAGATTTTTGAACTAAAAATTACGCCTAATCGTGCGGATTGTTTGTCTATTAAAGGCGTTGCTCGCGAAGTGGGTGCTTTAACGGGTGCAAAAGTAAAAGAGTTTGATTTTACGCCTGTTCCAGCCACGATTTCAGACGTTATTCCTGTTACGGTTAATGCACCTGATTTGTGCGGACGCTTTGCAGGTCGCGTTATTCGTGGCGTGAATGCTCATACGCCCACGCCTGCTTGGATGAAAGAACGCTTAGAGCGTAGCGGACAAAGAAGTGTCAATGTATTAGTTGATATTTCTAACTATGTGATGTTGGAATTAGGTACGCCTTCTCACATTTTCGATTTGGATAAGATGGCCACAAAAGCGATCACGGTAGATTGGGCAAAGTCTGGTGAAACGTTGACTTTGTTAAATAATGAAACGGTGACGCTAGATGAAAAAGTCGGGGTGGTTTACGCAGGCACGAAGCCAGAAGCGATGGCAGGTGTGATGGGTGGTTTGGAAGCCTCTGTAAGCGAAGAGACCCAGCATATTTTTGTTGAACAGGCGTTTTGGCATCCTGCTGCGATTGCAGGGTTAACCAGACGATTCAAGCTTAATTCTGAAGCGGCACACCGATTTGAACGTGGGGTTGATTTTGCTTGTTTAACCGATCATTTAGAATACTTAACTCGTTTGATCGTCACGATTTGTGGTGGTGAAGTCGGTCCATTGCAAGATCAAGTGGTGAATTTACCAAAACGACAGCCTGTTTCTATGCGTGTTTCACGTTGTCAGAAGATTTTAGGTGTGGACATCCCCAGTGAACGTATTGCTGAGATTTTTACAGATTTAGCGTTTGATTATCAGTTCAAAGATGGGGTCTTTACCGTTCAATCACCGTCTTGGCGTTTTGATATTGAAATTGAAGAAGATTTGATCGAAGAAGTCGCTCGCATATACGGATTTGACAATATACCTGCTAATCCGCCTGTTGCTCCAGCGGTGATGTTGCCTACATACGAGAAAAAAGGACGACCACATCATATTCGCGATTTGATGGTGGCACAAGACTACCAAGAGGTCGTGAATTATAGCTTTGTACCAGAATCTTGGGAAAAAGATTTTGTATCCAATGATGATCCTATTCGTCTGTTAAATCCAATTGCTAGCCAGCTGTCTGTGATGCGTTCTAGCTTGTTGGCAGGATTGGTGGATAATGTGGTTTTTAACGCCAAACGACAGCTTAACCGTGTGAGAGTATTTGAGTTAGGTGCTGTTTTTTCTAAAGATGAAAAGGTCGTTTCAGGCGATTTAACAGTAAAAGGTGTTAGACAGGTACCACATTTGGCGGCGGTTGCTTGGGGGCCAGCATTCCCCGAACAATGGGGTGTTGCACATAGAAACGTGGATTTCTATGACGTAAAAGCTGATTTGTGTCAGTTATTCCCAGCCCAAAATGACGTAAAATTCCAATCTAAAGCATTTCCTGCTTTACATCCTGGACGTAGTGCTGCCGTTATCTATCAAGGCAAAGAGATAGGTTTTATCGGTGAGTTACATCCAAGCCTAGTCCAAAAATATGATTTGACAAATGCTCCTGTAGTGTTTGAGGTAGAGTTTGCTGCGTTTGAGAATGTTCCTTTGCCACGCGTAAAAGAATACTCAAAACAGCCTCAGGTAATTCGTGATTTGGCTATTTGGGCCCCTAAATCACTCGAATTATCAAGTTTGCTCGAAACTTTAAAACGAGCGAAAAATGAAGAGTTGAAACGCATTAAAGAAGTAACTTTATTTGATGTTTGGAAAGATCCGAATTCAAATACAGATGAGCGTAGTTTGGCATTACGTTTTGTTTTGCAAGATACTCAACATACTTTGGAAGATGCACAGGTTGAGCAGACAATGGCTGCCGTACTTAAATTATGGACAGAAACGTACTCAGTACGACAACGATAAGGAAAACATAAAATGACTACAGAACCAAAAACCTTAACAAAAGCAGAGTTAGCGGACACTTTGAATGAAGTGATCGGTATGAATAAACGTGAAGCCAAAGAAGTTGTTAATCAGTTTTTTGAAAGCATTAGAGACTGTCTTTGCCGTGGAGAAGAGGTAAAACTATCTGGCTTTGGTAATTTTCAAGTTCGTGATAAAACACCACGTCCTGGACGTAACCCTAAAACTGGCGAAACGATTCCTATCTCAGCTCGTCGTGTGGTAACCTTTCATGCCAGCCAAAAATTAAAAGGATCGATTCGCGTAAAAGGTTAATACCCTAAGGTTTTTAGCGAGTCTTTATCACTGTTTACGAAAAACACTCTCTTGTGATAGAGGGTGTTTTTTTATGCTTAAAAATTTTGTACGACAGGTTCAGACCGCGGCGAACGAAGAAGAACACGTAAATGAGACGCTTTCTTCTTGTTCGCTTGATGATGAATGGATCTTAAAGATTAGTGCTTTAAGAACGTTTTTAAAACATTCGCGGTATGGGAGTGCGGATAGGATTTTATCAGGTCTTCAGGTGTGGTGGCTGCCACTAATTGACCTCCGTCTTTGCCTCCCTCAGGTCCTAAATCCACGATCCAATCGGCCTCTGCCATCACATCCAAGTTATGTTCGATAACGACAACGGTATTGCCTGCATCGGTGAGTCGATGTAAGACTTTGATCAATTTTTCTACATCGGCCATGGATAAGCCTACTGTAGGTTCATCTAAAACATATAAGGTGTGTGGGCGTTTGGATGCACGTCCTGTTTGATGAATACCCTCATCAATTCTTGCTTTGACCAATTCGCTGACAAGTTTAATACGTTGGGCTTCACCACCAGAAAGCGTGGGAGACGGTTGGCCTAAAGTGAGGTAACCCAAACCGACATCTTGTAGCAATTGCAAGGGTCGGAGCACTTTGGGATGATTGGCAAAATAAGGAATGGCATCATCGATTTCCATTTGTAATACCTCTCCCACCGTTTTGTCGCGTAATTGAATGGCCAGTGTTTCAGGGTTAAATCTCGCCCCGTGACAAGCTTCGCATAATACTTTGATGTTGGGTAAGAATGACATTTCAACCGTTCTCATTCCTTGGCCATCACAAACTGGACAGCGGCCATTGCTCGTGTTGAATGAAAATCTTGAGGCATTCCATCCATTGATTTGAGCTTCATAAGTATTGGCAAATTGTTTACGAACATCATCCCAAAAACCTACATAGGTAGCGGGACACGAACGAGGTGTTTTGCCAATAGGTGTTTGATCAACTTCTAAAACACGATCGATATGTTCCCAACCTTCTATCGTGTCACAACCATGAAATGTGTGAGCAGGTAAGGATGTTAAATTGCCTAATAAAATATCTCTTGCTAATGAAGATTTACCTGACCCCGATACACCTGTTACCACAGAAAGTTTGCCAACAGGAATACGCACATCAATATGTTTGAGGTTATGAAGATGGGCATTTTTAATGGTGAGCCATTTATCTTCAATCGGACGTTTAGGCTGCATGGGGTGTACCATTGGGTGGGCCAGATAACGACCTGTGATCGATTCAGGTTGTTTAATAATTTCTTCATACGAACCTTGTGCCACTACGGTACCGCCACGAACACCTGCACCAGGGCCAATATCGATAATATGATCGGCACGACGAATGGTATCTTCGTCATGTTCCACGACCACTAAAGTATTACCGTTACGCTCGAGTTTAGACAAGGCATTAAGTAAAATGCGATTGTCTCTAGGATGTAGGCCAATGGTTGGCTCATCCAGAACATAGCAGACACCTTGTAGATTGGATCCTAACTGTGCAGCCAGGCGTATGCGTTGAGCTTCTCCGCCCGATAGAGTAGGAGCTGAACGGTCTAATCCCAAGTATCCTAAACCGACTTCTTTCATAAACGACAAACGTCCAATCACCTCTTTAAGGGCTTCTGAAGCGATTTCTTTCTCGCGTTTCGTGAGTTTTAATTGGTCAAAGTAATCAAATAGTTCCTCTACCGACATTTGGCATAGATCGGTGATGTTTTTCTCTTTCCAATAAACATGTCGAGCAACCTCGTTTAAACGCAAGCCATGACAACTTGGACAAGGTTCGTAGTGAGTTTCATCGTCATTCCATTGGCTTTCTTCACCAGTTTGTTCAGCATCGAAATCTTTGATTTTTAATCCAGTACCAAAACAATCTGGACACCAACCATGTTTGGAGTTCCATGAGAATAAGCGGGGATCAAGTTCGGGAAAGCTTCTTGCACAATGCGTGCAGGATAATTTGCTCGAATAATGAGTGATTTGATCGCCTAATAAAACGCTTAATTGTCCATTTCCATGTGAAAGGGCCGTGTGAACAAGTGTACTTAACTCTTTCTCAGTTTTTGTGTTGAACTGTTTGATTGGCAATTCAATCGTATGCTCTTTGTATCGGTCGAGTCGAGGCCATGATGAGACACTGACCATTTTGCCATCTACGCGTAACTCAGGATATTGCTTGCTTTTCGCCCATTGAGCTAAATCAGTGTAATATCCTTTTCGAGCAATGACCAAAGGTGCCAATAGTGTAATCACTTTATTTGGAAAATCACGTCGAATATGTTCCAAAATTTGATCAGGTGTTTGTGATGACACGGGAATTTGACAGTGAGGGCAGAATTGGGTGCCAAGTTTTACATATAAAAGACGCAAGAAGTGATGAATCTCCGTCATGGTGCCAACGGTTGATTTTCGGCCACCTCGGCTGGTTCTTTGTTCAATTGCGACTGTGGGAGGGATGCCGTAAATCGCGTCAACATCAGGTTTCCCAGCGGGTTGTACCATTGAACGTGCATAAGCGTTTAAAGATTCTAAGTATCGTCTTTGTCCTTCGTTAAACAAAATATCAAAAGCTAAGGTTGATTTTCCTGATCCTGATACACCTGTAATCACCGTAAATACATTGCGTGGAATGGTGAGATTGACATGTTTTAAATTATGCTCTTGGGCATTGAGAATCTGAATCACTTCTTTAGGGGCCACCTGATATGGGCTAGAAGACTCAGATAAGGCCATGCTATCACGTGCTGGATGAACGATAGATTGCTGATATTCACGCAATGCTTGTGCGGTGTAAGAACTAGGATGCAAGGCAACTTCAGCAGGTGTGCCTGTCACAACAATCTCACCGCCATTCTCGCCACCTGATGGTCCCAGATCGATTAACCAATCGGCGGCTTTAATCACGTCTAAATTATGTTCGATGATAATGAGTGAATGTCCCGCTTCTAGTAGCTTTCTAAAGGCTTTCATTAATTTAGAAATATCATCAAAGTGTAAGCCAGTTGTCGGTTCATCAAACAAGAATAAAGAACCTTTTTGTGCTAGTTTTTTATGTAGTGTTTTGCTAGATTGGGCAAGATGTCCAGCAAGTTTCAGACGTTGAGCCTCGCCTGCGGATAAGGTAGGAACGGCTTGTCCCAGTTTTAAATAATCTAATCCTACATCTACTAAAGGTTGTAAACTGCGTTGTACTTCCTGTAACCCTTTGAAAAAATCAAGAGCTTCATTGACGGTCATATCCAACACTTCATCGATGGAAGCGGATTGACCAAGATGAGAAAGGGTCACTTCGCAGACTTCGTCTTTAAAACGTTTTCCATTACAGTCAGGGCAACGTAAGTAAACATCGGCCAAGAACTGCATTTCAATATGTTCAAAACCACTGCCACCACAAGTAGGACAACGTCCATTACCACTGTTAAAACTAAAGGTTCCAGCGGTGTATCCACGTTCCACCGAAAGCGGTGCAAGGGCAAATAACTTTCTGATCGCATCAAAGGCACCGACATAGCTGGCAGGATTAGAACGAGCGGTTTTGCCGATAGGACTTTGATCGACCAAAATAACGTCTGCGAGTTGTTCATCGCCTAAAATTTGATCATATTCAAGCTGTCCCTCAGCGGGTTTGCCACGTTTTTTCAATAGAGCGGGATATAAAACATCTTGGATTAATGTTGATTTTCCCGACCCCGATACCCCTGTGATACATACAAGGCGTTGAAGTGGAAAGCTGACCTCAATATTTTTGAGATTGTTTGCTCTTGCCCCTTGTAGAATAATTTTAGGTGTGTTCGGTGTCACGGGCTGGGGACGAGGAGCTTCCACACTTTTTATCCCACTAAGATATTCTCCCGTTAAGGTATTCGCTTGTCGTAAGTCTTCTGGCGTACCATCAAAAACAATCTCTCCGCCTCGCTCACCTGGCCCAGGTCCTATCTCTAGTAATCTATCTGCCGCCACCATGATTTGAGGGTCATGTTCAATCACCACTAAAGTATTGCCATTGTTTTTCAGACGCTTTAATACCTGAATAATCTTTTGTGTATCGTGAGGGTGCAAGCCAATAGACGGCTCATCTAATACAAAAAGTGTATTGGTAAGAGAGGTGCCCAAAGCCGTGGTGAGATTGATTCGTTGAACCTCTCCGCCTGATAAGGTGCGACTTTGTCTATCTAAATTTAAATAACCAACACCGACATCACAAAGGTATTGCAAGCGGTGATTTACCTCATTTAAAGGTAACTCCATCGCTTTGTCAAAATGCTGTGAGTTAGATAGATGAAGAAAAAACGCTTTTAACCTATCCAGTGGTAACTGCATTAAATCAAAGAGATTTAAGCCCGGTAACTGTTTTAATGTTTCAGTTGACCATGTTGCCTGAACAGGCATAAAGTGTGTCCAATTCTTGGGTAAATCTGTAACGACTTCATCGCCTAAACGCCAGAGATTGGCTTGGGGTTTGAGACGAGAACCTTTACAATCTTGACAAATCGTATAGCTACGATACTTTGATAATAATATTCTGACGTGCATTTTATAAGATGCACTTTCTAAATCCGCAAAAAATCTTGCTAATCCATACCACTGTGTTTTCCAAGATTTATTATTTTTCCACTCAGGATCGCCGTTAATGACCCAGTCTTTTTCTTCTTGACTTAGATCTTCCCAAGGTATGTCCAGACGAATATGATGTTTAGCTGCATACTTTTCTAAATCAGTCTGACAAGATTTAAACGTGGGGGTTTGAAAAGGTTTGACGGCCCCTTCTTGCAGCGTGAGTTTTTCATTTGGAATCACGAGACCATAGTCAATAGACATGGTTCGTCCAAAACCACGGCAGGTATCACAAGCACCGAGTGGAGAATTAAACGAAAACGTACTAGGCAAGGGTTCGTGATAATGAATATCGCAATTCGCACAACACAGATCGGCGTTAAAACGTAAGCATTGGTCATCTTCACTGAAAACTGTGACTGTCCCATGTTTTAAAGCGACTTCAAAAGCTTCTTGAAGACGAGCAGGATCCGCCTTTGATAGTCGGAATCTATCTTGAATCACAAATAGTTTTTGTTCTTTATTGATGGTTTCACTGTGATGAATGCGACTGTAGCCTTGTTGCTGTAAGTAATCTAATATTTCTGTTTCGGTAAAAGATTTAGGCACTGTTTTAGAAAAAGTGACGGTCAATCTAGGATCGCTGTCAGCAAAGGTATCACGCAGTTTTTGGATGATGGTTTGAGGATTATCTTTCTCTACTAAATGGGCACATTGTTGACAATACAGTTTCGCTGAACGAGCAAATAAAATTTTTAGGTAATCATTCAGCTCGGTCATGGTGCCCACTGAACTGCGTGACGTTTTTACAGGATTGGTTTGATTAATGGCAATGGCGGGTAAAATTCCCTCGATCTTGTCCACATCAGGTTTATCCATGCGATCCAGAAACTGTCTTGCATAAGGAGAGAATGTTTCAACATATTTTCGTTGACCCTCTGCATACAAGGTATCGATGGCTAATGAACTTTTGCCTGATCCCGATACGCCTGTAATAACGGTAAATTCTCCTGTGTTGAAGTTAACATTGAGGTTTTTGAGATTGTTTTGTCTGGCACCATGCAGACGAATTTGACCAAGATAGGTACTCATATTTTTTCCATATTTAATGCTACATCGATGGCCGTCATTAGTGATTCGGGATCGGCGATGCCTTGTCCTGCAATATCAAATGCAGTGCCGTGATCGACGCTAGTTCTGATAATAGGTAACCCAACGGTAACATTCACGCCTTTATCTAACCCCAAGTATTTGACAGGAATTAATCCTTGATCGTGGTATTGGGCAATGACGATATCAAACTCTCCTTTTCTGGCTCGCATAAAGACAGTATCGCTAGGATAAGGGCCTGAAACTTGAAGGCCACGTGATTGCATATGTTGGATGGCTGGGATAATGATGTTTTGTTCCTCGGTCCCAAAACGCCCCTCCTCTCCAGCGTGAGGATTGAGTCCTGCTATGGCGATTCTTGGGTGAGAAATGCCTAATTGTAAACATACTTGGTGAGCCAAGTGAATAAGTCTTTCTTGTGAGGGACGTGTGATCAAAGCGGGTACTTGCGATAGTGGCACGTGAATCGTGGCCAGCAATGTACGGATCTCATCGTTTAGCAACATCATCGCCACATCGGGGGAATGGGTAAGTTCTGCAAGAATTTCGGTATGGCCGGGATAGTCATAACCTGCAAGTTTCAGTGAAACCTTGTGCAAAGGAGCGGTGGTGATGCCTTTGATTTTTCCAGATAGGGCATCTTCAATCGCTGTTTTTAGATAAAGAAATGCTCCTTTTCCTGCTTGAGCTTGGATTTCCCCCAGTTTAATTTCGCCTAAAGAAAAACCGCAGTGTCTAATGGGAATAAAGAGATCCGAATATCCGAGTCGCTTGGCCGTGGATTTGAGAATAGCTTCGTCACCGTAAATCAATAGTGATTCTGGTGCATATCGACCACTGGCTAGTGTTTTGATAATGATTTCTGGACCAATACCTGCTGCATCGCCCATCGTAATCCCAAGCGGAAGCATTTGATAAGAATGACTCATTATTTTAAGTGGATATAAAAATAAAAGCACCTTATTATACTGTGTATTTATACAATATTAAAGTCACGGAAACGATATACCACCCGCTGAGTCAGGAGGAGGTGGTCAAGAGAGACGAATTTTGACAATATATAAATGATTTAGTAAAATAAAAGGTTTGTAAATAAGTTCATGGAGAATATTATGGCAGAGATTAAACGTACACGCCGTAATACACTTGAGCGTCGTTGTTTAGGTAAGGCTTCTAAACGCTTGTATCGCAACTGCCCAAAAAGTGTATTTAAAATGCTTGAAAAAGTAAAACGTGTTTAATTCTAGACGTTACTGTGTAATATACAGTAACGTTTTTTATTCATTCTTATAAAAAAATATTATGCTTACATTTGAAGATTATCTTGATATGGCCTGTAAAAAGCATGCCAAAATGCCTCGTTTAGATGTCTTTGTGAGTGGTCATATCGTTCGTGCTGCAAGGGAGGGACGTAGAAAATTGAATGAAAAATTACGTCCTTATGATTTAACCGCTACGCATTACTGGGTACTTATGTTTTTGGCCAGTGGGTCCGAGAAAATTAGTCCTTCATCTTTGTGTGAATTGGTTGATATTTCTCGCACTAAGATGACCAGAGTGATTTCTGATTTAGAGGAAATGGGGTTCGTAGAAAGAATTCCTAATCGTGCTGATAGACGTAGTCTATATTTGGAAATCAATAAACGTGGGCGTAAGCGTTTAGATGAGTTGTCTCCTATTGTGTCTCAAGTTTACAGCAATATGTGGGATCCGTTGACAGAAGACGAAAAACGTCAATTGGTTCAAACCTTATCAAAGATTACTTTATCTTTATAAGCGTCAGTCAGTCTCAAAGAGCCAGTCGATGATTGGCTCTTAATTTTTTGTAGGGTATTAGGATGAGCAGAGTATTAACAGGCATTACAACCACAGGAATTCCTCATTTGGGCAATTATGCAGGCGCCATACGTCCTTGTATTGAAGCCAGTCGATTAGAGGGAGTTGATTCTTACTTTTTTATGGCGGATTATCATGCTTTGATTAAGTGTGCAGATCCTCAAAGAGTGGCGATGGCAAGATTGCAAATTGCGGCAACATGGTTGGCCTCAGGTTTAGATCCTAATACCGTTACGTTTTACTGCCAATCTGATATTCCTGAAATTCCAGAACTAAATTGGTTATTGAGTTGTGTTACTCAAAAAGGCTTGATGAATCGTGCTCATGCTTATAAAGCTTGCGTGGATCAAAATGCAGAAAAAGGCGTTGACAGCGATGATGGCGTGACCATGGGATTGTTTTGTTACCCCGTTTTAATGGCGGCAGATATTCTCATGTTTAAGGCAAATAAAGTGCCAGTAGGACGAGATCAGATTCAGCATATTGAGATGGCACGCGACATTGCCCAACGATTTAACCATTTGTACCAAGGCGATTACTTTGTGTTGCCAGAGGTGCAAATTGCTGAGGATGTTGCGTTGTTGCCAGGCTTGGATGGTCGTAAAATGTCAAAAAGTTATGACAATACGATTCCGCTTTTTGAAGGGGGTCAAAAGGCCCTAAAAGAAGCGGTGATGAGAATTCAAACTGATTCGAAATTACCAGGCGAGCCTAAAGATCCTGATAACAGCCATTTATTTACGCTTTATAAAGCCTTTGCCACCAAAGAACAAACATTAGTATTTCGTGAGGCCTTGAAAACAGGCATGGGTTGGGGTGATGCTAAAAACGAATTCTTGTCTTTGCTAGAAAATATGCTGGCACCGATGCGTGATCAATACATGGATCTGATGTCTAGACCTGATGATATATCTGATATTTTGTTAGCAGGAGCCAAAAAAGCACGTTTGCAAGCCACGCCATTTATGAATGAATTGCGTGAGGCGGTGGGATTAAGGAGCATGAAGCACTTGTCAACGGCCAAACAAGAAAAAACACAAGCTAAGAAATCGAAATCGGCTCGTTTTGTGAGTTTCCGTGAAGAGGGAATGTTCTTCTTTCGTTTAATAGATGAGCAAGGGGTGGAGCAAATCGTCTCGAAACCTTTTGAAAAACCTCAAGATGCGGGAAGTTTAATGAAGAAGTTGCAATCACCAGATAGCTTGTCTGAACTAAAGTGCCAAGGCGATGCGTTGATTTTTGATGGTCAAACAATTGCTCAGATTACAGGTTCATGGGATGCCTTGATGGATGCCTTAAAATCTTTTTCGCAAAATTAGATAAGATGAGGTAAAAGGGCGTTTTTTCGTTATAATGGAAGATTGTTGCTTTTAAACGAAAGTAATGTCCAAGGCTATATAACTGTGCCACAAGCGTAGTTGTGATGTCTCCAGCTTTTTTGAACGAGAGATACCCAAGTTCTTGTTTACAAAAATTTTGAGTGACCGATAGAAAAGGATTTTAAAATGGAATTAAATGGTGCCGAAATATTGGTACGATGTCTCGAAGAACAAAATGTAGATTGTGTTTTTGGCTATCCAGGCGGTGCAGTACTTTACATTTATGATGCCATCTTCAAACAAAATCAATTTAAACATATTTTAGTGCGACATGAACAAGCAGCGGTTCATGCGGCTGATGCCTATTCAAGAGTGAATCCAGGTAAAGTCGGAGTTGCTTTGGTAACCAGTGGACCAGGGCTGACTAACGCGGTAACTGGTATTGCAACCGCTTATATGGATTCGATTCCCCTTGTCGTTATTAGTGGTCAAGTAGGTTCTCACATGATTGGTGAGGACGCTTTCCAAGAATGCGATGCGATTGGTGTGACACGTCCTTGTGTGAAACATAACTTCTTAGTAAGAGACGTTAAAGATTTAGCAAATGTGATGCGTAAAGCTTTCCATATTGCTCGTACGGGTCGTCCAGGCCCTGTATTGGTTGATATTCCGAAAGATGTCAGTGCCAATCGTTGCAAGTACACGCCGATGACCGAACCAATTAGCTTGCGTTCGTATAACCCGATTGAAAAAGGTCATACAGGTCAGATTAAAAAAGCGGCTCAGTTATTGGCCCAAGCTTCTCGTCCGATGATTTACGTGGGTGGCGGTGCGATTTTATCGAATGCTTCAGCAGAATGTCGTGAGTTAATCAGACTGTTGAATGCTCCCTGTGTCAGTACCTTGATGGGATTAGGTGCGGTAAATGCCGATTTGCCTAATTTCTTAGGTTTGGTGGGCATGCACGGTTTGTATGAGGCAAACTTAGCGATGCAAAATAGTGATGTCTTAATCGCTATTGGGGCCAGATTTGATGATCGCGTGGTCGCAAATGTGGCTGATTTTTCTTCTGTACCTCGCAAAGTTATCCACATCGATATTGATCCATCTTCGATCTCAAAACGCGTGGTGGCTGATATTCCTATCGTTGGAAATGCTAAAGATGTCTTGCAAGAGTTAAATGCTATTTTGCAAGAGGGAAGTTTCTTGTCTAAACAAAACACGAAAGCATTGAGCAAATGGTGGGATCAGATTAATGAATGGCGTGGTAAGAAGTGCTTAGACTATCAACCATCAGATACCGTGATTAAACCTCAGTTTGTGATTGAGACTTTGCATAAGGTTACAAATGGTGATGCTTATATCTGTTCAGATGTAGGACAGCACCAAATGTGGGCGGCCCAATATTACGGTTTTAAAGACCCTAGAAAATGGCTAAATTCAGGTGGTTTGGGTACGATGGGAGTCGGTTTGCCTTATGGTATCGGTGTGTGTGCCAGTAAAAATGATGCCCCCGTTGCGGTGATTACAGGCGATGGATCGATTCAGATGAATATTCAAGAGTTGGCGACATGTACGCAATATGGGTTGGCGCCAAAGATTATTTGTTTGAATAACCGTTTCTTGGGAATGGTACGCCAGTGGCAAGAGTTGGAATACGAAAGACGTTATTCTGAGTCTTATATGGAGTCTATCCCTGATTTTGTACAACTGATGAAAGCTTATGGTCACGTCGGTATATTGGTAACAAAACCTAGTGAGGTAGAACCTGCACTTCGTGAAGCATTCTACGGTGAACATAAAGATAAGTTGGTCTTTTTGGATATTCGTACAGATAGAGAACAAAATGTCTGGCCAATGGTTCAAGCGGGTAAAGGATTAAGCCAAATATTGCTAGGTCCTGATGTGGAAAATAAGGGGTAAGGTATGAAAAATATCATTGCTATTTTATTAGAAAATGAACCAGGTGCTTTATCTCGCGTGATTGGATTATTTTCTGCACGTGGTTATAACATTGAAAACTTGTCAGTGGCACCCACAGAAGACCAAACCTTGTCTCGTTTAACCATCACCACCACTGGATCTGCTTCAACGATGGAACAGATTACCAAGCACTTAAATCGTTTGGTAGATGTAGTCAAAGTGGTGAATCTTTCTGAAGCTCCTCATGTTGAGCGTGAACTATTGCTCATCAAAGTGCGTGCGGTAGGCAAAGAGCGTGAAGAGATTAAGCGTTTGACAGATATTTTTCGTGGGCATATCGTCGATGTCACGGATAAAACCTATACGATTGAGTTAACGGGAGAGCAGGAAAAAATCCAAGCTTTTATTAATACACTTGATCGTAGTGCCATTCAAGAAACGGTGCGTACAGGTGCTACGGGTATTGGTCGTGGTGACCGCACCTTACGTTTGTAAATCCATATCAAAGAAATTAATTAGATATAAAGGAATTAATATGAAAGTTTTTTACGATAAAGATAGCGATTTATCATTAATCAAAAGCAAAAAAGTAGCCATTATTGGTTATGGTTCACAAGGTCATGCTCATTCATTGAATTTACATGAATCTGGCGTGGATGTAACAGTTGGATTGCGTCCAAATGGTGCTTCTTGGAAAAAAGCTGAAAATGCTGGATTAAAAGTAAAACCAGTTGCTGATGCTGTTAAAGAAGCTGATGTTGTGATGATTTTGTTGCCAGATGAAAATATTGCTGCTGTTTACCAAGCTGAAATCGCTCCAAATTTAAAAGCAGGTGCGACACTTGCGTTTGCCCATGGATTCAATATTCACTATGGTCAAGTAGTTCCTCGTCAAGACGTGGATGTGATTATGGTTGCACCTAAAGCACCAGGTCATACTGTTCGTGGCACTTACACGCAAGGCGGTGGGGTACCTGCATTAATCGCGGTTCACCAAGATAAATCCGGCCATGCTCGTGAAATTGCTTTGTCTTATGCAAGTGCAATTGGTAGCGGTCGTGCGGGTATTATCGAAACCACATTCCGTGAAGAAACAGAAACAGACTTGTTTGGTGAACAAGCTGTACTTTGCGGTGGTGCCGTTGAATTGATTAAAGCTGGTTTTGAAACATTGGTAGAAGCTGGTTATGCTCCAGAAATGGCTTATTTTGAGTGTTTGCATGAATTGAAACTAATTGTTGATTTGATTTATGAGGGTGGTATCGCTAATATGAACTACTCGATCTCAAATAATGCGGAGTATGGTGAGTATGTTTCAGGTCCTCGTGTGATTACAGAGGAAAGCAAAAAAGCCATGCGTGCGGTGTTAGCGGACATCCAATCGGGTGAGTATGCTCGTCGTTTCATTAACGAATGCCAAGCAGGTTCGCCTAGCCTAACTGCTCGTCGTCGCAACAACGCAGCGTCTCAAATCGAACAAGTAGGCGGTCAGTTGCGTTCAATGATGCCATGGATTGCAAAAAATAAATTAGTCGATCAAAGCAAAAACTAATTGTTGCGTTTAGATTGAAAAGCCTGGTCTGATGACTGGGCTTTTTTTATGCAGTGATGAAAGGTGGGGGGGGGGATGGAGGCGGCGGCGGAGGCGGAGGGGAATTTGGTGATTCTAAATAAAACTCATTTTCATTAATAGGCGTATAATAATAAAAAATAAAGATGGACTGATGATATGAGAATTTTGTTATGGGTGTGTATTTTGGGCGGTATTGGCTATTTGTTATGGTTGCAAAATCGTCGCTTAGTTCGTGAAAAGGGCGTTTGTGGGGTGCATGGCTATCTGCTTGTTTTCACGGGGCTGATGTTTGTTGAAAGTTTGTATTTGTTATTTAGTATTTACGAGATTATTAACATTTATACCTTTTTTTATCCAGAGGTGAGTCATACGTTTGGATTTGAGGCTTACGCGAATACGGTGGTGAATATTGGCATTATTGCTTTGGTGATTCATATTGGTGCCATAGGTGTGATTATTTGGTTAAGGCGACCGAGTGCGGTGAAACTGTTGTATTGGATGATATGGATTGCAGGACCCGTTGCCAGTATCAGTGTGTATTTGTCGGGTAACCATACATTGATAGTACCTGAGCAAATTGAGACAATCCAGTGGCAAATGTTGTCGATTTCCTTGAGTTTTGCGATCGCTTTTACCTTGTATTTAAGCTATTCTCAAAGGGTCAAAAACACTTACCGTATGTGTTAACGGAATAAATGGCGTGTGATGCATGAATAAGGAGAAAGCATTAACTGCCTGTTGAGTTGAGTGTTGTTTTTGTCAGTGAGTCGATTTGTGGTAATAAAGAAACGATGGTGTGGTAAAAACGCTATTTTTTGTGAAAACCACTTGTCAAAGTAGATGGGCTTGGTTATAATGTCAGCTTATTCCCCAATAGCTCAGTCGGTAGAGCGACGGACTGTTAATCCGCAGGTCACTGGTTCGAACCCAGTTTGGGGAGCCAGAATATATAAACCCTGTATCGTAACGATACAGGGTTTTTGTTTTTCTATTTCAATCTAAAACACTCGGCCTGATTTAACTTCCATGAATTCAATTATGATTAATCCATATTGTATTTTATGGCCTGATAAGCATCACGAATTAAGGTGATGTCGTTTGCTTGTAAACGCAGGTTATCGCTGAGTATTCGTCGCCACAGTTTGGCACCTTTTTGTCCATTGAATAGCCCTAATATAGGCATGATGACATATCTCAGTTTAATATCTTCGTGAACGCAACGATCGGCATATTGAATGATTTGCTCAATGATTTCATCATCGCTAAGTACGGCTGTTTCGGGCCATATTAAGCGATGTGCTTCACGCAGTATATAAGGTTCATGCCATGCACTTCGTCCTATCATCACACCATCCAGTGTTTTGAGATGTTCAGATATGGCATCCGTCGTTTTGATGCCACCATTGAGTACAAAAATAGCATCTGGAAAATCGTTTTTTAATTTTTGAACAACTTCATATTTTAGTGGTGGGATATCACGGTTTTCTTTGGGTGAAAGACCTTGTAGAATCGCTTTTCTGGCATGGGTAATAAAAACGCGACAGCCAGCTTCGTAAAGCGTACCGACAAAATCTTGAACGAACTCGTAACTATCTTCATCATCAATACCAATGCGGTGTTTAATGGTGACATCTAAAGAACACGCATCACGCATCGCTTTGAAACAGTCGGCCACTAGTTGGGGATTTTTCATGAGACAGGCTCCAAAAGCCCCTTTTTGCACGCGATCAGACGGACAACCGCAATTAAGATTGACTTCATCATATCCATATGTTTCTGCTAGTTTGGCACATTGAGCTAGATGTGCAGGGTCGCTGCCGCCTAGTTGAAGGGCAACAGGGTGTTCCTCAGCATTGAATTTAAGGTGTCGATCAATATCTCCGTAAATCAAAGCTCCTGTTGTGACCATTTCGGTATATAACAAAGCATTGGGAGCCAGTAAACGATGAAAGTAACGACAATGACGATTCGTGACATCAAGCATCGGTGCGACACTGAGTTGCCAAGGTTTTTTGGGATGGGAGTATAGATTGCTCATAAATACAGTGGTATGATGTACTTTTGGAGCATTGATTTTACCATTGCTAAGATAGAGTATCGTAAAGGTTTTGTGATTATGGCGGTTTTTACAAAAGTTGACATAAATGATGCAAAGGCATTGTTAAAAAATTATGATTTGGGCGAATTGTTGGATTTAAGAGGTATTTCAGCAGGTATCGAAAACACCAATTATTTTTTAGACACCACCACAGGTTCTTATGTATTGACTATTTTTGAAGTGTTGACCTTTGAACAACTTCCTTTTTATATTGGTTTTATGAAGCATTTATCGGCACGAGGATTGTTGGTGCCAGAACCTCAAGTTGATCATCAAGGACAGATGATTGGCGTGTTCAAAAATAAACCTTTTGTTATCGCGACTAAACTCAAGGGGCAATATTCGCCTTTGCCTAGCGTTGCAGATTGTCAATTAACAGCCACAATTCAAGCCCAAATTCATATCGCCGGAAAAGATTATTCTATTGTCCAAAAAAATCTGAGAGGATTGTCTTGGTGGCAAGAAAAATTTCCTGAGATTAAACCGTTTTTGACCGCAGAACAATTATCCATGTATGAGTCTTTGTTAGAAGAACAGATTGAATTTCATCAATCCGATATTTATCAATCCTTGCCAGAAGGGCCATGTCACTGTGACTTATTTAGAGATAATGTGTTGATCGATGGGGATCAAATGGGTGGCGTGATTGATTTTTACTTTGCAGGCGTAGATAAATTTTTGTTTGATGTAGCAGTGTCTGTGAATGATTGGTGTATTGATCGAGATAAACAAAATAACCCAACAGCCTTAAATTTAGAAAAAGTTAATGTTTGGTTGCAGGCATATGAGCGTGTTCGTCCATTTACGCCTGAAGAAAAAGAAGTTTGGCCGTTGATGTTAAAGACGGCTGGATTGAGATTCTGGACCTCTCGTTTGTATGATTATTATTTGCCACGACCAGCAGATGATTTAAAACCGCATGATCCCACTTGGTTTGAACATCTTTTGAAAAACCGCATGATGGGTCGATGAATCCTTGGTGTTGTGGGGTTGATCAGATACTAAACGATTAAGATAATCAGAGTGTTTGCTTGAAGAAAGCGCGTTGATGATCGAGTAGTGATGAAGTTGAATAGTATCTGCTAATGTCTGGATAGGCTGATAAATCCTAGTTTTTGTGGTTTGATCGAGTGAGCATTATTTTTTAAGGGTTTCGCACCAAGCTTGTTGACGATAGTATGTCCAATCAAAAAATGGTCCGGGATCATTTTTTCTACCTGGTGCAACGTCTTCATGTCCACAAACAGCCCTTAATGGATAATGTTTTTTCAATTGTCGGGTTAGCTGAATAAGACTGCGGTATTGTTCTTTGGTAAAGGGTTCAAATTCACACCCTTCTAGTTCAATGCCAATACTAAAATCATTGCAGGTCTCTCTTCCCTCAAAGCAGGAAACACCAGCGTGCCAAGCACGATCATTAAAGTTGACAAATTGTTCAATAACCCCCGTGCGGTAAATCACCACGTGCGAAGATACTTTTAGATCTTTGATTTGTTCAAAAAAAGGATCGGCTTGAATATCTAGTTTGTTTGTAAAAAAATCTCGGATGAAGTGATGGCCATATTGACGCGGAGGCAAGCTGATAAAGTGGATAATAAGTAAATATGGCGGTTCGTTGCGTTCATTGAAATTCGGTGAATAATTACGGAGTGTTTTGTTGTTTCGAGCTAACCAACCATTAGTAATGTTCATCGTTACATTCATCCTTATTATTCAAAAAGATTATTTGCCAATATCGTATTTTAAATCTTCTTTGTGATTTCTTGTATGCCCATTAAAAAAAATGAAGAGTTGTTTTAAGGGCTTTGTGTCGTCGTTGTGGGAGTAAACGAGTGAAAACAGCCAAACAGGATGAATGTTTATGGGTGATGAGTGGGTTGTTGTTCTTTTTGATAAAGTGTGGCATGTTCAAGACTGCAGAAATGTTTGTTTTGATAAGAGACCATTAAATTAGGATCACAAAATGTATGACAATACTCACAAGGTTGTAGTTTGACTTGTTTTTGGGCATTGGGTACTTCAGATGGGGCTGTTTTTTGCGTAGTTTGTTTGTTCTTTGGAAAGACAAAACGAGCAATCAAATAAATGACAAGTAGAATGAGTAAAAAACGAATCATAATAATTAAGCATTAAATAGTAAAAAAGGTTTTGATGCATTATTTGTGAAGCCTTAAAACCCGCTTCAATGCAACAACACATCAATTACGAATCGTGAACCCGTATAACCCAAAAGTAACAACGTAAAGCCGATTAAGTTGCAATGTAATGCTAAACGTCCTCGCCATCCCCAAATGACGCGTCCAGTTAATAAAACGGCAAAAACCAACCAAGACGCTATACTGAAAATGGTTTTGTGATCGATGGGTAGTAGTTTTTGGGAAATCTGCCATGAAACATACATGCCAGTAATGATGGCAATGGTTAACACAAAAAAGCCAATCCACACTAATAAAAATAGCACTTTTTCTTGTGTTAGTAAGGGTGGCTGTGCTTGTAGAACAAGTCCTGTTAAACCTTTTCGTTCTTTGATTTTTTGGCGATGTAAATATCGATCAAATAAGGCCATTAGTCCAGATTGAATGGCGGCAATAGCAATCAAACTATAAGCTAAAAGCGATAATAAAATATGCAAACGGAAAATTTCATTACGTACGGGGATGATTAAAGGAGAACTGGATGCCACAGGAAAAATGGTGGTTAACAAGGTCATCACAAAAGCAAAAGGAAGTAAGATAAATAAATAACCATCAATCCTAGCCAGTAATCGTTCTAACCAAAAGATGAGCATAACAATCCACATCGTCAGTGACAAGCCTGCCGTCCAGCTTAATTGGATGTATTCATTGTGAAGCATGGCGACATGAATAGCGATGCCGTGCAAGACGATGGCGACTAATAAGATGAATCGACGCAAGCCTGTAATCGGGGAAAAGGTTTGTTTTTGGGCAAGTGGAATCCACAGTGATAAACCAATTCCAAGGTAAATGAAACTGGCTAATAAATGCAACACAATATTTAAAGACATAACGAATAAATAATCAGATACGATATAATCAAATTATTCTATTAGTATAACTAAAAAGAGCCGAGTAAATGTTTGATAACCTAAGTAATCGTTTTGCAAAAATTACCAAGACCTTGAGAGGTCAAGCTCGTTTAACAGAAGCTAACACACAAGAGATGCTTCGAGAAGTCCGTATGGCTTTGTTAGAAGCGGATGTGGCATTGCCTGTTGTTCGTGATTTTATCCAAAGGGTAAAAGAAAAGGCGATGGGTGAAGAAGTAGTAGGTAGCTTGACACCCGGACAGGCGTTAATTGGCGTGGTTGATCGTGAGTTAACGCAGTTGATGGGCGGTGATTTAGGCCCTTTTGCTGGCGAATTGTCTTTGGCCACTCAACCACCTGCGGTTATTTTAATGGCAGGTTTGCAAGGTGCGGGTAAGACAACAACGACTGGAAAACTTGCTCGAATCTTATCTCAAGGAACATTTAAACAAAAAGGTTTGCCTGCAACGAAAAAGAAAGTGTTGTTGGTCAGTACCGACGTGTATCGTCCTGCGGCGATTGATCAGTTAAAGACGGTTGCTGAGCAAGTATCCGTTGACTTTTTTCCATCTTCTCCAAATGAAAAGCCTAGAGATATTGCTTTGTCGGCGTTGGATTATGCCAAAAAACACTACTACGATGTTTTGATAGTGGATACGGCAGGGCGTTTGGGGATTGATGAAGCGATGATGGAAGAGATTGCCATGTTGCATCGTGAACTCAATCCTGTTGAAACGCTATTTGTCGTCGATGCGATGTTGGGACAAGATGCGGTGAATGTGGCCAAAGCTTTCTCAGATGCGTTGCCTTTAACGGGTGTGGTATTGACGAAGTTAGACGGTGATGCTCGAGGGGGTGCGGCGTTGTCTGTGCGTCAGGTGACGGGCAAACCGTTGAAATTTGTTGGGGTATCTGAAAAACTGGATGGATTGGAGCCGTTTTACCCAGATCGTATGGCTCAGCGTATTTTGGGTATGGGTGATATTCTCTCGTTGGTGGAAGAAGCTCAACGAAATATCGACCTCAAAGAAGCTGAAAAACTCGCTAAAAAAGTTAAAGCTGGCGATAAGTTTGATTTGAATGATTTTCGTGATCAGTTGGCTCAAGTCAAAAAAATGGGCGATATGGGGTCGTTGTTAGAGAAGTTGCCTGGCGGTCTGGCTCAAATGGCGGGTAAGGTGAATGCCGAAGATGCCCAGAAACAGATGCGTCGTACAGAGGGGATTTTAAACTCAATGACGCATTTAGAGCGTAGTAAACCCGAATTAATTAAAGCCTCTCGAAAAAGACGTATTGCCGCAGGTGCAGGGGTGCCAGTTCAAGAAGTTAATAAGCTGTTAAAACAGTTTGAACAAATGCAATCGGTGATGAAACAGTTCAAAAAAGGCGGTATGGGCAAGATTATGCGCGCGATGGGTGGCATGAGTGCCTTAAAAAATATGGCTGGATTTGGACGACGCAAATAAACCCATTATTTCAACACTTACCTTGAAGTAAACATTACTATTTGGGTTTGGTGGATGAGGTAAGTGGTTTGTTTTTTGTAAGTATGCGGCGGTCGTTACGAAGTCGGCTGTATTGCTCGTGTTCAAAGGTTGCGTCTATCATCATCTTGTTGTCGATGATTGAAGGAGGTGGTTGTTTGGGTGACCTCCTTCTTTGGGCATAATGCAGAGAAAGTGCTTGTGGGATTAAACTAGCTTTTCTAATAATTCTAAATAACGTTCATTATTCATCGGTGCACCGTGTCGTTGAGCTTCCCAAATCACTAATCCCAACGCTTCCATGATTTTATGATGTGCCTCGTGTTCGCCATAACGTTGAATAAGCTTTTGGGCAATCGCTTTTATTCCTGGTGGACTGTCAATATTGATTTGTTCCTGTATGGCTAAGTGCATGGATAGGTGCAAAAAAGGATTGGTTTGACCATTTTCAACCTGATAGTCTTTATGTTGATTGTCTGGATTTAATAAATCTTCGTGATACTCGGGATGTTTCAAAACCCAGTTTAATGCTTGGTTTTCAATGGGAGTCAAAATATCGTTTTGGTGGTGTTTTTTGAGTACTGTTGTAAAAAATATACGAACCTGTTCACGACTAGGATTAAACATGATAAGTTTTTGTTAAAATGTAAGGTTGAGTCTTGTATTATATATAAGAGTTAGTGTGTCATTTAGTAAAACGTACATATTTTACTCGATGTGAAGCAAATTATAACGGAGAATGAACATGTCATATGAACATATTAAAGTGCCAACAACTGGCGAAAAGATTACTGTTAATGCAGATTTCAGTTTGAATGTTCCTGATCAGCCCATTATTCCATTTATTGAGGGAGATGGTACAGGTCAAGATATTACGCCAGTGATGCTTAAAGTCGTTGATGCGGCGGTTGAGAAAGCATACGGTGGCAAACGTAAAATCCAATGGATGGAAATTTATGCAGGCGAAAAAGCGACTAAAGTTTATGGACAAGACGTATGGTTGCCAGATGAAACTTTAGATGCTTTGCGCGAATATTCTGTATCGATCAAAGGTCCTTTGACGACACCTGTTGGTGGTGGTATCCGTTCGCTAAACGTAGCATTGCGCCAACAGTTAGACCTATATGTTTGCTTGCGTCCAGTTCGTTATTTCCAAGGTGTTCCTTCTCCAGTTTCACATCCTGAGAAAGTTGATATGGTGATTTTCCGTGAAAACTCAGAGGATATTTATGCGGGTATCGAGTTTGCTGAAGGTAGTCCAGAAGCGAAAAAATTAATTGCTTTCTTGCAAAATGAAATGGGTGTGAAAAAAATCCGTTTCCCAGAGACATCTGGTATCGGCGTAAAACCTGTTTCTCGTGAGGGTACAGAGCGTTTGGTTCGTAAGGCTATCCAATACGCTATCGATAATGACAAACCTAATGTAACATTGGTTCACAAAGGTAATATCATGAAGTTTACGGAAGGTGGTTTCCGTGACTGGGGTTATGCGTTGGCAAAACGTGAATTTGGTGCCCAAGAGATTGATGGTGGACCATGGTGCAAAATTCGCAATCCTAAGAATGGTAAGGAAATTATCATTAAAGATGCGATTGCTGATGCTTTCTTGCAACAAATTCTTTTGCGTCCAGCTGATTACTCAGTCATTGCGACATTGAACTTGAATGGTGACTATATTTCTGACGCGTTGGCGGCTCAAGTGGGTGGTATTGGTATCGCTCCAGGTGCAAACCTTTCTGATTCTGTTGCGATGTTTGAAGCGACTCATGGTACAGCTCCAAAATACGCTGGTAAAGACTATGTGAACCCAGGTTCAGAGATTTTATCTGCTGAAATGATGTTGCGTCACATGGGTTGGACAGAAGCGGCTGATTTGATCATTTCTTCTATGGAAAAAGCTATTTTATCGAAGAAAGTAACTTATGACTTTGCACGTTTATTGGACGGTGCAACACAAGTAAGTTGTTCTGGCTTTGGTGAAGTGATGATTGAAAATATGTAATAAACGTATTTTTAAAGAATGAAGAGGGGCTGAAAAGCCCCTTTTTTTTATGTGCGTTTTGTTTGGGTTTGGAGACGTGGTGGCTTATACGGTAAAGTTTTGTTTGGGGTTTGAGACGTGGTGGCTCGTACGGTAAAACGAATGAAAGAAGCGAGGTGTCCTCATTTTTTAAAGTGCAGAAATAGATGTAATGAAATGGTTTTTTGTGCAGGTATGTTGCTTGAATCGTTTAGAGGTTAAAAACAGGCGATGTTTGGTAAGGGAATAAGTGACTTGTTTGGTGCGGACGTGTTGTGTTTTTGAGGTAAAGGGCGATGGGTGATGCGTGCACTTGGGTTCCAACTATTCATATCGGCTTGCTTGAGGTGTGATGGGTTTTGAGACGTGGTGGCTCATACGGTGGTTGATATAGGAACTGATTTAACTTTGCTTCAGTGATCAATCAAAGATGATGAATGTGCCAGTGAATATGCTTGGTTTGATGGTTCAAAAACAGTGTGGTTTTAAGACACTTTTTGGTGAAAAAATAACGATATTTTAATATGTTGTTGTGATTTTTTGTAATTTGGGTTAGAATAGTTTTTCTCATACGGCTTATTGATAAAAGCTTGATGAGTTTTTTTTAATTTTTTTTAAAGGAATCATCCATGAAAACCTTTGTGGCAAAACCCCATGAAGCAAAACGTGAATGGTTTGTGATCGATGCTAAAGGCAAGGTTTTGGGTCGTGTAGCCAGCGAAGTTGCACGCCGTTTACGTGGTAAACATAAACCTGAATTCACACCACACGTTGATACAGGTGACTACATCGTCATCATTAATGCATCTGAATTGAAAGTAACTGGTCGTAAACAGGACGATAAGAAATACTTCCGTCATACTGGCTATCCAGGCGGTATTTACGAAACTAACTTCCGTAAGATGCAAGAACGTTTTCCTGGTCGTGCATTAGAGAAGGCTGTAAAAGGTATGTTACCTAAAGGTCCTCTTGGTTACGCCATGATCAAGAAACTTAAAATCTATGCTGGTGCAGAGCATCCTCATGCAGCTCAGCAACCACAACCATTGGATATTTAAGGATTAGATCATGATCGGAAATTGGAATTATGGTACTGGTCGTCGTAAAACCTCAGTTGCTCGTGTATTCTTGAAAAAAGGTACAGGTAAAATTTTGGTGAACGGTAAGACCTTAGAAGATTATTTTGGCCGTGAAACAGGTCGCATGGTAGTTCGTCAACCACTTGTTTTAACTGATTTGACAGAAGCGTTTGATCTTCAGATTAATGTTTATGGCGGTGGTGAAAGTGGTCAAGCAGGTGCGGTACGTTTTGGTATCACTCGTGCTTTGATTGACTATGATGAGACGTTGAAACCTGTTCTATCTAAGGCTGGTTTCGTGACTCGTGATGCTCGTGAAGTTGAACGTAAGAAAGTGGGTCTTCACAAAGCACGTCGTCGCAAACAGTTCTCAAAACGTTAATTTATACGTTTTTATCGAACCGAAAACCGAGTTCCTTGTGGACTCGGTTTTTTTATGGTTATCAAAGGTTTTGATGGGTAATATGTTTGACTGTATCCGAGGTAAAGTCGTTGAATTGTTGCTGGTTATCCTGATGAGACAGGTTGGAGGGTAATGGAAAGAGTGGGAGCGAGATTGCTGAGTTGTTGGGGTGGTGGTGTGGTAAAAAAGAAAGCGTTGCCGTTCGTGCTCATCCATTCGTTTAAACGGTAGAACCGCTAAGAGAGGGTCGTCTCCAATAACGCTTTCTTCTCAAACTTGATTAAATCAATCATCATTTATAAGCAAGCCTGTCAATCGCTTCTTTATGGGCTTCGTAAATGCGTTTAAGAGAACGTTTAATTAATCGATCAGACGCTTCATGATCGCTTAAATCCATAGGGATGACTTTAACGATGGGACGATCGATTTTGGGCATAGGTTTGTCAAACTTAAATATATGATGTTTCTTTTCTTTATCAGACATAATTATCCTCAGCCTGTTTGTGTGATACGACCTATCATAGCATAATTTAATTATTCAAAAACAGGATGATTATTTGTATGGAATTTAAAAGAAATGAAGGGAAGATGAATCTGGTTTTACCAGCGATGATTTCAAACCTAAACCAGTCTCGCAAGTTGGTTGCGGGGGCAGGATTTGAACCTACGACCTCCGGGTTATGAGCCCGACGAGCTACCAGACTGCTCTACCCCGCGTCTGATGAAGTGATAATTATAGCGTAAACTGTTATAATTATGCAAGACCAAATTTAATTTTATTTTAAAAATACAGGATAGAAAGAATAGGCAATAAGCCCTTTGATACGGGTGTGAATGAAAATGATGAATGAAGAATTAGCAAAAAAAATAATCGAAACAGCACTGTTATGTAGTGCAGAACCCATGCCAGTATCAGAAATTAAAAAACTCTTTGATCAAGATGTTGATAGTGTTGCAGTTTTGCAACATTTAGAAAATATTAGGTGTGATTGGAGCGATAAAGGGTTAGAATTAGTAGAGCTGGCGACAGGCTGGCGTTTTCAAAGCAAACCAGAGATGCAGCGTTATTTAGAACGGCTGAATCCTGAAAAACCTCCTAAATATTCTCGTGCAGTACTAGAAACACTGGCTATTATCGCATGGCGACAACCAGTTACTCGAGGAGATATTGAGGATATTAGAGGGGTAACTGTTTCTTCCCAGATTATTAGGACATTAGAAGATCGAGGCTGGGTTGAGGTATTAGGGTATCGAGATGCTCCCGGAAGACCTGCGTTATTAGGCACAACGAAGCAGTTTTTAAATGATCTTGGTTTAAAAACATTAGATGATTTGCCAGAATTAGAAATGGGCGAAGAGTTGGAAGCTAAGTTGTCTCAATTATCAGAAACAGAGATGGATTTATTACCTGGTTTTGGGCAATCAAACTAAAAATAGAATGGTCAGATACGATTTCTGAATCCATGGGTTCAAATAATTATGAGCGATATAGAAGTCAATACAACGGATGAATCCCCTAAAAAAGTTAAAGGACGTAAGTTAAGAACGCCTTTTGCTCGTCGTTTAGGGTCAGATTCACGTAAGAAAAAAGAACAGGTGCCAGAAGCGAGAAATGAAGCGACGGTGGAGCCAGTAGAGACAAAAAGAGTACTTGAAACAAAGGTACGCGGACATCGAAGCAAAAGACTTAATGCTAAGAAAGCGAAATTGGCGAAGAAATTGGCCTTTGATGTGGCTTTCCCAGAAAATAATATGGATGATATGCCTGTGTATCAGTCTCAGAACGTAAAAGAAAGTCTGAGTTCTTATTTAAACAGTGAGCGTATTCAGCCTAAGTTACATAAGGTATTGGCAGAAGCGGGTGTTGGTTCTCGTCGTGAGATGGAAGAATTAATCGTGGCCGGTCGTGTGTCGGTGAATGGGGAGCCTGCTTATATTGGTCAAAGAGTCTCTTATAGCGATGTGGTTAGGGTGAATGGTCGATTGGTTCAGCGTCCCAAGTTAAATCGTTTGCCAAGAGTCATTTTGTATCATAAACCTGCTGGTGAGATTGTTAGTCATGATGATCCAGATGGTAGAGCGAGTGTGTTTGATCGTTTACCTAAAATGCGTACTGGAAAATGGATTTCTGTTGGACGACTTGACTTGAATACAGAAGGGTTGATGATTTTAACGACATCGGGTGCTTTGGCGAATCGTTTGATGCACCCAAGATATGAAAGTGAACGTGAGTATGCGGTTCGTGTCTTGGGGGACTTAACGGACGAGATTCGAGATCAGCTACTAAAAGGGGTTGAGCTTGAGGATGGATTGGCAGCCTTTGATGCCTTAGATTATTTGGGTGGCGAAGGAAGTAATCGTTGGTATCGTGTGGTGATTCGTGAAGGGCGTAATCGTGAGGTAAGACGTATGTTTGCGGCCGTGGGTTTAACGGTTAGTCGTCTGATGCGTACACGATTTGGCGATATTTCTTTGCCAACGGGATTGAAACGAGGTCGTTTTGAAGAGTTGGAAGCTGATGTGGTGATGGCTTTGTTTATTCGTTTGGGTTTGGAAAGTGAATTGCCTCAAGAAGACTCAAAATCTCGATCTAAGAAAGGTGCTTCTCGTCGTCACGCACAGCCAGTCAGTTATGAAAGTGCCATGCCGCCAGGATTTGATCAAAAGGTGACGGTTCGCAAAAAAAGAATCGTTTCCAGTAAATCTCCTAGCAGAAAAGCAAATATTCATGAGTCTAGTTTGGGGAATTTTTAATAACATAATCGGCTAGTTAGCTCACAAATAAAGTTTTTCATGCTAAAATGGCAGTTTATAGATGATCTTTGAATGGGACCAGTCTTTTGAGTCCCCTTTTTTTTGCATACCTTTATATTTTTTAAGCATGCAGATAGCTTGGATAGACCAAAATACAGGTTTATTCACACTATTGGCGGGCTTTTTTTACTTATAGACATGATAGATATATTTCAGATAACACAGGATGCCATTTTAGGGCTAGGTGAAAATATTGAGTTGATTGATGTGGAACGAGCTCCTGCAGGCTTGTTGCGAGTGACGATTGATACGCCTAATGGGGTGAAAATCGAAGATTGCGAGAAAGTTTCACGTCAGCTTTCTAGAGTTTATGAAGTTGAAAACGTTGACTACAATCGTTTGGAAGTAAGTTCTCCAGGGTTGGATCGTCCATTGCGTCATCGTCAGGATTATGAACGTTTTGTCGGTGAAAGAGTGGAGATTAAGCTGCACCAAGCGATTAATAACCAGAAAGTGTTTAAAGGGATTTTGCAGAAAAAAGAAGAGGGTAAATTTGCGATTGAATTAGAGGCTGAAGAGAAAGAATTAGTCTTTGCAGTGGAAGAGGTCGCAAAAGGAAAATTAGATCCAGTTTTAGATTTTAAGGGTAAGAACCGATGAACAAAGATATTTTATTATTTGTCGATGCGTTGGCAAGAGAAAAAAACGTAGAGAAAGAGATTGTATTTAGTGCATTAGAAGCGGCCTTGGCACTGGCTACTAAAAAACGTTTTAAAGACGAAGATGCTGATATTGTGGTTCAGATCGATCGTCAGACAGGCGAATATCGTTGTAAACGTCGCTGGGTAGTTGTTCCAAACGAAGCGGGTTTACAAAATCCTGATCGTGAAGAATTATTGATGGATGCCCAAGAAGTTAATCCTGCTATTCAGGTAGGTGAGTATGTGGAAGAAGAGCTTGAGGGCGATGATTTGGGCCGTATTGGCGCTCAAGTCGCTAAACAAACATTAATGCAAAAAATTCGCGATGCAGAACGTCAACAAATGATTGATGAATTGTTGGATCGTGGTGAAAAGATTGTCTCAGGTATTGTGAAACGTCTGGACAAAGGCGATGCGATCGTGGAAATCGGTAAAGTAGAAGCACGACTACCAAGAAACGAGATGATTCCGCGTGAGAACATGCGTACAGGCGATCGTGTACGTGCGTATATTGCAAGAGTAGATAGAAATTCTCGTTCACAGTCAATTATTCTTACTCGAACTAGCCCAGAATTTTTGCGTGAGCTTTTTGTCAATGAAGTGCCTGAAATTGAACAGGGATTGTTAGAGATTAAAGCGGCTTCTCGTGATCCGGGCGTAAGAGCGAAGATTGCAGTCGTGGCGTATGATAAGCGTATTGATCCTATCGGAACTTGTGTTGGTATGAGAGGATCGCGTGTGAGTGCGGTACGTAATGAGCTAGGTGGTGAACAGATTGACATTGTTATTTGGTCAGATGATCCCGCTGAATTTGCGATAAATGCTTTATCCCCAGCGACCGTTCAGTCCATTGAGTTGGATGAAGATGAACGAGTTATGAACGTGATTGTGGATGAAGAGAATCTTCCCAAAGCGATTGGATCAAGAGGTCAAAACGTAAGATTGGCTTCTGAGCTTATCGGCTGGCAGATCAATATTTTGACTTCTGAAGAAAGCCAAAACCGTCAAGAAAAAGAAACAATTATCCTACGTAATATGTTTGTGAATCAGTTGGATGTGGATGTCGCCATCGCTGATATTTTGATTGAATCAGGATTTACCAGTTTAGAAGAAGTTGCTTACGTGCCAGAAGAAGAACTTTTGGAAATAGATGACTTTGACGAAGAATTGGTAGGAGAATTAAGACAAAGAGCGAGATCGGCTTTACAAGATTCAGATGATGCGAGTATTGCCGTCGATCAGGCATTCTTGGATCTAAAAGGAATGACACCAGAAGTGGTGGAAAAATTAGCAGAAGCTAGAATCACCACTTTGGATGATTTGGCGGATTTATCGACAGATGAATTAGTACAGATTGCAAAAATCTCAGAAGAAGATGCGGCGGATCTTATTCTTAAAGCACGTGCACATTGGTTTGAGGAAGAGAATAAGTAATGATGGATACAGATAAAGAAAAACCAGTCAAAAAAGAAGTTCGTAAAAGTCTGAGTTTACCTACGCGTAAACAGAAAGAGATTGATCATGATGGTCAGAAAGTTTCTGTTACCGTGAAGAAAAAACGCAGATTTAATCCTGAAGAACAGAAAAAGGCTGAACTAGCAAAAACAAAAGTTAAGGCTGAAGCTGAGAAAAAGGTGACGGCTAAGACAAGTGCGGAGCCTGAAGTACAGAAGCCTAAAACACTTTCTCAAGATGATGAACATGCTCGATCTAGAGAAAAAGCCGAACAAGAGGCGGCTGCTATACGCGAAGCGATGAACAGATCGAGTAAGCCAAAATCAAAAGTTGAGAAAAAAGCTCAAACCGAGAAAAAGACTTCAGAAGTGACTGAACAAGTGGCTAAAGAAGTGGTTGATGAGAGAAAGGTTGAAGTAGCACCTGCTCAAGCCCCTTCTAAACAAGAGCCTGTGGTTTCAGAAACAGTATCCACAACGGTTGAAACGCCAGCTGATGTAACGGATGAAGATCGCGAAAGAGCGAGAAAAGAAGCTCAAGATGAAGCGGCTGAAATCAGTGAATTTTTAAATCGTCCTCGTAAGATGTTACGTGCTAACACGAAGGAAAAAGAGAGCGGTGACAAAAAATCAGTGAAGAAAGAAGCGAAATCAAAAGGTGCTTCTAAGAAAAATATGGATTCCCAAGATGGGTGGAATGATAGTGAAAAACCCACTCGTTCGGTGAAAAAAGGTGATAAAAACGATCGTCGCATGAAAGATGATGATGAGGGTTGGCATGTTTCTGGTAATCGAAACAAACCTAAAAAACATGCTCAGAATAAGGTTCAACAGCCCTCAACACCTGAGTTCATCAAACGTGAAATTCATGTACCTGAAACCATCACGGTTGCAGACTTGGCTCACAAAATGGCTGTAAAAGCAGCAGAAGTGATTAAAGAATTGATGAAGCTAGGTCAAATGGTGACGATTAACCAAGTGCTTGATCAAGAAACGGCGATGATCGTGGTTGAAGAGTTAGGGCATTCGGCGATTGCTGCGAAGTTGGACGATCCTGAAGCATTTCTTTCAGAAGAGTCTAATGATGATGTGTCTGCAGAAGTATTGCCAAGAGCACCTGTGGTCACGGTAATGGGCCACGTGGATCATGGTAAAACGTCGCTTTTAGATTATATTCGCCGTGCTAAAGTCGCTAGTGGCGAAGCAGGCGGTATTACTCAGCATATCGGAGCCTACCGTGTGAAGACAGAGGGTGGTATCGTGACGTTCTTAGATACCCCAGGACACGAGGCGTTTACTGCTATGCGAGCACGTGGTGCCAAGGCTACAGACGTGGTGATTTTGGTCGTAGCGGCTGATGACGGTGTGATGCCTCAAACGAAAGAAGCGATTGCTCACGCAAAAGCAGCGAATGTTCCTTTAGTGGTAGCGATTAATAAGATCGATAAACCTGAAGCAAATCCAGAAAGAGTCAAACAAGAACTGGTTGCTGAAGAAGTGGTGCCTGAAGAGTACGGCGGTGACGTTCCTTTTATTAATGTCTCTGCTAAAACAGGACAAGGTATTGATGATTTGCTTGAGAACGTCTTGCTACAAGCTGAAATTTTGGAATTAAAAGCACCTGTGGATGCACCTGCTAAAGGGGTGGTAATCGAGGCGAGATTGGATAAAGGTCGTGGTCCTGTTGCAACACTATTGGTCCAAAGTGGTACGTTAAATCGAGGTGATGCGATTTTGGCTGGGGCGACTTTTGGTAAAGTCAGAGCGATGTTGGATGATGGCGGTAAACCTGTGAAAACAGCAGGGCCTTCAACACCTGTGGAAATCCAAGGTTTATCAGATGTTCCACAAGCAGGTGATGAATTCCAAGTGCTTTTGGATGAACGCAAAGCCCGTGAAATCGCTTTGTTCCGTCAAGGAAAATTCCGTGATACGAAGTTGGCACGTCAACAAGCTAAGAAACTTGAACAAATGTTCGAGGGAAATGTTGAAGGTAGTCAGACACTTGAACTTATTGTGAAAACAGATGTTCAAGGTTCTCAAGAAGCATTGGTTCAGGCGTTGTTGAAACTATCAACACCTGAAGTAAAAGTAAACGTTGTCCATGCTGCCGTGGGCGGTATTTCGGAATCAGACGTGAACTTGGCGATTGCTTCTAATGCGGTGATTATCGGCTTTAACGTACGTGCGGATCAAAGTGCTCGTAAATTAGCTGAAACGAATAATATTGACGTTCGTTATTACAACATTATTTACGATGCGGTCGAAGAAGTGAAGAACGCCATGTCAGGTATGTTAGCACCTGAGAAGAAAGAAGAAGTGATTGGTATGGTGGAAGTACGCGAGGTTTATCGTATTTCTCGTATCGGTACCGTGGCGGGTTGTATGGTCACAGAGGGAATGGTCTCTCGCGATGCTCATATTCGACAGCTACGCAATAACGTGGTGATTTGGACAGGTCAGTTAGATTCACTTAAACGCTTTAAAGATGATGTGAAAGAAGTGAAATCAGGTTTTGATTGCGGTATTTCTTTGAAAGGAAATAACGATATCGAAATTAATGACCAGTTTGAAGTATTTGAAATTAAAGAAATTGCACGTAGTCTATAAATGAAGTCAAGACATAAAACAAGCTCATCTGCCAATCGTAATCAGCGGTTGGCAGACCAAATTCAAAAGGATTTGGCGCAGATTATTCAAAAAGAAATTGACGTAAAAACATATGGGTTGATTACGTTGTCTGCGGTAGAATTAAGTGCTGATTATGCTCACGCCAAAGTTTACTTTACGGTCATTGGTGGCGATGAACAACAAGCAGAAGCCGTGTTAAACGAGAAAGCGGGTTGGTTGCATGCTATTTTGTTTAAGTTGCTTCATATTCATACGGTACCGACCTTGCATTTTTATTATGACGAGGGTCTAAATCGTGGATTGGAAGTACAACGTCTGATTGACCTTGCCAATAAAAATGAGTAGAAGACGTAAAGGTGATATTGTAGATGGCGTGTTATTACTGGATAAGCCGAAAGATTTATCCAGTAATTTTGCTTTACAACGAGCAAGACGTACATTGAATGCCCAAAAAGCGGGACATACAGGAACGTTGGATCCCTTTGCCACAGGTTTATTGATTTGTTGTTTTGGAAAAGCAACTAAAATCTGCGGTCAGATGTTAAATGTCGATAAGCGATATGTTGCGACACTTTGTTTGGGAAGTGAGACAGATTCAGGGGATTACACAGGTGAAGTCGTCAAATCTGTTGATACGGTGCCGTCTATCAGTGATGAACAATTAGACGAGTGTATTCGTCACTTTATCGGCGAGATTGAGCAAATTCCTCCGATGTACTCAGCTTTGAAAAAAGATGGGCAACCTTTGTATAAATTAGCTCGAAAGGGCATCGAGGTTGAGCGTGCCGCACGTCAAGTAACGATTTACGATATTAAGATTATTTCTCGTGATAAGCAGGAAGTAGTGCTTGATGTTTTTTGTAGCAAAGGAACTTATATCAGAACCTTAGCTCAAGATATAGGTCGATTTTTGGGATGCTATGCACATTTGAGTGCATTAAGAAGAACAGAAGTTGGCATGTTTAAGATAGATGATGCGATAGGACTAGAAGCGTTTCAAGATGAAGTCGAACCGTTATCTCGTCTTATATCCGTTGAACAATTACCTGATGAATTATTTTTGTCAAAATTAAAAAAGGAACATTCATGAGTCAAGAATTACGCAATGTAGCGATTATTGCTCACGTTGACCACGGTAAGACTACTTTGGTCGATCAGTTATTACGCCAGTCTGGTACGTTCAGAGAAAATCAGCATATTGATGAAAGAGTGATGGACTCTAACGATTTGGAAAAAGAACGTGGTATTACGATTCTTTCCAAAAACTGTGCGGTAGATTATGAAGGCACACGTATTAATATCGTGGATACCCCAGGACATGCTGACTTTGGTGGCGAAGTAGAACGTGTGCTATCAATGGTTGACGGTGTATTGTTATTGGTGGATGCGGTGGAAGGCCCAATGCCACAAACACGTTTTGTGACGAAAAAAGCGTTGGCATTAGGATTGAAGCCGATCGTAGTGATCAATAAAATCGATCGTCCTGGTGCTCGTCCAGATTATGTGATCAATACGACTTTTGAGTTGTTTGATAAATTGGGGGCGACAGAAGAACAGCTGGATTTCCCTGTGATTTATGCATCAGGGTTGAATGGTTATGCAGGAGATTCGCCCGATGTACGTTCAGGTGACATGCGTGCTTTATTTGAAGCGATTTTGAAATATGTACCGACACGTGGTGATGATAAAGAGGGACCGTTGCAGATGCAAGTCATTTCTTTGGATTACAACAGTTATGTGGGTAAGATTGGTGTGGGTCGAATTAACCGTGGTCGCATGAAAGCAGGCCAAGATGTTGTGGTGAAATTCGGTGAAGATGGGGCGACATTTAAAGGTCGTATTAACCAAATTCATAAGTTTAAGGGCTTAGATCGCGAGCAAGTGCAGGAAGCAGAAGCAGGCGATATTGTGTTGATTAATGGTATCGAGGATATTGGTATTGGTTGTACGATTTGTGATGTCAACCAGCCTGAAGCCTTGCCTATGCTGAAAATTGATGAGCCGACATTGAATATGAATTTCATGGTCAACACCTCACCTTTAGCAGGTAGAGAGGGTAAGTTTGTCACCAGTCGTCAATTACGCGATCGTTTAGAGTTGGAATTGAAATCAAATGTGGCGTTAAGAGTCAAAGATACTGATGATGATACCGTATTTGAGGTGTCTGGACGTGGTGAATTGCATTTGACGATTTTGATCGAAAATATGCGTCGTGAGGGCTATGAGCTGGCTGTATCACGTCCTCGCGTCGTCTTTAAAGATATTGATGGTGTGCGTTGTGAGCCATTTGAATTATTAACGGTCGATGTTGAAGATGAACATCAAGGCGGCGTAATGGAAGAGTTAGGTCGTCGTAAAGGTGAACTATTGAATATGGAATCGGATGGACGTGGTCGCACACGTTTAGAGTATCGCATTCCTGCTCGTGGTTTGATCGGTTTCTCTACTGATTTTATGTCGATGACCAGAGGAACAGGCTTAATCAGCCATGTGTTTGATGATTATGCACCTGTCAAAGAAGGTAGTGTCGGTGAACGTCGAAATGGCGTGTTGGTTAGTCAGGATAATGGTGATGCCGTGGCATACGCTTTGTGGAAATTGCAAGATCGAGGCAGAATGTTTGTTTCACCAGGTGAACCATTATATGAGGGGATGATTATCGGTATTCACTCTCGTGATAATGATTTGGTGGTGAACCCAATTCGCGGTAAACAATTAACGAATATTCGTGCATCAGGCACAGATGAGGCGGTACGTTTGGTGCCACCGATTAAATTGACGCTTGAGTATGCAGTGGAATTTATCGATGATGATGAGTTAGTCGAAGTGACACCAAAGAGTATTCGTTTGCGTAAACGTTATTTGACTGAAAATGAACGCCGTCGTATGGCAAGAGAAGAAAGAAGTTCTTAATTTCATGATATGTATCATGGTATTAGCCATATAGATGGAATAAACTAAGGGTATCGTTAGGTACCCTTGTTTTTTTTAGGAGAGGAGCATGTTTAAAAAAGTAGTTGTAATGCTAACAGGCACGGCCATGGTGGTTGGTGCCGCATATGCTTGTGAAGAGCACCAACATCAAGAGAGCCATCACCACCATCATCATGCCAGTAGTCATTCCCAGACAATAGATAAGGCTGTTGAGGTATCAAAATTACCAGAGGCGAAAGGCTTGGAAGTGACAGATTGTTGGATCAGATTGATGCCTAAGAAGTTTCCATCGAGTGCTTACTTTAAATTAACGAATACGAGTAACGAAGATAAGCATATTCATGATGTGTATTCATTAGATTTTGGGCATTCAGAATACCATACAACAAAAGTAGTGGATGGCAAAATGAAAATGGAAAAATTAACACATTTTGATATTAAGCCAGGTCAGACAGTTAGTTTTGAACCAAAAGGCAATCATGTGATGTTAATGAAAAGTAAAGGAACGTTACAGGTAGGTGACAAAGCACATCTGATTATCTTACAGAAAGATGCAAAAGTCTCCGCAGACTGTGTGGTTAAAGAACCTGGCACGTTATAAAGTTGATGACCCCCTTTTTTGAAATCAGTACAAAAGGGGGTTATTTTTAAGTGGCTATGGTTTATCCGTCGTGTTTAAAAATGAGGGAAATGTTAAACGTTTTAACCGTAAGGCATTCATAATCACACTAAAAGAACTTAATGCCATGGCAAGACCCGCCACAGCAGGTGTTAATAAACCAAAAGCCGCAAGTGGAATACCTAAACAGTTATATACCAATGCAAAGAAAAGATTTTGCTTAATGGTTTTCATGGTAGCACGTGAAATGAGCAAACTTTTATAAATACCCATTAAAGCATTACCCATTAAAGTAATATCAGCACTGTGTTGAGCCACATCGGTACTATCTTTGAATGAATAACTGACGGTGGCGGCGGTTAAAGCAGCTGCGTCATTGATCCCATCGCCTACCATGCCGATAGGATGAGGGCTGTTTTGAATATAGCTCGCTTTATCACGAGGTGTTTGGTTGCCTTTAGCGTGCTTGATATGTAAGGTTTGGGCAATATGTTGAACCAAAGATTCTTGATCACCGCTTAAAATGGTGATATCCAGTCCATCTTGTTGTAGTGCTTGGATGGTAGGTATCGTATCTGGTTTTAAGGTGTCACCTAATGCAATTAAAGCAACGAGGTGATGATTAACACGCATCCCTATTAATGAATAAGACGACAGATCTTTGGATAACGACTGTGTGTCAATGCCCAAAGAATCAGGTTTAGCAAGTTCTATAGTCAGTTCGTTGACTTGACCTTTTATCCCATGTCCAGCCGTTACCTCAACGTTTTTGGCAGAGGGTGGATTTATCTGACGACGTTGTGCTTCCTCAATAATGGCGGTGGCCAAAGGATGGCTGACTTGTGATTCAAGAGCACAGGCTAATGACAGCACTTGTGTTTCAGAATACGAATCATCAAGCAATAGGATGTGTTTGATTTCAGGTTTCCCCAAGGTGAGCGTGCCTGTTTTATCGAGTACGATTTCTTTTAAATGAGCGGTGCTTTCAAGTGTAGAAGCCTGTTTGAACCAAATACCGTTTCGGGATGCCATGCCAATGCCGACCATGATGGCCGCAGGAGTGGCGAGTCCTAATGCACAAGGACAAGCAATGACTAGCACGGATACGGCACGAATGATGGCCGTTTCTACATCGGACAATAAGAAGAAATTTACGATAAACGTAAGCAAAGCAATCCCCATCACTAAAGGGACAAAAACACTCGAAACCTTGTCTGCCAAACGAGCAATATGTGCTTTGGTTCCTTGAGCTTCATTCATCGCATGAATCATGTCGCCTAGCAAGGTTTTTTCTCCTAATGCTTGGGCAAGATAAATGACACTACCATCAGAAACTAAGGAACCTGCTAATACCTGATCGTCCGTCGATTTTTCTAGAGATATTGATTCACCAGTTAAGTGACTTTCATCGAAAAAAGCATGTCCTTCTAATATCACGCCATCGGCCGCAATGCGTTCTCCTTGTCTGGCACGGATGATTTCTCCTGTTTGAATTTGATCAAATGGAATCTCCGTCCATGTGTCTGATCGTTTTGCCAAAACAGTTTTTGGATTGAGTTTTACTAATAAACTAATGCTATTGAGGCTTTCTTTTTTAACTTTTTCTTCTATATATTTGCCCAAAGAGACAAAACCTAGAATCATGCAAGAGGCTTCAAAATAGACGTGTTCAGGGATATTGGCTAAAAAAACAATGCTGGAATATAGCCAAATAATTAGAGTGCCACTACTGACTAATACATCCATATTTGCCATGCGACCTTTAATGGCGGCATAAGCACTTTTGTAGAAGGGAATCGCAAGAAATAATTGAGAAAAAGTGGCCAGTATAAATTGGATAAAAATGCTGGTATGGGAGTGAATCCATTCGACATGAAAAAGCATGCCAACCATTAAAAGGGTAAAATATAGCGTAATGGTCCATGTCGCCCATAACCTTAGACTAGGTTTTTGTGGAGTTTGGGTGATGGTGGCGGCAATTTTAAAACCAGCATCTTTTACCCATTCGTGTATTTGATGCTCGCTAACTTGGTCATGATAGCGAATGTTGAGGGTTTCTGTTGCAAAGTTTACCTCGGCTTGTTCAACTTCTGGCTTTCTATTAAGCACTTTTTCTAGTCTGGTTGCACAGGCTTGGCAAGACATGCCCTCGATGGTGTATTGTTTATCAATCATGTCGAACCGGTGCTGAATTCAATAGCAGCACGTTTGATGAAATTAAAAAAAGGTAGTTTGAGGGGCTAATCTCTAAAATTAAGCGTGGCTTATTGGACATCAAAGCCTTTTTCTTCAATAATATGGTGAATCTTGTTTAAAGAGCAAAGTGATTCATCAAAAACGATATCGGCTTGTTTGCGTTCCAATGAAACCTCAACGGATTGAATGCCAGGTGCTTGTTCTAAGGCTGTTTTGACAGAACGCACGCAACCTTGACAAGTCATCCCTTCGATTTTTACAGTGGTTTGTGTACTCATCATTTACCTCTACTTGATATATTGAGCGTTTATTATAATACTTGTGAGAATTATTGAACTCTTTTGCTTGTTTTTGGGCAAACAAGAAAGCTTTATTTTATCTTTTGATAAAATGAAAAATTACACGTTTTTAGGGTAGTTTACTTATGAATCGATATAACACGCATCCTATTATCGCCAAAGAGGGGTGGTTGTTTATTTTGGGTGGCATTATTTTGGCACTCTTATGGTCTTTTTTAAATGGCTTTGTCGCTTTTATTTTGTTCGTATATGTGATTTTTGCGATACAGTTTTTTAGAGATCCGAAACGATATGTTCCTGCGGGTGCAAACGAAAATACGGTATTGTCGGCTGCTGATGGTAAAGTGATCCAAATACAAGAAGATTACGATCCTTATGCAGGACGCGAAGCATTGAAAATCAGTGTGTTTATGAATGTATTTAATGTGCATTCGAATCGTGTTCCTGTGGACGGCAAAGTTGAAAAAATAGAATATTTTTCGGGTAGATTTTTCAATGCAGCCTTAGACAAAGCTTCTGCTGAAAACGAGCGTAATGCAGTGGTCGTGACGACACCAACTGGACAAACCGTCACTTATGTTCAGATTGCTGGCTTGGTAGCTAAAAGGATTTTATGCTATGTCAAAGAGGGTGAAGAACTGAAAAAAGGTGAACGTTATGGTTTTATTCGTTTTGGTTCAAGAATAGATATGTATTTGCCTTTAGGTAGTATTCCTATGGTGAAAATTGGAGATAAAGTACAAGCAACGACGACGGTATTGGCAAAGTTGCAATAATCTTATACAAGAGGCAATAGATGAAATCAGCAGATCGATTACGTTATCACAAGAGTGCCTATTTGTTACCTAATGCCGCAACGACAGGGAATCTTTTTGCGGGATTTTATGCCATTATTCAATCCATTGCGGGTAATTTTGAGTTGGCGGTTATGGCGTTGTTGGTGGGGATGATAATGGATGCGTTGGATGGGCGAATTGCACGTCTGACTAAGACGCAATCATCGTTTGGCGAACAGTATGATTCCATGTCCGATATGGTGACTTTTGGATTAGCACCTGCGATGTTGGCCTATTACTACCTACTTCATGAGTTGGGACGATGGGGGTGGTTTGCATGTTTCATCTATATTGCGTGTGCGGCGGTTAGGTTAGCTCGCTTTAATACTAATATCGGCGTGGTGGACTCTCGGTTTTTTCAGGGACTGCCTAGTCCATCCGCGGCGGCCATCGTGGGTGGTTTTGTGTGGTTATTAGTGGACAATAAACTACCTCCTTATATGTTGAACGCATGGTTGGTTTTTTCGATTGTGATCTATGCGGGATTAAGTATGGTTTCAAATGCTCCGTTTATTAGTGGCAAAAAAATGGCATTCCAAGGTAACCATTCGGCCCAGATCTGGGTATTGGTGACGATTTTGTTAGTGGCGGTGATTTTAATTAATCCGCCCGTCATGATTTTTGCCTTGTTTATGTGTTATGCCGTTAGTGGATGGTGCGTTCTCTACTATCGTTGGACTAAAGTTCGCAAAAAACGCAAAAAGATGCTATAATTTACAAAGTTTTTTTCACGACAAGGATCCTCATCTTTGTCGCCAGTTTTTAAGAGGAAATTAAATATGTCAGTTGCAGAAATTAATAAACAGTCTATCGTTAATGAATTTGCTCGTAAACAGGGTGATACGGGTTCTCCAGAGGTTCAGATTGCACTTCTAACAGCTCGCATTAATGAATTAACTGTTCATTTTAAAACACATAAGAAAGATCACCATTCTCGTCGTGGTCTGCTTCGTATGGTTAGTCGTCGCCGTAAATTACTCGATTATCTAAAGGGTCGTAACCCAGATACTTACCGTGCTATTATCGAGAAATTAGGCTTACGTAAGTAATTTTGTAGGAAAAATCCTACAGATGACCGTACCAAGAAACTGTAACAGGTGATATTGGTACGGTTTTTTATTGTTGTTGTGAGAAAGGAAAATTATGTTTAATAAATTTACAAAAACGTTTCAATATGGCCAACATGAAGTTAAGTTAGAAACAGGTGAGATTGCTCGCCAATCAAGTGGTGCTGTATTGGCTTCGATGGGGGATACAGTCGTCTTGGCAACCGTGGTGGCACAAAATGAAGCAAAACCTGGCCAAGACTTTTTTCCACTAACAGTGGATTATGTTGAGAAAACATATGCAGCAGGTAGAATTCCAGGTGGCTTCTTTAAACGTGAAGGAAAACCATCTGAAAAAGAAACATTAACCTCTCGTTTAATCGATCGCCCATTGCGTCCTTTATTCCCTGAAGGTTTTTACAATGAAGTTCAGGTGATTGTTCATGTATTATCAGTGGATCCAGAAATTGACCCAGATATTATTTCGATGATTGGTACGTCTGCGGCATTGGCTATTTCTGGCATTCCATTCCATGGTCCAATTGGTGCGGCTCGTGTGGGTTACATTAATGGTGAATATGTTCTTGATCCGACTGTCTCTCAGTTAAAAGATTCTAAGATGGATTTGGTGGTTGCAGGTACTGAATCTGCTGTATTGATGGTGGAATCTGAGGCCCAACAACTATCTGAAGACGTGATGTTGGGTGCGGTAGTATTTGGTCATGAACAAATGCAAAAGGTGATTAACGCGATTCATGAGTTTGTGGCTGAAGCGGGTAAACCAGCTTGGGATTGGGCACCTGCACCTAAGAACGATACGTTGATTAATGCGGTAAAAGCATTGGCTTATGATGAATTGGTAGCTGCTTTCCAAATTCGCGAAAAACAAGATCGTTCAGCACGTTTGAAATCTGTTTCTGCGATGACCAAAGAGTCGTTGAAAGTCCAAGCAGAAGCAAATGGCACTGAAGCTCCAGATGAAGTAGAAGTCGATAATATCTTATTTAACCTTGAGTCTGAAATTGTTCGTACACAGATTTTGAATGGTGAGCCTCGTATTGATGGTCGTGATACACGCACCGTGCGTCCGATTAGCATTCGTTTAGGTGTACTTCCTCGCACACATGGTAGCGTATTGTTTACACGTGGTGAAACACAGGCTTTAGTAGTCGCTACACTAGGTACAAAAACGGATGAACAGATTGTGGATTCTGTCATGGGTGAATCACGTGATAACTTCATGCTTCACTACAATATGCCTCCTTTTGCAACAGGTGAGACAGGTCGATTTGGTTCACCTAAACGTCGTGAAATCGGTCATGGACGTTTGGCAAAACGAGCATTAGTACCGACATTACCAAATGCTGATGAATTCCAATACACGATTCGTTTAGTTTCTGAGATTACAGAATCGAACGGTTCTTCTTCCATGGCCTCTGTATGTGGCGGTTGTTTGGCGATGATGGATGCAGGTGTGCCTGTTTCCGATCACGTGGCAGGCGTGGCGATGGGCTTGATCAAAGAAGGTAACAAGTTCGCAGTATTGACAGATATTCTAGGTGATGAAGATCATTTAGGCGATATGGATTTCAAAGTAGCGGGTACGAAGAATGGTATTACCGCATTACAAATGGATATCAAGATTCAGGGTATTACGAAAGAGATTATGCAAGTTGCTTTGGCACAAGCCAAAGAAGGTCGTATGCACATTCTTGGTAAGATGGTTGAGGCTATTAGTGGTTCGCGTGAGGAGTTATCTGATTTTGCACCTCGTATGTTGACCATGAAGATTCATCCAGAGAAAATCCGTGATGTTATTGGTAAAGGTGGTGCAACCATTCGTGCATTGACTGAAGAGACAGGTTGCCAAATCGATATTACGGACGAAGGTGTGGTAACCATCGCGAGTACAGATACCCAAAAAGCTAAAGAAGCGGAGCGTCGTATCGCTGAGTTAACTGCTGTAGTTGAAGTGGGTGCGGAATACGATGGTATCGTTCAACAGATCCGTGATTTTGGTGCTATCGTTCAGATTCTTCCTGGTAAAGACGGCTTGTTGCATATTTCTGAAATCGATAATCACCGTATTGCGAATGTGGCAGATGTATTGGCTGTGGGTGAAACCGTTCGTGTGAAAGTGATCGAAGCTGATGATCGTGGTCGTTTACGCTTGTCTGTGAAAGCTTTGGGTGGCTTATCTGCCCAACGCGGTGTGACCCAAGATACAGTATCTGCAACGGAAGAAACGCCTGAACAGTAACGGTATTTTTTAAAGAATAGCCCTTTGATTTTTTATCAAAGGGCTTTTTTTTCGCTATGATAAACAGAGGATACATGGTTTGAACGCAGTCGTTGATGGTGTGAGAGAGTGATATAACTTGTTATCCGATTGACGGTGGTAAATGGTAGTTGTGAGTTGCTTTGTTTAATTGGATGGTGACTGTTTGAAACCGCGATGTTAAGCGTTTAAGCGGTGAGTGGTGTGAGAGAGTGATATAAGGGAGGGAGAAATGAATATTTTAGTGATGGGTGCAGGTGCTTGGGGAACCGCATTGGCATTGCATTTTGCACAAACGCATCAAGTAAGTTTGTGGTCTAGGCGAGCAGAACATGTCGATGAGATGAAACGAGAGCATGAGAATGCCCAGTATTTGCCGGGATTTCCATTAGATGGACTGAATTTATTGCATACGCTTGAACATCATTCATTTGATTTGGTTTTGTTGGCCACCCCCGTGAATGCTTTAAGACAGACGGCCGTCTATTTAAAACAAGCAGGGTTGTCGAACGTTCCAGCCTTAGTGGCATGTAAAGGATTTGAACAAGGCACAGGGCTGTTGCCACATGAGGTATTAAAAGAAGTTTATGGATCATCAGCGACAAAAATAGGCATTCTGTCTGGACCTAGCTTTGCTCAAGAATTGGCTCAAAAACTACCTTGTGCGGTGGTATTGGCTTCTGATAATTTACATTGGGTCGAAGCATTGTGTTTAGAATTGAATACGCCCATCTTACGTTTGTATGCTAATCAAGATGTAGTGGGCGTGGCTGTAGGTGGTGCGGTGAAAAACGTTTTGGCGATCGCAACAGGTATCTCAGATGGATTAGGCTTGGGGTTAAATGCAAGAGCAGCATTGATTACTCGTGGGTTGGCTGAAATAACCCGATTGGCTGTTGCAATGGGGGCTAATGTTACGACATTGATGGGATTGTCGGGAATAGGCGATATGATATTGACCTGTACAGGATCTTTGTCTCGTAATCGAACAGTGGGCTTGTTGTTGGCTGAGGGAAAAACGTTAGCGACGATTTTAAAAGAACTCGGACATGTGGCAGAAGGGGTGTTAACGGTTGAGGAAGTTGTCCGTCAATCTCAGTCACATGGTGTAGAAATGCCTATTGCCCAGCTTTTATATCAGCTGATAAAAGATCATATCAATATTTCTCAAGTAAAAGAAATCCTGATGGAACGCGTGCCAAAACAGGAAATGTAAGCGACTGAGAAATAGAGTATCCATCTGAATATAGCGATAAAGTGTGCAGTGATTTTCGCTATAAATTTTGACGGATTTTTAAGCAAAAATGATAAAATTTAAAGATTAATCTAATTTTGAAAAGGAATATTGATGTTAGAGTTTGCAATAGTATTACTCGTGGTGGTCATCGTATTTTTGACACAGTCGATTCGTATTGTGCCACAAGGGATGGAATATACGATGTTGCGTTTGGGTCGATACAAAAAAACGTTAGAACCTGGTTTTAATTTGATCATTCCATTCTGGGATCGTATTGGACATAAGGTCAATATGAAAGAAAGAGTGTTGGACGTTCCTCGTCAAGAAGTGATCACAAAGGATAACGCCACTGTTGAAGTGGATGGTATCGTGTTTTTCCAAGTGATTGATGCGGCCAAGGCAGCTTATGCGGTCGATCATTTAGAATATTCGATTATTAATTTATCCATGACGAATCTTCGTACGGTCATGGGTAGTATGCCTTTGGATGATTTATTGGCTAGTCGTGATGAGATTAACCAGCGTTTGTTGAATACGATTGATTTAGCGACTCATCCATGGGGTGTTAAAGTAACGCGTGTTGAAATTAAAGATATTTCTCCACCTGCTGATTTGGTCGATGCAATGGCTCGTCAGAAAAAAGCTGAACAGATTAAACGTGCCCAAATTCTAGAAGCAGAAGGTGAAAGACAATCTGAAATTTTAAAAGCAGAGGGTCAAAAACAGGCACAGGTATTAGAAGCACAAGGTCGTCGTGAAGCAGCCTTTTTGGATGCGGAAGCACGTGAACGTGCCGCGAAAGCGGAAGCGGAAGCAACACGTATGGTTTCTGAAGCGATTGCCCAAGGTAACACGAATGCGATTAATTATTTCGTTGCTCAGAAGTATGTAGAGGCTTTAGGTAAATTCGCAGAAAGTAATCACCAAAAAACATTCTTCTTGCCGATGGATACTTCTGGGTTACTAGGGGCTTTGGGTGGTGTAGCTGAGATGCTGAATGACACCAAGAAACAAACCAAATAGGAGTATATGTGATGTCATTTGAAGCCTATTGGGGTTATTTGATTATTGCCTGCCTAATGCTTTTATTGGAAGTATTGGCACCTGCCTTATTGGGAATATTTTTAGCGATTGCCTCTGTGGTAGTTGCTTTAATTTGTTATGTGATGCCAGATCTTGATTTGGCATGGCAATTATGTTGGTATGCCGTGTTAAGTTTGTTGAGTTTTATTTCTTGGTTTTACTGGGGAAGACACCTTATTAAAAAAGAAAAGAACGACTCAGCAAGTTACTTAAATAATCGTGCTTATCATTTATTAAATCGTACGATTGTTTTGCAATCCCCCATTACAAATGGCATCGGCTCTGAATTTATAGACGGCAGTCGTTGGTCTTTAAAAGGTGACGATTTACCCCAAGGCACGGCAGTAAAGATTATTGACGTGGATAATATGTATTTGGTGGTGGAAAAAGTCTAAACCGCCATATGTGACAACTCAAGAGGTTGTTATCTGCTTTGAGTTTGTATTTAGAAAACATCCTTGTTCTCACCATCCTTTTTGGAAAGTGAATGTAAAGACAAGGATGTTTTTTTATATCTCAAACCCGCTCCATTTCTAACGATTCACAGCAAAGTATAAAAAATAATCGTATATTAAATTTTATAAATTAAGTGTCAAATAGGTCTAGATAATAAATGAGGATGTTTGCAAACCCGCTTCACTGCTACAGTCCACCGCTTTCAAAAAAGACGTATAGTCTTATGCATTCGCTAATCAAAAGAGACTTGAATATCAGCTAGTAATCGAAGGTACAGATCGTAACGTTCAGGATCTATCTTGCCCTCTGCCAAGGCTTGGCGAACGCCACAATGTGGTTCTTTTTGGTGAGTGCAGTTGTAAAATCGACAGTCTTTTAAATACTCATTAAATTCGGGAAAGCCTTGTAAAATCTGCTCGTGACTTAAATGAAATAAACCAAATGCTTGAAAGCCGGGTGAATCAATAATTTGTCCGCGATGATGGGGTAAATGATATAAAGTGCTGTGGGTGGTGGTGTGTTTACCCGTGCCTAAGGCTTGTGAAATCTCTTGAGTTTGACAGTTGGCATCAGGAACTAATGCATTCAAAATAGTAGATTTTCCCATGCCACTTTGACCTAATAAAATGCTTGTTTTGTGTTCAAGTTTTGGCAAAAGTAACGCTTCTACTTCTTGAGTGTTCAGTGCTGAAAGCTTGATAAGAGGGACGTGTTGGGTATAAAAGAAAATTTTTTCTAAACAACGATCGACTTTTTCTTGTAAATCGCATTTGTTTAATAAGATAATGGGATCGATGTGTTCTGCCCATGCAGCGGTTACAGCACGACCTAGCAAATCTAAAGAAAAATCAGGTTCTGTTGCAATCACAATAATCAGTTGATCGATGTTTGCGGCAAACTGGCGAGAACGCATTTTGTCAGAACGATAAAGCAAATTTTTTCTAGGCAATATCTCTTCTATCCAGGCTTGTTGCTCATTTTGGACATTCACTTGTACGTGATCACCCACGCAGACGATTGATTTTTTTCCTTTGGGATAACAACGATAATGTTTGCCGTTCTCAAGTTCTACTTCATAATGTCTGCCATGAGCAGCGGTAACCAACCCTTTCATTCTGACCTTTTGTGATTAATGATATTTGCACATTTTAATCTAAGCAAGTAAAAATAAGCAAAACAGATTTTTTGATGTTTAAAAAGCTATAGTGTATCGCACACTATGCAGATATTGTGAGAAAATAATAGGGTTTTGATGAGGAAGAAACTATGTCATTAAATGAACAACGCCTTGTGTGGATCGATATGGAAATGACAGGGCTAGATGTTGAAAAAGAACGTATCATCGAAGTGGCCATGATTATCACAGAGCCTGATTTGACGGTTGTATATGAAGCACCAGTATGGGTGATTCACCAAAGTTCAGAAATTTTAGATAAGATGGATGCTTGGAACAAAGGCACGCACGGAGGTAGCGGTCTAATCGATAAAGTAAAGGCCTCTGATTTGACTGAAGAAAAAGTAGAAGATGAAATAATCAATATCTTGAGTCAATATGTTCCAAAAGGTAAAGCCTTATTATGCGGTAATTCTATTGCTCAAGATCGATTGTTTATTAAAAAATATATGCCAAAGTTAGATACGTTTTTGCACTATCGAATGATTGATGTGACAACGTTAAAAGAACTCGCCAGAAGATGGGCTCCACAAGTGTTTGCGGCAAATGAACAAAAAAAATCAAATAAACATCAAGCATTGCAAGATATTCGCGAGTCTATCGAAGAGTTGAAATGTTATCGTGAACACTTTATTGCCTTGTAATACGATGATAGCGGGTATTGGAACGGATTTACTCTATTTGCATCGTATCGAAGCTAGTTATGAACGTTGGGGGCAACGATTTTTAGATAAGGTTTATGGCCCTCAAGAGCAAGCTGTGTTTGCACGTCGATATGCACGAGATAAACATAGAGGGATTCGTTATTTGGCAACTCGCTTTGCTGTGAAAGAAGCATTTAGTAAGGCGATTGGCTTGGGTATCCGTAGTCCGATGAGATGGTCTGCTGTTCAAACGTTAAACCATGAAAGTGGTAAACCGATGATCGTCTTGTCAGAGCCTTTAAAAACTTGGTATGAACAAAAATTTGGAAGTGCACATGTCTCAATTACAGATGAATCAGATCTTGTCTTCGCTTTCGTACTGGTCGAAACGCGATGAAGGTAGTAAAACACCTTTAGGCCCAGTGATGGTGGATATCGAGGGTTATGAGTTAACAGAACATGAGAAACAAAGATTAAAACATCCTTTGGTCGGGTCGGTGATTTTATTTACTCGAAATTTTCAAAGTAGAGAACAATTGACACGATTATGCCAAGAGATCCATTCGTTGAGAGATACGCCATTACTAATCGTGGTGGATCATGAGGGCGGAAGAGTGCAACGTTTTAAAACGGACGGATTTACTCATCTACCCGCTATGAGAGAGTTGGGTCGCGTATATGAACAAGACGAATTGTTGGCATTACAACTGGCTCAAGCGACAGGCTTTATTCTTGCATCAGAGTTAAGGGCTTGTGGTGTTGACTTTTCATTCACCCCCGTGCTTGATTTGGATTATGGTCGTAGTGATGTGATTGGTAATCGTGCTTTTCACGCCGATCCTAAAGTCGTTTCTTTGTTATCTCGTGCATTAATTCAAGGTTTGTCGGATTCAGGCATGGCATCTTGTGGCAAACATTTTCCAGGTCATGGTTATGTAAATGCAGATTCTCACACGCATGTGCCAATTGATGATAGAAGCTTTGAAGAGATTTACGAAAAAGATGTGAAGCCATATATCGCTTTGGGAAATCTCTCTTTACCAGCTATTATGCCAGCTCACGTTATTTACGAAAAAGTGGATTCACAGCCAGCAGGCTTTTCTAAGTTTTGGGTCCAAAAAATCTTGCGTGAACAATTAGCGTATCAAGGTGTTATTTTCTCAGACGACTTGACGATGGAGGGGGCTTCAGTTGCGGGTGATATTCATGATCGGGCAAAAGCTGCTTTCCATGCGGGTTGTGATATGGTTTTGGTATGTAATCGCCCAGATTTAGCGGATGAGTTGCTGGAGAAGTTGACTCCTCCTGCTGATGTGGAACTCAAGACAAACCGTTTGATGTCTTTATTGCCTGTGGGAGCGGCTTTAACTTGGGATGAATTACAAACGAATGGATTATATGTCAATGCCAAACGACTTTTGCATCAAAACATTTCTCAGTGAGTTGCCTCATTTGCCTGGTGTTTATCGTCATCTTGATAAAGACGGGGTGGTTTTGTATGTGGGCAAAGCTCGAGATTTGAAAAAACGCGTCAGTTCTTATTTTCAGAAGACACTGGCCAGTCCTCGCATTGCTCATATGGTATCAAAAGTGGCTAAGATTGAAGTGACGGTGACGCGATCTGAGGCTGAGGCATTAATTTTAGAAAATAACTTAATTAAAACTCTCCACCCTAAATACAATATTCTTTTTCGTGATGATAAATCTTATCCTTATTTAAGATTTACTGATCACCAATACCCCAGAATTGCTTATTATCGAGGTAATACTAATAAAAACGGTCGATATTTTGGTCCCTATCCTAATAGTTGGGCGGTCAAAGAAACGATTCAAATCTTACAAAAAATCTTTCATTTAAGAACTTGCGAAGATAGCGTATTTAGCCATCGTTCGCGTCCTTGTCTTCAATATCAAATTCATCGTTGTTCGGCACCTTGTGTACAAAAGATTTCTGAACAAGAATATCAGGCAGATATTCATAAGGCGATTTTGTTTTTAGAGGGCAAGGCGGATGATTTGATTCAATCCATGCAAGCTAAGATGATGGCGGCTTCGGATGCATTGGAATTTGAAAAAGCGGCCGTGATTCGTGATCAAATTAATGCCTTGGCAACTGTTTTACATCAACAAACGATGGAAGTTGGTGGTGCTAGCGATGTTGATATCATTGCAGTGGCGAAGATGAATGGTAAGTTCTGTGTGAATTTAGCGATGGTGAGATCAGGTCGTCATTTGGGTGACCGTGCATTTTTTCCAAGTCAATATGATGATGACGATAGTGAGTCTAATGTGCTTCAAGCGTTTATGAGTCAGCATTATTTGGAACAGTTGATGCCTCCAACGCTGATTATTTCTTGTCCATTAGAGGATGATGAGTTGCTGACTTTATTAAGTGAGTCAAAAGCATATCGTCCCAAAGTGATTTTGCACCCTCAAGGAATCCGTAAAGCTTGGCTAGAACAAGCGATTAAAAACGCCCAATTATCTTTGTCTCGCATGCTGTCAGAAACTAGTGCTAAACAAGAACGAACCTTGTTGTTGTGCGATTTATTAGGATTAGATACACAAGACAGCGATCAAATAAGAATAGAATGTTTTGATATTTCTCATACCTCAGGTGAGGCGACACAAGCGTCTTGCGTGGTATATCAAAATCATATGATGCAACCCTCCATGTACCGTCGGTATAACATTTCTGGTATCACCCCAGGGGATGATTATGCGGCAATGAGGCAAGTGTTGCATAGACGCTTTACTTCTGTCGTGGAGGGTAACTCGCCCATGCCAACGATTGCATTGATTGATGGCGGAAAAGGACAGGTAGATATCGCGAAAAACGTATTTGAGGAATTAGGGTTAGATACTTCGGTGATTGTAGGGGTAGCCAAAGGTGAGGGGAGAAAAATAGGTTTAGAAACCCTGATTTTTACAGATGGTCGAGCTCCTATTTCTCCTGGTATTAGCTCGCCTGCATTGATGTTAATTGATGAGATAAGGGACGAGGCCCACCGATTTGCGATTACAGGGATGCGTGCAAAACGAGCGAAATCGCGTCAAGTTTCTCGCTTAGAAGATGTGGAGGGAATTGGTGCAAAACGTCGTCAGAAGTTACTGACTCGATTTGGTGGATTAAATGGCGTTAAAAATGCAAGTATTGAAGATTTAAGTAAAATTGAGGGGATTTCAAGAGCGTTGGCTGAGAAGATTTACCACGCTTTACATTGAGAGATTTTCTCTTTATCAGTCTGAGATAAAAAGCATTTTTAATACATATATATTATAATTATATACTTATATTATTTTAAGTATTTTCTAATAACAGAAATCATGAATTTCCCTATTATTTTGACATGGACGAGAGTGGCGATGATCCCACTTTTGATCATGATTTATTATTTGCCAATTCCATGGGGTGAAAAAGATATTTATCGTGATGCGATCGGTACGGTTTTCTTTGTATTAGCAGCGATTACTGATTGGTTAGATGGATGGTTGGCACGTAGGTTGAATCAGACTTCTGCGTTTGGTGCATTTTTAGATCCGGTTGCAGATAAACTAATGGTCACCGCCGCACTTATCATACTGTTGTTTTTGTCGCGAGTGGATCCGATTATCGCGGTGATTATTATTGGACGTGAGATCACTATTTCTGCTTTGAGAGAATGGATGGCAACTTTAGGGGCGAGATCGAACGTTGCGGTACATTGGTTAGGTAAGGTAAAAACCATTGTTCAGATGATTGCGATTCCCTGTTTGTTATATGGTCATACGATAGCAGGCATTGATTTTAAAATATTAGGAACGGTGTTGATTGTGTTAGCCGCCGTGTTAACGATTTGGTCGATGTGTTATTACCTAAAAAGTGCATGGCCACATTTAGTCAATGAAAAGTAGTAACTAGGAAGGTATTTTTGTGAATTATTATCCAGAAACAGTCGCGTACATATTTTCGGAAACTAAGTGTTCTCAGTTATTATTTTCGCTTGGAAATGACGTTTTTTTAAAAGTGGAATCTGGGCGAAATGGTGTGTTTCGTTTGAGATTTGGCTTAAAATCAGCCCTAGAACTTGAGAAAGCTCAAGAAGCCTTGCATATCAATACAGAATTTGAAACGACAGAGATAGAAGTCATTGACGATAAGGTGTATAAGCTGATTGTCGATTCATATGAGATGCATATCTATCCATCTCCGTTTCGTTTGGAATGGTATCATTCGGGTAAGTTAATCACGAGAACCAGTCTGTTATATGAACAAGCACCATTGGCTTGGCAATTGGATGATGAAAAACGTCCTAGCGATTGGGGATTGATGCTTGATTTGAAAGATGATACCAGACTTTATGGCTTGGGATCGTGTGCTGATTTATCAAGACGTGGTGACCGTGTGCTTTCATCAGATGAGGGATACCAACCTTTTGTTTATGCCAATGATGGATGGGGAGTGTTTTTAAATCATTGGGGTGAAGCTTCTCATCATTTGGCATCAGATCATCCAAATACCTATGAAATTTACGCTAAATCTGCTGTGTTGGACCTTTGGGTCATGTTGGGAACGCCTAGTCAGATCTTTAATCATTTTTCTAACATTACCAAACCAGCATTGTACGTGCCTATCTGGTCTTTGGCACCGACGTTGAATCAATTACCCCAACAATCGAATACAGATTTTATTGCCATTGCTTCAAAATATCGTGAAACATCTTTTGGCTTAAATAATCTACGGTTTTCATTGCCAAGTTTTGCAGACTTTGCTCAAAATAAACTCCAGCTGGAATGGAGTGATTCACGCCAAACAAATTTAGAATTATTTTTTGATCATTTGCATAATGAAAAATGGCATATTTACGCACCGACCCTACCCATTATTAAAGTAGGTACGCCTTTATTTGAAGAATTAGAAGATCGAGGTTGGTTGTTGCAAGACGAAGCAGGTAACGCCTTTTTATTTGAGGGACATCTGGTTCATACGTCAGAAAAGTTTGCTTTATTGGACATTACCTATAAAGATGCAATGGAACTTTGGGTTGAATGGCACCGTGTGGCGACCGCTCAGATGCTCGATGGCATGGTAACTGAACTGCCGATTCCATCATTTGATGGTGTCTATGCACGTATGGGACAAACGGGATCATATCTGCATCAGTTGTACACTTTATATCTTGAAGATGCGGTACAAAAAGCGATGAAAGATCACAGAGTACCATCAGAAGCAATTGCTTTTAATGGACCGTTTTCTGCCTATTCCCAAAGATATTTATGGCAAGAAGTTAGAACTGATGAGTCATCTTGGGCAGGTCTTGAATATTTGATCAGAGAAAGTCTTAGCCTACAAAACTCGGGTTGTATCGCTCCATCGATACGTTTAACGGCATCATTGCTTAAAAATAGTAGCGATGAATTTTTAATGAGATTGCTCAGTTTTGTAGTTTTCTCAACAGGATTTAGTATCGATGCGTGTGAGGATTTATTACGATTAACGCATTCTAAATACAAAGATGTATTTGAACATTTGTTAAATCTTCGCATGAGAATGTTGCCTTATGTGTATGGCTTGATTGAAGAGGGCATTCGTTCTGGTGTTCCCGTCCAACGTTCACTACCGTTGAGTTTTCCTGATGATCCAGAGGTGGATGCTTACCCGCATGAATACTTGTTTGGCGACGCTTTATTAATGTGTCCAGTTTTTGAAGCGGATCAGGATGAAACCGCTGTATATTTGCCTAAAGGCAGTGCATGGTGGGATTTAAATACAGGACAACGATACGAGGGGGGACAGTTGATCACGGTCGCTTCTCCAGTTGGAACGGTGGTGGCATTTGGGCGAGAGGGCTATATTTTGTGCCTTGGTCCAGACATGCAAACGACCGAAGACTTTAATACCGCGAAAATATTAGAAGAAGTTTGGATGTTCGATATGCCTTTAGTTGATCCTTTAGTGATGCGTAACAAAATCCGAGTGATGCACATGCAAGGATCAAGTTATTTGAAAGGATTAGAGGGTTTGAAAATCTTTTGTTTGCCAGGTATTGAAGTGAAACGACGTGGCTCTGAGGTACGTATTTCAAGAGAACGATAATGGGCACCAAAAAAACAGTCGCACTGGGTACCTTAGGTGGCACGATTTGTATGATGCCATCTGATGAAAAAGGTGGCGGTGTTGTTCCTAAATTAGGGGCAAAAGATTTTCTTCGAGCAGTGCCTGAAATTGCCAACTATAGCAAGATTGTGGGAACGTCGTTGTTGAGTTACCCTAGTGCCTATTTGCAGTTTTCTGATATGCTCAAAGTGCTTACATGGTGCCAAGAGCAGGTAGATAAATCTGCTGATGGCATTGTGCTGACTCAAGGCACTGACACGTTAGAAGATAGTGCTTTTTTTCTCAGTCTTTTATGGCATTCGCCTGTGCCGATTGTGATGACGGGTGCCATGCGTTCACCTAATAGTCCTGGTGCAGATGGTGCGGCTAATTTACTGGCTTCAGTCATAGTAGCTTCAAGTGATAACTCTCAAGATCGCGGTGTTCAGGTGGTTTTTGCCGATCGTGTGTATGAAGCAAATTGGGTGGAAAAAGCACATACCACTCATGTCGCGGCTTTTCAGTCTTATATTGGCCACTGTGGTGAGGTGGTAGAGGGCCGTGTGCATTATTTTCACGCACCTGTAAAACGCTTTGTTTTTCCGACACCTAACAAAATGGACAATCCGAATATTCCTATTTATGAAGTGAGTTATTCCGATGATCCCAAGTATCTTAAACAATTATTAGATTCATCAGATGCGGTTGTTATCGCGGGGGTCGGAGCAGGTCATATTAGCGAACGTTTTGCAGAAATGATTAGCCAAGCAGACATTCCTGTGGTGATGACATCACGTACGCGTCATGGACGTGTGACAGAACATACTTACGGTTATGTAGGGGCTGAAGTGGATTTGCAAGCCAGAGGTGTTTGTTATGCACATTATTTGACTCCTCACCGTGCCAGAATGATCATGGCATTAAGTATTGCTAATAATTTAGATCCGATTTTGCATATTAAAAATTTTGAACAGTCTATGCTGTATTAAAAAAAAACGTGTGATTTTTGCTACATATTTGTTTTATTTGGATATTATCGTTATCCCTATCTAGGGTAAATCAGTAGATGATGGTTTGTTATGGTTATCCCTAATCGTTTAGAAAATCCTCTCTTTTCTTTAAAAAATAAAAAATAATATTAATTGAAATTTTATAGTAGATTGATTTTAAATTAAAAAATAAAATACTGTTTGATTTTTCTTATTCAACGTCTTCAACATAAAAAATAAGACCTCTATCCTGATAACAACCCTCTATCGTTTGAAGTTAGGAAAAAATAAATGTTTTTTGTAGAAAAAATATAAAAATAAACGATTTTATTGAATGTTTTGAAAAATGTGAGAGGGGTTTTTCCTTATCAAAAGCCTTGAAACGATTGATTTTTCTTTTTAAATCTCAGGGCGTTTCCTATCTATTTGATAGTATTGTGTTTTTTATATTTGAAACAAAAGAGGGAAGAAATAGACTTTTTGGTTTCAGGATAGTAGATAAAAATAGTAAGGATTTATGCTTGTTTTCCATTTCTTGACAAAAAAATAAATTTTCGATACGTTAAAAATAAAGAAAAAAAAGATTGAAAGTATCCGTACTTACTAGCTTTGGGGATAGGACAGATTTATTAATGTTTAAAGAGGAGCTATTATGACATACCAATCTGCAATCGAACATGTTCGTGCTGTGAAAGCAAAATTAGGAGGAAACTGGAATGCTATTAAACCAGAAGATGCTGCACGAATGATGGTCCAGAATCGTTTTAAAACGGGTCTCGATATTGCAAAGTTTACCGCCGCGATTATGCGTAAAGACATGGCAGAATATGATGCGGACCATGGCAATTACACACAGTCTTTGGGTTGTTGGCATGGGTTTATTGCACAGCAGAAGATGATTGCGAATAAAAAGTACTTTGGTACGACAGAAAAACGCTATATTTATCTATCTGGTTGGATGGTGGCCGCATTACGTTCTGAGTTTGGTCCGTTGCCTGATCAGTCTATGCACGAGAAAACAGCTGTGCCGAATTTGATTGAAGAAATTTACACCTTTTTAAAACAAGCTGATGCAAAAGAATTAAATGACTTGTTCCGTGCTTTGCAGAAAGCTGAAGAAGCTGGTGATACAGCTAAAGTGAAAGAGATCGAAGACAAAATCAATCATTTCCAAACGCATGTTGTTCCTATTATTGCGGATATTGATGCAGGTTTTGGTAATGAAGAAGCGACATACTTGTTGACGAAAAAAATGATTGAGGCAGGTGCGTGTGCAATTCAGATTGAGAATCAGGTATCTGATGCGAAACAATGCGGTCACCAAGCAGGTAAGGTAACCGTACCTCACGAAGATTTTTTGGCGAAAATTAATGCGGTTCGTTATGCCTTTTTAGAACTAGGTGTGGATGAGGGGGTAATCGTGGCACGTACAGATTCTGAGGGTGCAGATTTAACCCAGAAGATTCCTGTGTCACGTGAGCCAGGTGATTTGGCTTCGCAATACATTAGTTATTTGGACACTCAAGAGATTGATATTTCAGAAGCAAAAGAAGATGAAATTTTAATCAAGCGTAATGGTAAATTACATCGTCCCACCCGCTTGCCATCAGGCTTGTATCAGTTCCGTGCAGGTACTCAAATCGATCGTGTGGTGCTAGATTGTGTAACGAGTTTAAAAAATGGCGCGGATCTTTTGTGGATCGAAACGCCAACACCTAATGTAGAAGAAATTGCACATATGGTAAACCGTATCAAAGAACAAGTACCTAATGCCAAGCTCGTGTATAACAATTCGCCGTCATTTAACTGGACGATTAATTTCCGTCAACAAGCTTATGACCGTTGGGTAGCTGAGGGTAAGGATGTATCAGCTTATGAACGTGCGAAGCTGATGGATGCAAAATACGATGATACAGAATTAGCCAAAGAAGCGGATGAAAAGATTCGTACTTTCCAAGCGGACGCGGCACGTTTGGCAGGTGTATTCCACCATTTGATTACTTTACCGACTTACCATACCGCAGCGCTTTCTATGCACGAGTTGTCAAAAGGTTACTTTGGTGATGAGGGCATGTTAGCTTATGTGGCAGGGGTTCAGCGTAAAGAAATTCGTGATGGAATCTCTTGCGTGAAACACCAAGCTATGGCGGGATCAGATATTGGTGATGATCACAAAGAAATCTTCTCAGGCGAAAATGCACTGAAAGCAGGTGATGCGAAGAAGAACACGATGAACCAATTCGGTCACTAAGTCGATAAAGTTAAACGATTGATATAAGGATCGAAAGCGGTGTGAGGTAGTTAGAAGCACCGCTTTTTGTATCTTAAAGGAGAGAATCATGACAACACGAATTCAAAAAGGGGCTTTGGCAGTTGACAAAGTGTTATATGACTTTATTGAGCAAGAAGCCTTACCTGTAGCAAAGATTGATAGCCAACATTTTTGGCAAGGTTTTGAAGCATTGCTTGATCAGTTTACACAACGTAATAAAGATTTATTGGCAAAGCGCGAAGAAATTCAAGCTCAGATTGATGCTTGGCATAAAGAACATCAAGCAGATCTGGATGATTATGATAAGGTCGCTTATAAAAAGTTTTTAACAGAACTGGGGTATATCGAACCAGAAGTGGCAGACTTTCAGATTGATACACAATGTGTTGATGAAGAAATTGCAACAATTGCGGGTCCACAGTTAGTTGTCCCTGTACGTAATGCACGTTATAGCCTGAATGCAGCCAATGCACGTTGGGGATCTTTATATGATGCACTTTATGGATTTGATGTCATTCCTGAAACAGATGGTGCAGAAAAAGGAAAAGGATATAACCCTGTTCGTGGAGCAAAGGTCATTGAATTTGCCAAACACTTTTTAGATGAGATTTTTCCATTAACAGAAGGTTCTCATCAGAATGTGACGCAATATACGGTGAGTGAGGGTAAGCTAATTGCGGAAGGGGCAGGTACTTTGAAAAATACGGCACAGTTGGTTGGTTACAACGGTACGCCCAATGCACTTACACAAGTTGTACTGAAAAATAATGGTCTGCATGTATTGATTGAAATTGATCGTCAACATCCTATTGGTCAGACGGATAAAGCAGGTGTGAAAGATATTACGCTTGAAGCGGCTGTTACCACGATTCAAGATTTAGAAGATTCGGTTGCTGCTGTCGATGCTCAAGAAAAGGTTGAGGGTTACCGTAATTGGCTGGGTCTGATGAAAGGTGATTTGGTTGAAGAGGTTCATAAAGGCGATAAAGTGATCCAGCGACGTTTAAATGCGGATCGCCAATATATTGATTTATCAGGAAATACACAAACATTACATGGTCGTTCAGTGATGCTGTTAAGAAATGTAGGGCATTTGATGACAAACCCTGCGGTTAAGTATCATGGTGAAGAGGTGTTTGAGGGCTTAATGGATAGCTTGATTACACCATTATTAAGTTTGGTGGATTTGCGTAAAGAAAATACCCTACGTAACTCTCGTGCAGGCTCTATGTATATCGTCAAACCTAAAATGCATGGATCGGCTGAGGTCGCGTTTGCAGTAGAAGTATTTAGTGAAGTAGAAAAAATACTTGGGCTACCTGCCAATACCATTAAAGTAGGTATCATGGACGAAGAACGTCGTACTTCTGTGAATTTGAAAAATTGTATCGAAAAGGCAAAAGAACGTACGATATTCATTAATACGGGCTTTATGGATCGTACGGGTGATGAAATTCATACCAGTATGTATGCGGGTGCTTTTGTGAAAAAAGGTGATATTAAGCAGCAGATTTGGTTCAAAGCTTATGAAGATCGTAATGTCCAGATAGGTCTAAAATCTGGGTTACGGGGTAAGGCACAAATTGGTAAGGGTATGTGGCCAAAACCTGATGAGCTAGCAGATATGTACCGCAGCAAGATTGAACACCCTGAAGCAGGTGCAAGTTGTGCTTGGGTGCCATCGCCATCAGGTGCTACTATTCATGCTATTCATTATCATCAGTGTTCAGTATTAGATCGTCAAGAAAGCTTATTGAACCAGGCAGTCACCAGCCTAGATGATTTATTAACGATTCCATTATCTGATCATGTGAATTGGACGCAAGAGGAAAAAACACGTGAACTAGAAAATAATTGCCAAGGAATTCTAGGTTATGTCGTGCGTTGGGTCGATTTGGGTATTGGTTGCTCAAAAGTGCCTGATATTAATAATGTTGGTCTAATGGAAGATCGTGCGACGTTACGTATCTCAAGCCAACATGTGGCAAACTGGTTAAAACATGGTGTGGTCACAGAATCTCAAGTTTGGGATGTACTAAAACGCATGGCAAAAGTAGTTGACGAGCAAAATGCAGGAGAAGCAGGTTATCGCCCTATGTCTGCGGATTATGATAATAGTATTGCTTTCCAAGCTGCGGCAGACTTGATATTCAAAGGTGATGCCCAACCTTCAGGTTATACGGAACCTATTTTGCATGCGGCACGTTTAAAATTGAAAGGGTATCAAGGCGATTAATGAATCGAATAGATATGACAATTAGGCTCACTTATTGGATAAGTGGGTCTTTTTTTGTGCAAATAAATGTTTATTGACTTCAACGAAAGTTATGATATAGATAGCTGTGTAGTTTGCAATGGTGTTAAAAAGGGTATAAGAGATGAGTTAAAAAATGGTGCGGGTAAGCGGAGAAATGAAAAAAGCCTTGTTATGATAACAAGGCTTTGATGTTTTGGCGCGCCCGGCAGGATTCGAACCCACGACCCCTTGAATCGTAATCAAGTGCTCTGATCCAGCTGAGCTACGGGCGCTACGAAGTTAGTATTATGTATGATTTGACAGAAAAGATCAATCTCTTTTTTATAAAAAAGTACGGTTGTTCTATGCTATTTTTATTAATTTATTGATAAATATTAATAAAAAATTGTTTGTTTAAAAGCTTGTAGTCTTAAATTGTGTTGTTAAAAAGTTACATTCTTAGAAAATATGTGATGGAATCGATCACTTTTCAAACAAGTGGTCATGCGTACAGTTTTTCGTAAATACTGAGGGGTTTCTACTGTATTTAAGATTGTGATAAGTTACAATAAACCATTCAAAACTTCATCTTTTAGTAGATTGATATGACAAAGTATGTATTTGTAACCGGCGGCGTAGTTTCTTCATTGGGTAAAGGAATCGCCGCCGCTTCTTTAGCCGCTATTTTAGAGTCACGTGGATTGAAAGTGACGATGTTGAAATTAGACCCTTATATTAACGTCGATCCTGGCACCATGAGTCCATTTCAGCATGGCGAAGTGTTTGTGACAGAAGATGGCGCTGAAACGGATTTGGATTTAGGTCATTATGAGCGTTTTGTTTCAGCCAAAATGCACAAATTCAATAACTTTACGACAGGGCAGATTTATGAGTCGGTGATTCGTAAAGAACGTAAGGGCGAATATTTAGGCAAAACGGTTCAGGTGATTCCGCACGTCACGAATGAGATTCAAGCGTTTATTGAACGTGGTGCAAAACAAGCCTATGACGGGAAAGCGGATGTGGCTATTGTAGAGATTGGTGGTACAGTGGGTGATATTGAATCGTTGCCATTTTTAGAAGCAGCTCGTCAGATGAGTTTACGTTTGGGTCGTCAAAGTGCTGCCTTTATTCATCTTACGCTTGTGCCTTTTATTCCTTCTGCAGGTGAGTTAAAAACCAAGCCAACACAGCATTCAGTACAAAAGTTACGTGAGATTGGTATTGTTCCGAACGCTTTGTTATGTCGTGCCGACCGCGAAATTCCTGAAGATGAGCGAGCAAAAATTTCTTTGTTTGCTAATATTCCGTTGGATTCAGTTATTTCAGTGGTGGATGCGAATTCGATTTATAAGATTCCTGCCATGTTACATCGTCAAGGTTTGGATAGTATTGTTTGTGATGCCTTAGGCTTAGATCCTAAACCCGCGGATTTATCGGTGTGGGATAAGTTGGTGTATTCTTTAGAACATCCTAAGCACGTAGTTCACGTGGCGATGGTGGGCAAATATGTTGATTTAACTGAATCATATAAATCATTGATTGAAGCCTTGGTTCATGCAGGCATTTATACAGAATCTAAAGTGAAGATTGACTTCATCGATTCAGAGGAACTGGAAACAAAAGGAGCGGATAGTTTATCAAAATATGACGCAATTTTAGTGCCAGGTGGTTTTGGTAATCGTGGTGTGGAAGGTAAGATCAAAGCGATCCAGTATGCTCGTGAACATCATATTCCTTATTTGGGTATTTGCTTAGGTATGCAGTTGGCAGTGATTGAATATGCGCGTCATGTCGCAGGTTTAACAAAAGCCAATAGTACGGAGTTTGATCCCAAAACTCCTGAACCAGTAGTGGGCTTGATCACTGAGTGGAAAGATCGCGATGGTCAGGTGATGAAACGTTCTCAAGATTCAGATTTGGGCGGTACGATGCGTAAAGGTGCACAGACTTGCCCTGTGAAACCTGGTACGAAAGCATTTGAGATTTATGGTGAAACGGTAACAGAGCGTCACCGTCATCGTTATGAAGTGAACAATGCTTATGTGCCTGAGTTGGAAAAAGCAGGTTTGGTGATTAGTGCGAGAACACCAACAGAAGACTTACCTGAAATTATGGAGATTCCTTCTCATCCGTGGTTTGTGGGGGTGCAGTTCCATCCTGAATTTACTTCAACGCCTCGAGCAGAGCATCCTTTGTTTATTAGTTATATCAAAGCGGCTTTGGCCCACCAAGAAAAAAATAAGGTGTAAAACTTATGCAAGATACCATTTCTTTATGCCATTTTGAAGCAGGCTTGCATCACCCTTTATTCCTGATTGCAGGGCCATGTGTGATTGAGTCACGTGATATGACTATGCGTACGGCTGAAACCTTGAAAGAGATAACCACGAAACTCGGTATTCCGTTTATTTTTAAAAGTTCTTTTGATAAGGCTAATCGCAGTTCTGGTAAGTCTTTCCGAGGCTTAGGAATAGATGAGGGCTTGCGTATTTTGTCTGATGTGCGTCGTGAGTTGGAATTGCCAGTATTGACAGATGTACATGAAAAAGAGCAAGTGGATATGGTGGCTCAGGTTGTCGATGTACTACAAACGCCCGCTTTCTTATGCCGTCAGACAGATTTTATTCGTGCTTGTGCCGCGACAGGTAAACCTGTCAATATCAAAAAAGGTCAATTTTTAGCACCTCATGATATGTTGCAAGTGGCTCAAAAAGCCAAAGATGCTTCGATTGAAGCAGGTTTTGATGGTAAGAATATTTTGGTGTGTGAACGTGGTGCCTCATTTGGATACAATAACTTGGTATCCGATATGCGTTCATTAGCGATTATGCGTGAGACTAACTGTCCCGTCGTATTTGATGCAACACATTCTGTACAACTACCAGGTGGTCAAGGTACATCTTCAGGTGGTCAAAGAGAGTTTGTCCCCGTATTAGCTCGTGCAGCGGTGGCAGTTGGCGTGGCAGGTATTTTTATGGAAACCCATCCAGACCCTAGTAAAGCATTGTCGGATGGTCCTAATGCAGTGCCTTTAAATGAAATGGAACAATTATTAGTTTCTTTGAAAGCGATTGATACATTGGTCAAAGAAACTTGTTTGAATACCAAGTACTAAAGAGGAAGGATATGACAGCGATTATTGATATTATTGGACGTGAGATTCTTGATTCACGCGGTAATCCAACAGTTGAGTGCGATGTATTGTTAGAGTCAGGTGCGATGGGTAGAGCCTCTGTGCCTTCTGGTGCATCGACGGGGACACGTGAAGCGATTGAATTAAGAGATAAAGATCCTTCTCGTTACAATGGTAAAGGCGTATTAACGGCAGTTGAAAATATCAATACGGAGATTGCTGAAGCCTTGATTAACCTTGATGCATCTGAACAAAGTTTTATTGATCGTACATTGATTGAATTAGACGGAACAGAAAATAAAAGTCGTTTAGGTGCCAATGCCATACTAGCGGTATCGATGGCAGTGGCTCGTGCGGCGGCTGAAGAATCTGGTTTGTCACTTTATCGTTATTTCGGTGGCAGTGGTCAAGTGTCTATGCCCGTTCCGATGATGAATGTGATCAATGGCGGTGCTCATGCCAATAATTCTTTAGATATCCAAGAGTTTATGATTATGCCCATCGGTGCTTCAAGTTTTAGAGAAGCGTTAAGAATGGGTGCAGAAGTGTTTCATGCACTAAAATCCATTATTCATGAACAAGGTATGTCCACGGCTGTCGGCGATGAAGGCGGTTTTGCACCTAATGTGGCCAGTCATGAAATGGCGATTGAGCTGATTCTTCAAGCGATTGATAAAGCGGGGTATGAAGCAGGTGAACAAATTGCCTTGGCGTTGGATTGTGCTAGTTCTGAATTCTACCGTGATGGAAAATATCACTTGGCAGGAGAAGGTAACCTAACACTAAGTTCTCAAGAGTTTGCTGATTTGTTAGCCACTTGGTGTGACAAATATCCTATCATTTCGATTGAGGACGGTATGGCTGAAAATGACTGGGAAGGTTGGAAAATCTTGACAGATCGTTTAGGTGATAAAGTACAGTTGGTGGGTGATGATTTGTTTGTTACCAATACGAAAATTTTAGAAGAAGGTATTGCAGAAGGCGTGGCCAACGCTATTCTTATTAAGATTAATCAAATTGGTACGTTGACAGAAACTTTTGCAGCCATTGAAATGGCAAAACGTGCTGGTTATACTGCAGTGATTTCACATCGTTCTGGTGAGACAGAAGACAATACAATCGCTGATATTGCCGTAGCAACAAATGCGATGCAAATTAAGACGGGTTCTTTATCACGCTCTGATCGTATGTCTAAATACAATCAGTTATTACGTATTGAAGAAGAATTGGCAGAGGTTCAGGAATACCCCGGCAAGAAAGCTTTCTATAACTTGCAAAAGAAACGTAGGTAAGCGAATATGCGTTTAATCTTCCTTATTTTGATTTTTTCTTGTTTGGCGATCCAGTATCCCTTATGGATAGGAGATAATGGGTACCAAAAGCTCACGCAACTTAAAGAAGAACTCAAGAATGAGGAAGAAAAACGTCAATCATTAATCGCTAGAAATAATGCGATGAAAGCGGAAATTGAAGATTTGCAATCAGGAGTCCAAGCATTAGAAGAACGTGCTAGAAGTGAGTTAGGGATGATTTCGTCTGATGAATTTCTGGTGCAATTTACGGATGAAAGTAATTTAAATCATAATAATCCAAATAAAAACTTTAAATTCTCCCTCTCTCCTGATCAAGAGAAACACGCAGATTCATCACACATAAAAAAACTGCCCTAGGAGCCAATCCCCTTGCTCCTAAGGCAGTACGAAGTAAAGCTATTCACAACAAACATTCACCCCACAAAGTCCCTGATCATACGGTAGGATAGAACGATTTTCTTCTCCCGATAACGATAATAATTTGTAAAGATACGCTTCTTTGTCAGGTGCAGATTCTTTAATATTTCGAACGTCATCACTAGAATCGTCATAAGATGGGTGCTTATCACTTATCATTGGTTGACGAGGTCGTTTTGATAAAGGTGTTTTTATCGCTTGTCCCGCCCCTGCGGATAAAACGTGACTTTGCATGGCGTGGTAGTGTGTTAATTTGATTTGAAAAAAGTCATCTTGCCATCTTAATAAGGTGTTAAACCACGGAAACAAAGGTATATAAGGGTGGTTTAATTCAAGAATAAGTGTGTTGGCTTGATAAATGCCAGGTTTCTTTTTAGATTGTTCTAAAAGAAAGGTGTTTCTAATCAAAGTCTGTCCCGAGGGATGGCGAATTTTATATTTTTCAAAATCCTTTTTCGTGGGCGATAATACACGAATATCGAGTGGGTATTCTTTATAAAAATTTACCTGCTTCTGTTCATTTGGATACAATAAACTCACCGTCTGTAAAAACGTAGTATCTATTACAGAGGAATCGGCGTGATGGGCTGCCCCCGCACGAGCTGCTTCATGTAAAGCATGATAGAGTACCTGACGATGGATATACCATCGACTTAATTCAAAACATGCACTCATTAGCAGTAGTACAGGTAGGATACAAATAATAAATTCGCTTAATGCGGAGCCTGATTCTGATTTAAAACGTAACATATGATTAGTTTCGTTTAAATCGAAAAAAATGTAAATTCGTGCAAATGCGGTTGTATATTTTCGTAGTTTAAAGAACGTAATATAAGCATACTTAAACGTTCAGAAAGTAACTATTAGGATTTTCCCTAAATCTTATGGTTTAAAATAGTTTCAATATTTTGTTTAATAAGGATGACACCTTTGAATTTAGAATACATGCAGCTTGCTTTGGATGAGGCAAGATCCTCGATATATCTCACTTCACCTAATCCTCGAGTAGGTTGTGTGTTAGTTAAGAATGATGAGATTTTGGCACGGGCAGGTACACAAGTCGCGGGACAACGACATGCTGAAGCACAAGCGATTTATCTGGCTAAACAAAAAGGAATAGATTTATCAGGGGCGACAGCTTATGTAACTTTAGAACCTTGCAGTCATTTTGGGCGTACACCGCCTTGTGCTAATGCTTTGATAGAAGCGAAAATAGCGCGTGTGGTGATAGGTACCTTAGATCCGAATCCGAAAGTGGCTGGTAAGGGAGTGCATTTATTACGCCAAGCAGGGATCGAGGTAACGCTATTATCAGATCGCGATTTGATCGAACAATGTGTGGAGTTAAATGTCGGTTTTATGTGGCGGATGCTGACACAACGTCCTTGGGTACGAAGCAAAATAGCGAGCTCATTGGATGGCAAAATTTCTTTGGCCAACGGACAATCAAAATGGATTACTTCGCCAGCATCTAGAAAAGATGGTCATCATTGGAGAGCTAGGAGCTGTGCGGTTTTGACAGGTATTGGAACGATATTGGCCGATGATCCTACTTTAAATGTAAGAGAGGTGCCGACTGTTAGACAACCGTATCGCATAGTATTAGATACACATTTACGCTGCCCCTTAAATGCACACATATTGACAGTAGAACCTGAAAAACTGATATGGGTGTGTTCAGAAGAAGCGTTAAAAACAGAGTCAGCTCGTGTTTTAAGAGATAAAGGTGTTTGCTTGATTGCCGTACCGTTGACTCAAGAGGGAATGTTAAATTTATCAGTGTTAATGAGTGTTTTGGCAGAAAAAGATATTAATGAAATACACGTTGAAGCGGGAAGCACGGTCAATGGGGCTTTGTACCAAAATGAATTATTAGATGAAATGATTTGGTATCAAGCACCAAAGATTCTAGGGCATGAATCAAAAGATGTGTTCACCTTGCCAGTATTAAGCGATCTAGAGCAAGTACAACCATGGGAATTTGTAGGATCTCAGTGCTTAGACAATGATATTCGATTGAGATTAAGACATAAGGTGCATTGGCGTTCTATATTTAATAGTAATTTGTTAGGGATGTAAATATGTTTACAGGTATTATTCGTTACATTGGGGAAGTTCGATCCGTTAAAGAATTAGGCGGTACCGAACAATCGGGAGTGGAAGTGGTGATTTTTGCACCCACCTTACCTTTGGAATCGGTGCATATCGGTGATTCGATTGCCGTGCAAGGGGCTTGCATGACCGTGGTGGAAAAAACGTCCGATACATTTAAAATTCACGTATCAAAAGAAAGCTTAACGAAAACAGTTGGCCTCAATACGGTGGGTAAAAAGGTTAATCTTGAAACGGCAATGAAAGTAGGCGAGACGCTGGATGGGCATATTGTTTCAGGTCATGTGGATGCGATAGGAAAGATTACTAAGCTTGAAAAAATTTCTGAATCTTATGAGTTGTGTGTCTCGGTGCCTGCAAGTTTGAGTCCATTTGTGGCTTACAAAGGTTCTATCACGATTAATGGGATTAGTTTGACGATTAATCGAGTAAAAGATGATGCTTCAGGCAGTGATGTATCGATTAACATCATTCCTCATACCATTGCCCATACGACATTGCAATACAATCAAGTGGGCGATGCGGTTAATGTAGAAATTGATATGTTGGCACGATATGTCGTGCGTTATGTTGAATGTAAAAGGTAATGATGCATGAGTAGTATTAATTATCGCTCGGATATTGATGGATTAAGAGCCATCGCGGTGTTGTCGGTGATTATTTTTCACCTTAATGCATCTTATCTGCCAGGTGGGTTTCTTGGCGTTGATATATTTTTTGTTATCTCAGGATATTTGATTACCAAAATTATTAGAAATAGTTTGGTAGAGGGAAATTTTTCTTTTAAGGATTTTTATAACCGAAGATTAAAACGTATTTATCCAAATTTTATTTTTGTTATTTGGTGTGTTTTTCTAGTTGCTACGTTTTTATTTAGACGTTCTGACTTTGGTCTTTTAAAACAAGAGGCCGAGTTTTCAGTTATTTTCCTAGCAAATATATTTTTTGCTAAATTAAGGCATGGTTATTTTGATCCGATTACAGAAGAGAATTCTTTGATTCATATCTGGTCATTAGCGGTTGAAGAACAATTTTATTTTATTTTTCCTTTTTTGTTTTTCTGCATTTACAAATGGTTTAGTAAGAAAACGAAAACCTTGTTGTTAATCTTTACAGCATTCATTCTTATTAGCGTCTTGTTAAGCTTTATTCCGCGTTCTTTTTATACTAAATTTTCCAATATTTATTATCTACCGCAGTTGAGATTTTTTGAATTGCTTATCGGTTCAGCATTATCTTTAATTGTGTCAGAAATTAAGACAGGAAATAAACAATCATTTTTAGCGGATCTCATATCAGGTATATGTTTATGTGGTTTATTTCTTTGTTTTTATTGGTATCGTGAAGACATGAAATATGTTCCTGGTATGGCTTTATTATTACCGTGTTTCATGACCGCAGGATTGATATATTTTGCACCTTTCTCAATTTGGATTAAAAAATTATTGTCTTTTTCTGTTTTAGTAAAAATTGGTTTATTGTCGTATTCTTTATATTTATGGCACTGGCCAATTATTACCTTTTTTAAATATGTGATAGGTACCCAAGATCCATTTACACCCATACAACTATTGGTAATTTCTGTATTGACTGTGTTGTTGTCAATATTTAGTTATATCTTTATTGAGCAAAAATGTCGCTACACGAAATTCTCATTTAAGAAGACACTTTTATTATTTTACTTTTTGCCTAGTGTTTTATTATTGGGTTATACCTATACGCTTAACAAGCTTAAAGCACAATTTGAAATACCCCCCCCCCACCCATACGGATTTGTGGGTGAAAAATGAATATCCTAAAGACGTTCTGTTAATAGGAGATTCTCATGCAGGACACTTGACTTATTTCTTTAATTATGTGGGTTCAAAAGAAGGTTGGAATGTAAAACTCTTGAATTTGAATTCCGATGATGAGGAATGTAAGTTTCCTATTTCTGCTCAAGGTGAGATTATTAATAATCCAGTTTGTTTAAATAATCTTGAAGCAATAAAAAAATATAAAGTAGTGATTTTAAGCTACTACTATGATTTGTATTCGGCCGATTATCCCGTATTTGACCGAAATAATCGAGACCGATATATTCATCCTGATTTTTATCAACAATTCTATGAATTCGTTAAATACCTATCTAAGGATAAGATCGTTTATGTTTTCTCAGATGTATATACAGTTAGTTATCATCCTAAAAAATATCGACAACTATCATATTTTGGATTAGAAAAATATATTCCGGGAGGTAAACCAATACATAAATTTGAGTTCTCAAAAGAAAGTAATGAAAAAATTAAAAATACGATTATTTCTTTACCTAATGTCTATTGGGTGGATATCACTCCTTATACGCCTGATGTATTGGTAAATGGCGAATTTACGTATTCTGATCGTGATCATATTACTCCGTTTGCCGCTTATTTAACGGCGGTTAACTTCGAGAAAGAAAGAAGATTGCTACCTGAAAGTGTGGTGAAACGATTGCAAGGGGATCTGGCACCTGATCAATCTGTTAAATAACTATAGGAACGGTAGCAGATTGCGACTAACTTAAATTCATCTTTTACAAAATTTCCGTCAACTTTTGTTGACGGATTTTTTTATACAGTTTGTGTTAATGTCGCTGAGATATTTTTCTGCATGCTGTTTAGCAGGGTTGTGGTAGATAAAGTAAAACAGAAAGAAAATAAGATGTAGCGTGTGTGATTTACATCTTATTTTGTAGAGGATTGGGGTTTATGAGTGTTTGTTTTTGTATGGGGTGTAACACTCGTTTTAGCATTAGTTTTCGGTTTAACACTGGTTTTTGAGTGAGCGGTTTTAGCACTTGATTGAGTGCGAGTGGCTTTTGTGCTTGATTGAGCGGGAGTCGCTTTTTTGATCTGGCGAGGTTTATTGCGATGTGTTGATGTAACCATGGGATCATGAGAGACTTTTTTTATGATTTCTTGAGCAAGG